>NZ_CM001775.1:1580229-1899089 GCF_000332235.1 Geminocystis herdmanii PCC 6308 | reverse complement strand
TACCATTTCCGAAGCAAATTCCATGCCAGTTGTGCGTAAATTTAAGTCAAGAATAGCTTGTTTACGAAATCCCCTTAAACCACAATGAAAATCATTACATGGACTCTTAAAAAACAATTTCCCTATCCAAGTTAAAACGGGATTCCCTAGATATTTGTGTAAAAAAGGCATCGCACCCTCTTTAATCCCACCCTTAAAACGATTCCCCATCACTAAGTCATAACCACTTCTCAATTTCTCCACGAAGGGATTTAAGGCAGTAAAATCATAGCTATCATCAGCATCCGCCATGATAATAAATTCTCCTCGCGCTGCCATAATTCCTCCCATTAGCGCACTACCATAGCCTTTTTCTTTCACATTAACTAATCTTGCCCCTAGTTCGATCGCAATATTTTGCGATCCATCAGTACTACCATTATCCGCAATAACAACTTCTCCAGTAACTTGATATTCTTGCAGATACCATTGAGCTTTTTTGATACAGGTAGCGAGGGTTTCCGCCTCGTTTAGACAAGGCATAATGATTGATAATTCAAGAGAATCCATTATAAATAATTAGGAATGAGTAATGAGAAATGAGTAATGATTACAAGTATTTTATAATAAATTCAGAAGGGGTTAAACATTCAAAATCAGCAATAGCTTTGATTAATCCTCGATTTGATGACACAAAACAATCACATAAACCCAATTTAGCTGTTAAATACATTTCTATATCTTCTGTGGGGATAATACCTTCATCAATGATTTTAGCCAATAATTTACGCCACTGATTATCAACATTAACATAATAAAAATCTAATCTTGACCAAATTAAACCAATAGCCAAACCTGCCTTATCTTTATTCCATAAATATTTACCTACACGGCGTATTTGATCTATTACTTCATGGGATAAAAGAATTTGAGCATTAATTTGACTATCTTCTTTGCCAAAATATCCGATGGCTTTTAGTATTTGAGCTTCCTGTGAATTTACATCTTGAATGCCAATTATATAAACATTAGTGTCAAGACATAAACGCCTAAGATTAGACATTATTGACTCTTCCCTTTTCTTCAAGCATTTCTAATTTAACTTGATGAATCAAATCCATAATTTTGTCATGGGAATCATAGCCGTTATCTTTAGCTTGTTGACGCATGGTTTCAAATTCATCAGAATCATTTTGAGCAATAATGACTATATCAACTTCACCATCTTGAATGTTTAATGGAGTTTTTGTTTTTAATTCTCCTTTGTGAATTTTGGCTTTTGTTTGTAGAATTTTCATAAATTTATTTTTTTAACCACAATTCTAATCAAAAAATATAGTTATTCTTTATAAATTATAGGTCGATCGCCGCACTTTTCTGTCACTTCTTCTTTACTGAGGTTAAATTCTGCTTTCACTGTATAGTTTTTGCCCTCATGAAAGGCGGAGTTATAAAGAAAAGTTAGGGGAGTAAAACCCACTAAACAAGCCTCTTTTTTTTCTTCTAACATCGTGATAACATCTTGATCAACTCGATCGATCATAAACTTTTCTAAAGACATAGCATTAGGATAGGTATAATCCCAACGAGTAAGAGTCGTAAAAATCATCATCACAAATATACCGACATAGGCATAATTTTGCGGTTTTAACCATCTATTTTTAGTTAATTCATACTGCTGAATTAATAAGTATAAATTGAGAGTAATTAAGACTATTATCCAATACATATAATATCTTAATTGATAGGCAAAAGGAAGAAAAGGTGTCACAACACTCATGATAATAACTAAGTATAAAGCTGTGCGAGTTTCAGGATTATTTAACCTACATAAACAGCCAAATAAAACAACGTTAAACACAACATAAATAGCAAAATATCCTCCCATACCAAAACTATCCGCATCAAGAGGCACATAGTCCATTGCTACAGTCCAAGGCCATGGCCTTCGATCGTCAAAAGCACCTATTTCTAAGAGAGAAAAAATCCATCTTTGTAGAGGATACATATCTGCAATTTTATCGGACATATAATCACCACTAGGCACAATAATATGATTTAATTCATAGCCTAAAATAGTAATTTTTAAGGGATAAAAAGGATTTTGATATAAAATTATATTTTTCACAGAAGTAAGAAAAATAATCACATTTGTTCCTGCCATAGTTACTAATAAAATTAATATATTTTTGACTCTGTTTACTGGATTAAAACGATAAAAAATTAACCATAAAATTCGACCAAAAACAAAAGCCATAACTAAGGCTAAAGGAGGCACTAATAAATATTTGCTATTCCCTGCAATAAATCCTCCTAAAATGAACATTGAGACATTTTTATAGTTAATAAAATTTTCTTTAATAAACAATAAATAGGTTATGATTAGTACGATCGAAAAACCGACATTAGTCAATAAATCCACATAAGCAGAAGTTGTAGCAATGTGAATTAAAGGTACAGCTAAAATAGCAATTACCGATAAATAATAGGGAATTTTAAGATAATATTTAATAAAAATAAAATAGCCAATTAAACTAAAAAAACTAACTAAATTTGCTCCTTGAGGACGATTTTTTCCTAATAAATACCAGAAAAAACCCTGTAAAATATTCGGTAACATTGTGGTTGTATTATAAAAAGGTTCTCTTTCCGCTTCAAAAATATATTGTTCAGGAGAAACTAAACCCCAAAAACGAGCGGCAAAAGGCAGTTGATACATCCAACTATCACCGCCTGTCCAATCTACAGCGAGAATACTTTTTAAGAATAAAAAACTAATAATGATACCAGCAAATATTTGTAAACTTTGAATACTTTTTATTTGGATAATTGCCTTAATAAATAAGGGTAAATCAGGAAAATTATTTATATTTTGATTTAAAGATTTTTTGATACAGACAAATCCAATAATTAATAAAAAAACACGCAAAGAACGAAAGAGAACACCAAAATTAAAGAAAAAACCTACTAATCCTAAAAATAACCCTAAGCTGATAATATTTAAACCCAGGACAATTAATTTATTTTTCTTACCGAACAATAATAACTTAGAAGGTAAAAAAGTTAATTTTTCTTGATAAAATAGCCAACTAAACAGACTAATTAAAATACCGATAAAACCACTAATTAAAGGAACAATCATTATGATAATTTATAATAGAGTTGATACCTAGTCAAAGGTTAAGCTAAACGAAAAAACTTTATTTGTCAATATTTTTAGTTCTATTTATAATTTATTCCCCAGTATTTATGGTAACATTAATAAATATTATATATTTGCTGTAAAAAAATCAATAAAACTGACTATTCATTATGGATATTTTCCTTTATTATATTAGCTATAGATTTTTAACTATATTTTATATAAAAAATATTGATTTTGTTCTATGCAAAATCTACTGAAAAACCTTGATTAAAAATAACACTATCAATGCAAATTACTAATAAAATTCATTTTCGTAATATACAAGGGGATGTATTTGGGGGTTTAACCGCCGCCGTCATCGCCTTACCGATGGCTTTAGCTTTTGGTATCGCTTCGGGTGCTGGGGCTTCCGCAGGGTTATGGGGAGCAGTTTTAGTGGGCTTTTTTGCGGCACTGTTTGGCGGTACTCCTACTTTAATCTCTGAACCTACAGGTCCGATGACTGTTGTAATGACTGCTGTAATCGCAAACTCGATCGCCACTAACCCAGAAAATGGTATGGCGGTGGCTTTTACCGTAGTAATGATGGCGGGATTATTTCAAATTTTATTCGGCTTTCTCAAGTTGGGTAAATACGTTACCATGATGCCCTATACCGTTATTTCAGGGTTTATGACGGGTATCGGTTTAATCCTGATTATTTTACAAATTGCACCTTTTTTGGGTCAAGCTAGTCCGAAAGGGGGAGTTATCGGTACAATTCAAAATATCCCTAATCTCATCTCTAATATTCAACCCTTAGAGACAGTTTTAGCCGTGATGACAGTGGTTATCCTTTATGTTGTGCCGTCTAAATATAAGCGTGTTGTACCCCCTCAGCTATTAGCTCTAATTTTTTGTACAGTGATTTCTTTGGTATTCTTTGGAGATGCAGATATTCGCCGTATTGGAGAAATTCCTACTGGTTTACCCGTTTTGCAAATCCCTACTTTTGAGCCTAGTCAATTGCGTACAATGGTATTTAACGCCTTAGTATTGGGGATGTTAGGTTGTATTGATGCTTTGTTAACTTCTGTGGTTGCTGATAGTTTAACCCGTACAGAGCATGATTCTAATAAAGAATTAATTGGGCAAGGCTTAGGCAATTTATTCTCTGGTTTGTTTGGTGGTATTGCTGGTGCTGGTGCAACTATGGGAACTGTAGTTAACATTCAAACGGGTGCAACTACGGCATTATCTGGTTTGACTCGTGCTTTAGTGTTATTTGTAGTAGTAGTTTGGGCAGCTCCTTTAACGGCGAGTATTCCCTTAGCAGTGTTGGCAGGTATCGCTTTAAAGGTGGGTATCAATATTATGGATTGGGGTTTCCTCAAAAGAGTTCACAAAATTTCATACAAAGCTACTGCGATCGTATATGGGGTTATCGCTTTAACAGTATTTGTGGATTTAATGGTAGCCGTTGGGGTAGGTGTTTTTATTGCTAACATTTTAACTATTGATAAACTTTCGGAGTTACGATCGAAATCCGTAAAAATTATTAGTACTGCCGATGACGAAATTCCCCTCACTCCCGAAGAAAAACAAATCTTAGATTTAGCAGAAGGGCGAATATTATACTTCCACTTGAGTGGTCCCATGATCTTTGGTGTTGCCAAAGCAATATCCAGAGAACATAATGCCATCGCTAATTATGATGTATTGATAGTTAACTTAATTGAAGTGCCAATTTTAGGGGTAACATCATCTCTGGCTTTAGAAAATGCCATTAAAGAGGCTATCGACAACAATCATGAGGTTATCGTAGTTGGTGCAACGGGTAAAGTCAGAAGTCGCTTAGAAAAATTAGGTATTGCTGGATTAATTCCCGAACACCACTGGATGCTCGATCGACTTACCGCATTACAAGAAGGTTTAACTATTGTCAGAGAAAGAGAAAGTAAAGCCATTGTTACTGATACCGAAAAAGTTTTTGAGTGATTGTGAACTACCATACACCAAATATTATTAACTAGCGGTTTAACAGCTTACCCATTGGCAACAGAAATCAAATTTGATTGAGATTGCCTAGCAATGACAAAATCAAAACATCGTTTTTTATGTTAATAATTCACGGCGTTTTTGTTCAAATTCATACTCAGAAATTAACCCTTCTTGACGTAATTTTTCTAATTCCCTAATAGCTGTGGCAATTTCTGTCACCTGTTGGGGATTTACTGTTAGTTGAGCCTGAGAAGATGAAGGAGTTATACTATTGAATCTCCCTGTGAATAAGTCATTATCTTGGGTTAAATACAATACAACATCGATCGCACAAGCAATACGGGCGATGGGACTTTGCCAACTGAGAAGAAAATAGATGACACCCCATAAAGGTTGCCCTAAGTAAAATTTATGTAAACCAACCACAGGGGTTACACTACCAATTAATGCTAAGATAACGCCGATCGATCTTTTTTTGGGTTGATTTAAAAAACTCATATTCTAAAATCTTTGTTTTGATTTACTGATTTTAGCTTAATTTTTATTCAATAGACTTCTGGAAGAAAAGATTTTTAATGGTTTATAGTAAGGGCTAAAGCCCTCGTTTTGACAATTAATAGAGATGTCTAATTTTTAACGGGTAAATATCTAATTCGATAATTCCTATCTTTAATAGTAATAATTACACCATTTTCTAGTATATTTTGACATTCTTGTAAAACAGGATTTAATTTAGATAAAACATAATCAGGATTAGCTTTTTCTAATCGAAAAATAATCACACTTGGCAAAGAATCACCACTAAAAGCTAACAATTCCCCAAAATCTAAATCGAAAGTGAGAATTATTCTTCCTTCATCCTTTGCTTTTGACATAATCAAGGAATCAGGTAAATAAAACAAGCCTTCTTCTGATAGATGAATAGCATCATATCCTTGCTGAGATAAAGCCTTAACCGTTAAAGGTGATACTCCCATGTCTGCTAAAAATTTCATGCCACTTTCTCCTCAAAAGAATAAACTTTTTCATCAGCTAACAAGGAGGCATAATTAAGGGAGGCTTGTATATCTTCTAATTCTAGGTAAGGATAGGCTTCTAAAATTTCTTCGATCGACATATCACTAGCCAACAATTTTAACACTAAAGCGACGGTAATGCGCATTCCTCTAATACAAGCCCTTCCCCCCATAATTTCACGGTTAAAGGTGATTCTTCCTAAGATAACTTTTGTATTTTCCATCGTTTTTTCTTTAATTTTATTATCTTAATTATATTTTATGACATTATCTATTTACTCGATCGAAATCTCTAAAGCCTCCGCAATTTGTTCATCTGTTAACCCTAAATCTCTTAACTTTTAATAGTTTTTATCCTAATTTTTAACTTTATTTAAGCTACTAAAGTTTGTAATTTAGCTAAAACTTCATCAATTAAAAATGAGGGGGATTCTTCAACAAAAGTAGTTTGTCTAGCGATACAATCCACAGCTCTAATTTGATCAACTAAAACCACTCCACGAGTTTGCATTTCTGGCGGTAATTCTACTTCAAAAACCCATCCTTTTTTACGACTGGTAATCGGACAAATTAAAATAATTTTAGAAACTTGATTATAAGTAATAGGAGATATAACAAAAGCAGGACGATACCCTGATTGTTCACTACCAGTACGAGGATTCAATTCGAGTTTGATAATATCACCTCTTTGGGGGATACGATTATCAATTTTTACCACATTTCTTCTCCCACAGATTCTCCCCAATCTAATTCATCATGTTGCATGACAGAGGTGGCATTTTTCAGCAATTCCTCAAGGGTATATTTTGGTTTTGCTGGAGTAAGGATAATTTTATTATCTTCAATAACAATATTTAATAATTCCCCTTCTTGTAATTTCACTTGCTGAGTTATGGCTTGAGGAAGTCTAATTCCCAATGAATTTCCCCACATACAAATTTTCTGGGTAATCATATAGTTTTGGTTTGAGATCGTTGGTTTATACATTAAATATACCAAAATCAAGAACCGTTTTTCATCGATAATTAGGGGTTGGTTAAAAAGTTTTTTTGATGAAGGAAGGTGTTAAGGTTTATGATATAACTTGATTAATCGGTGCTAGAAACGGGTAGTTCACTTCTTATTTCCCTATACAAAAACGGCTAAAAATTCGATCGAGTACAGATTCTGTCACTTCTTCCCCTGTAATCTCCCCTAATGCTTGAATGGCAATGCGTAAATCAATAGTCCAAAAATCTAGGGGTAACTGATTTTCCATTGTCTCTTGTACTTGAATCAGGGCAATTTTAGCACGAGTTAGGGCGGCGGCTTGACGTTGATTAATGGCAATATCTAAATCTCCTGCGGTGGTTTCTCCCTTTTTAATGGTGTCAATGATGGCAGTTTCTAGGGCGTATATGCCTTGATTGAGTGCCCCTGCGGTGGGTACTATTTGATTAATTTCATCGGGGTATTTGACCCCTTCTGATGGTGCTATATCGGTTTTATTGATGACGAGGATCAGATTTAAGTCTTTGATTTGTCGATAAATTTCTTCATCCTCCAGAGTCCATCCGACACTAGCATCGATGGTAAATAAAATTAAATCCGCTTGGGATACCGCTTGTAACGATCGAGCAACCCCAATTTTTTCTACAGTGTCTTCCGTTTCCCTGATTCCTGCGGTATCTAAAACTTGAATGGGGATACCTTGCACCACTAACTGAGATTCTACCACATCACGAGTCGTTCCGGGTAAATCCGTGACAATAGCTCGATCGGTTTTACTCCAAGCATTTAAAAGGCTTGATTTACCTACATTTGGACGACCTACGATCGCAACTTTTACCCCACTACGCAACAACTCCCCTTGATCTTTTGTGGCTAAAATGTGTTTAACTTGAGACAGACTAACTTCTAAATCCTCTCTAATTTGCGCTTCATCAAGGGGAGGTAAATCGTCTTCAAAGTCAATTCTTGCCTCAACTTCCGCCAAAATATCGAGTAAACTAGAGCGCATTTCTCGAATGGGTTGCGCCAGTTTTCCCCGTAATCCTGATAAAGCAACATGGGAGGCTTGAGGAGATTTTGCCCCGACAATTTCTGAGATACTTTCAGCTTGGGTTAAGTCGATTCTACCATTTAAAAAGGCTCTTAAAGTAAACTCTCCTGCATTAGCAAGTCTTGCACCGCATTCCAAACACAATTCCAATATTTGCTGTACAGGAATAATTCCCCCGTGACAATGAATCTCGATGACATCCTCTCTAGTGTACGATCGAGGAGATAACATCAATAATACTAAAACTTCATCGATAATTTGTTGGGTATCAGGATGTTGAATATAACCGTAAAGGATTTGATGGGATTTCCAAGACGGCTTACCTTGGGGTATAAAAATTTTTTGAGTAATCTCTAAGGCAGTGACACCGCTTAACCTGACGATGCCGATACTACCTTGATTCGGTACAACGGCGGAAGCTATCGCCACTATTGTTTCTTGTTGAACTATGTTTTTCATTTCTAATTCCTTATTCCTAATTCCTCATTCTTAACTTAGCTTTGTTTTTTTAAGAATTTTTGTGCTTGAGTGATAGCTAATGCACCAATGTTATAAACTGCCCAACCACCAGCAACTCCTAAAGGTAATAGAACAACTAATAATCTCCAATCAAAATCCATAATCTTATACTCCAGTATTTAATAATTCTCTTTATTAGAAAAATGATAACATTTGTTGCAATTATTAAATCAATTAACAATTAACAATGAACAATTAACAACAAATCACTTCGTTATTAATTTTCCATTCTCAATTCTCAATTCTCAATTCTTAGCTTACTGTTATATAAAACTTATCTATAGTTACTCACTATAGCGTTTACTTTCTGCTTCTACCAGTCAAGTCGGCTTGATACTGTCCACAGACGTTAATTCGGCTGTAACCCAACCTATTTTTTCTATAATTACTTCTTCAGGTGCTTTTTCCAAGTTGATCGAGGCATTCAAATCACGATCACACTCAAAACCACACTCATCACAAGTATATAGCCTGTCAGACAAAGACAAAGTTTCTTTTTTCTGCTCACAATTACTACATTTTTTTGACGATGGATACCATTGATCGATTATATCAACACGATTAGCATACCACAGAGCTTTATAAGTTAGTTGACGTTTAAACTCATACATTCCCAAATCAGCTACATTTCCATCACTTAGAGTCGCAAAAGTTTTACAGCCTAAGTCAATGCCAACAGGTTCAATTACGGGATGGATTCTCGGTGGTAATCTATCCCCATCAATAGAGAAACTAACAAACCATTTATCCGCCGATTTACTAATAGTAAAAGTTTGAGAAACACAAGAAAAAGGAATTGCCTCCTTCAATCTAAAAGTACCTAAAGTTGGTATTTTGATGATTTTTCCTGCTTCTAATAATACTTTACCATTACTCGACTCGACTCTAAATGATTGTTTATCTTTCTTCCTTTTAAAGACAGGTTGCTCCCCTAACCCTTGAAAGTACCGTGAATAGGCAGTTTTCAAATCTCGAAAAGCATTTTGATATACCCTAGAACTAAGATTATTACACCAAGCATATTCTGGTTGCTTCTTAGTGTAGTTAGTAAATAATTTTTTAATAGTGTCAATCTTATAGCTAGAACTTCCCTTAATTTCCTGATGATTAATCATTCCCATTAACGCTAAACCATAATTATAAACAAAGCGAGAGAACCCAGCGTGCTATGCCATAAGAGTTTTCTCTTTGTTATTTAATTTCAGTTCTAGCTTAAGACTAAACATAATAATTAAACTTTACTAACTTAATGAAGTATAACAATATCTAGGGAGATTGTAAAGTATCAGTTGTTAAGATTTCTTGAAGTTTTTTTGAGTAGCTTCTTAAACCGTATAAACGACAAGAAAAAGTCTGAACAATAGCTAACAAATCTTCTACCATTTCTTGTTCTGGAGATAAGGATTGTTGATTTGCTACGGTTAATTTACAGCCGTACCATTGACAATATTCTTCAAAAAAGTCGAAGCCAAAGCGAACTAATCGGTCTTTATGGGCGACAATTAAATGATTAATTTCCCCCAGTCTAATACCTTTCATAATCAATAAAAACTTTTTACGCTTAAAGTTTAATCCTCCGTCGATTTCTGTAATCCACTCATCTACTGGAATCCCACCACCTAAACAAAAAGATTCCATCGCTTTAATTTGGGAGTTTAAATCATCCTTTTGCCCTGATGAAGATACTCGACAATAAACAACAGTTTTTCTTTCATCCAAAGAAGTAGGAAGATTAAGTGCTAATTGTAAATCATTTTCATCGTAATAACGTTGATTTCCAATGGTTCTTTTTGCGACTAACCTTCCTTCAAAATCCCATCTTCTAAGGGTTGAAACCGATCTTCCAATTAATTTGGCAAATTCATGGGGTCTATAAACCATAAAACTTAACTATATAGTAAACTATAACTAAGTTTAGTAAGTTTTTCGTTAAAAGTCAATCGCTCTACCAAATTGTCGATCGTACACTTCATCTTCCTTCCCTGTCTCTACTTTCAAATTAGAACGAGGATAAGACACACACAATAAAGCGTAACCTTCGGCTTGTAACTCAGGAGATAAGCCCATGCCTTCTCCTTGTTCAACTTCTCCAGAAATAATCTTGGCGGCACAAGTCGTACAAACTCCCGCATTGCAAGAATTAGGTATTTGTACGTTTTCTCGATCGGCTACATCTAATATTTTTTGATCTTCAGGTACTTGTAAAGTATAAGTTTTACCTTCATTAATAATTTCTACCGTATAGATATTAGTCATAAAAATTTTTTTATATATTTATTCACAATCTTTAATTGTATCAGTAAAGAGATGCTCGGTGGGGTGAGGGAAAAAATGGGTGGGATAAAAAACGATTTCTGAGTAATGAGTAAATACTTACCACTTATAAAATAGAATTACTATATTTTTATTTTACTTATGACTAAATAATGACTCAGAAATCAGCTTTTGGTTAATGTATTATGTCTAAACCTTTGATTTTTATAGTTTTCTGACTTATTCAGCAAACCCTAAGTAATAAACCATGGGAATTATTCTTTAATGGATTCTAATAGCCACTGTTTAATTTCTGTGGAATCTTTATCAGAGATAGTGTTAATGTCTAACATTTTGGATAATAAATCTAATCGATTTTTGAATACCGATTCAATGTGAGAAAAACCACTGAGATTACCATAAACTGGCAACTCTGTTGTTTTTAATTGCCCTACTCGCTGATAAATAGATGTTTCTAATTGATAGTCTAATAGTTGCCACGCTAAACATTGAGATAAACAACTTAATAAATCTAATGCTACTTGAGGTTGTTTTGTGATGCCATATAATTGATCAAGGGCAAATTGTGCGATCGAATTTACCTCTTTAAAATCAATACGCCATTGTAAAGGTTGCCCAGGGCTGATTAAACGAGCTAAAGCCCAAGAGGCTTTTTGCCGATGTGCCATGTGCTTCCCTGTTTTGATGACATGGCGTAAAAAGTTTAAATTATAAGTATTACATTCTCCACATTTACCGAGGGAATTTAAAAAGACTAAGGCTTTTGCTTCTGTTTGAAAACATTTAAACCCTTCAATCAATTTTTGATCAAAACCACTCCAATATAATTTACCGGGTAAGTTGACAATGGCTTGGTATAATCGATCGTCCGATCGGTTTAAGTCTTGATTAATTTTCATTTGTACCCATTGTTCTAACTTACCTTCAGATGCTTTAACATTGGGAGATTCATCGAGGTTAATGGATGAAAGAATTTCTCCTAAAGAGGATACAGCAACCACAGTTTTAGTGGCAAAGGAAGGAGAGTTGAAAAAATTATCAATTTCTAACCAACGAATTAAATCATCGATGATTTGACTACGATTAACGGCTATTGTAGTTTGCTTGACTAAATCTCGTCTTCGATCGTGTAGTCTGCCATTATTAAAATTTTTATCTAATTGAATGGCAACATCTTCCCAATGTTTAAAATCAACTCGAAGATTAGGCTCAATAGTTTTTCCGTGACGAGTACGGGATATTTGTGGGATAAGAGTTTGTAGATTAATCGGATTAGAAATTTTGATAATTTCCTCTACATCATGGGAATCTGAAGCAACCTCAATTTTAAATCTGGCGTTTTGATTTTTTTGAGAAACTAAGGTTAATAATAGTCTTTCATCAAAGGTATATTCTACTTCTAAATCTAACAAATCTCCTTGTTTTAAATTAGAGGCAAAAATATTTTTTAATGCCACTTGTCTCGATCGTTCTTGTTTGGTATTAATATTAATTTTATTACCCATACCTACCCAGATTTTAAACATCAAATTACCTGAATCTTTTTGAGGTAATTTAAAAGTATCTTTGATACAGGTTTTATAGGGGTATTTTTGTCCTTGAGCAATTAATAAATTTAGTTTACTATTACCATTAGTAATGGCTTCTAAATAAATATTTGTTGGGTTTACTCTTTCAACGGAAGTTAAAGCTCCCGAAGCAAATAAACTAGCTCCTCTCGCTACTGCTAAATCTGGATTTCCTTCATCGAGAATCAAAATATCTCCGAAAAATTCTCTTAATCTTTCTTTAATTAAGGGAAAATAAGTCATCCCGCCATTAAGTAAAATTGCATCTACTTTCGGCACTTGTTTTAAAGTAGCTTTAGCTTTTAATAATACGTCCAAAATCGGTACAATAAAGGTATCAAATCGATCGACAAAAGGACTCTCATTAAAGGCAGTATCGGGATTCATACTTTCTAGTAAATCAATGGTTAAATCTGGGCATAATAATTCTTGTAAAATACCTTTCATTTTTTCTGTGTCGATATTGTGACGAATGGGGACATTTCCTTCTAAAAAAGTCCCTTGAAAGGACATTTTAAAGTCTTGTTTCTCCCTTGCATAAATATATTCTCCTCCCCATAATTTCTTGAATTTTTCTGCATAAATGGGCAATTCATAACTTAATTTATCTCGATCGACGCTAGATATTTCAACATTATTCAAACCATAATCTAAGATATAATCAGCGATTAATTTATCTATTTTGTCTCCCCCTACCCTTGTGCGAGAGCCGATCGCAATATCATTAATTACAAAATTATTATGCTTGTCTGACCATTGTACCTCGTGGAGAGTAACATCTAAAGTACCGCCACCTAAGTCATACACCATAATATTAGAAGGAGTATTCACATCAAAACGAGGAGGAATATCGCCTTTTTGCATGGAGTGAAGGAAATCGTATAAAGCGGCTTGAGGTTCAGATAACAAAACAACTTCAGCTTCTTGCCAACCTGCCAACACGGTTGCCTTACGGGTGGCTTCAATGGCATCGGATTCATAGGAAGCTGGATGAGTAATGACGACTCCTTCCACACTACCATATCTTTCTAATAAGTGATGACGACAAAAAGCCAACACTTGAGAAGCCGCCATTTCTGGAGTAATTTCTCCCGATGTAAGTTGATAATAAAAGGGTTTCCCGTTATCGGAATCCCCCATGTTATGTTTCCATGCCAAAATAGTTTGATCTCGGAAAGCATAGGCGTTATTTTTAATATGCCCTCCGATTTCTCCATTGTCAAGACTGTTGAATCTGACACTAGAGGGGATGGTTGCTTTGCGTACGAGACTAGAATTTTCGTCTTTCAAAGGAACTTCTAACACTGCAGCGTTATATTGCTTCGTCATTTCATTAAAGGTTGTCAAAGAAATAACTGTGTTTGTCGTGCCTAAATCGATGCCGACACATTGCGATCGCATTACATCCTTGAGAATCTCTACATAATCAGCAGTTTCACGACATTTATTGCCGATATTTGTACCTATAATAATCGTTTTAATTTTTCGAGATTTAAGTTTATTAAATAAGCGAGAATAATCATTATCATTGCTTACTATAGCAATGGTATTAATGTTTAATTTACTATTGTTAATTAATTCTTCTGCGGTTTGAAAAATGAGATTGTCCACCTCTTGAGATACGGGGGTTAAACCGGGGGTTAATTCAAAACGATAGTCAAATTCTCGAAATTTACTACCATAGGCAGTTAAAACCGAAGGGGTATTAGAAAAGGCACGACGCATGACGATCGAGCCGTGTTTTTTACAAATATCTTCGACTATATCTAACTTAGGTTTAATGTTATCTAAATCCAATAAAATTGCAATTCTATTCATATTTTTTGTACCTTTTTTGCTAGTTTTTAATATTATTAATTATGCTTCTTCTACTTTGGCAGGAGTCACAATTCGATCGTCCACTTTCCAACCGGGGGCAATACATTTGACAATTTTTTTATCGTCTTTACTCACAAATTGAGAGCCAGATGTGTAGTTATATTTATTGTTATCTAAATCTTCCCCCGTAATCTCAAAAGTTCCCTCAATTTTTTCGGGAAATTGACTAATATTTAACTGTTTAAATGCCGTCAATAAAGATTCGATCGTGATAAAGTAAGTTAAAGTATCCGTAGGGGATAAACTCTCATTATTTTCTAAACAATTATCTAGCTTTTTATAAAGAATAAATAATTGACTTAATACTGGTTGTTGTTGATTATCCTGTAAAGATTTTGCCAAATCATAAACAGCATTTTGAAAAGAATTTCTTTGAGTTTCTTCTAACTCATTTTCTAACTGTTTAATCTTCAATTCTAGCTGTTGTATTTCGCCCTTAAATTTACTCTCAACTTCCCCTAATTCCTGTACTAAATTTTGAGCAGTACGATCTTTAATAGCGGTACGAGTTAAAGCAAACTTTTTTTGTAGTTTATAACCAAATTCTTTTAAGTCTTCAAAAGCCCCAAACTTAATTATTTCTTGATAACCAATACAGTTAATTAATATTTTTTTAGAGTTATCATCGATAAATTTAGGTAACAAAATAATAAACCAAAAAGTACGTTCTTTCGACTTATTAAATTGATCAATAATATCTGCTATTTGATTTAATTTAACTAAATCTGGGGCTTCAATATTGTTAAAATAATGTTCAAATAAACTGACAAAATTAGTCAAATAATTTTCCCATTTTTCCAAAAATTTTTCAATATTATCATCGGAATATTTGTGAGAAAGATGAAAACAGAAATTTTCAGCAATATCATATTCATAATCATTAAAATCCAGATTATCAAGTAAATTATTCCACGTCTGATATTGTTTACTTTCTAAAATTGTAAGAATTTTTTTCTGAATTTCTACTATTTTTAATTGTCTTTTTTGTTTATCAAAATTATGAGGAATAAAATTATCGTAAGATTGATTTAAAAATAAGATGAATTTTCCCCAAGGAGATGAATTTAACTCCTCTTGAGAAAAAAGACGAGGTTTTGGTTTTGTATTACTGACTCTTTCCGTAGCTTTTAATGGTTTATTCTCTGGATTCGATCGATCGTTCATGAAAAAACTCCTTAATATAGTAAAAAGTGAACAACTTATCCAATTGAGACTTACCTATCAGGAAAAATCTGATTATGGATAAATTTTCATTCTTATTTACTTATCAGGAGAACTTTCCTAATTTATGCAAATTTTGGCAAAAAAAAATTTAATTACAAAAAATATCACAAAAAACACTTATTTTAGCGTTTGAAGTCTTAAGTAGTATGTAAAGTCAAAACACCTTTTTCGGTTTGGATGCCAAAAGTAGAGATAATATTAGGCTCAGAACAATATTTTAAATCATCATCTAAATTTAATTTTAATAATCTTTGTCCATGACTGGATAAACGAAATAATCCCAATAAATTATCTTTCCATTGATGATACAGCGCGATCGAAGCTACTACTTCATCATTACCAATCGACTCCGTATCACTTAAATCAACTAATCCAGATGCGATCGCTCCTGCGCATACGGTATCCTCTAAAGAATAACCACCTTCCCATCCCGAACCAAGTAACCAAACAGTTTCAGGTTGTGCTGTTTTTACATAATTCACCACGGCACTATAATTAATAATCGCTCCTGTGATTAAAGTAGAAGCCTCTTTAACTCTTTGTAACGCACGAGTGCCGTTAGTTGTAGTAATAAATAATTGTTTATTTGCCACAGTTTCCCTAGTACAGTCTAAAGGAGAATTACCAAAATCGCATCGATCGACTTTTTTACCTCCTCTTTCCCCTAAAGTTAAATAGGAATCCCTTGGTAAAAGACTACTTTCTGCTAATAATAAATCTACATCACTAAAAGCCTTGACAGATTTTACACCATTATTTAAAGCAGTATTAATAGTTGTTGTAGCTCTCAATACATCAATCACGATGGCACAATCAGGAATATCATTATCGGGAGTAGATTCTGGGGTATGATAAACAGAAATTTTCACGGTAAATTAGGCAATGATATATTAATTAGGACTAGGGGATTATATCATAGAAACTTTCATTTTCAACATAGACGTTGCTGAAAAAGTGTTTTGACGGAAGAAGGTGTTAAGCTAGGACGCATCTAAGTTTACTGATAACGGTAGGCAAAAGGCAAAAGGCAAGAGGCAATAATTAAGAGTTGTAGCCATTTTAAAAATTAGTAAAAAATGCAAGTTAAATGCGTTTTAGCTTAGGTATTAGGTTAAAGAATGAAAAATCAAGGTTTTGAGACTTGGTATAGACAAAATTAAACAAATTTATTCTTAATCAAATAAGGGAGAATTTTTGTTTTGTGGTAAATTATTTTTATTTTCTCAAGAGGTTTAATTATTGTTAATGGATATTTTAAGAGGATTAAATGTTTATTTAATTGGTATGATGGGTTCGGGAAAAACTACCGTAGGTGAATTATTGGCTAAAAAGTTACATTATCGTTTTTTAGATACCGATGCCATTATTGAAACCCTTAGTAATAAAACCATTACGCAAATTTTTGCGGAGGAAGGGGAGGCTAGTTTTCGTACCTTAGAAAATGATGTGTTAAAAGAAGTTTCTGCTTATACTCGCACTGTTATCGCTACGGGGGGAGGTATCATTCTTCGTCAAGACAACTGGAGTCATTTACGGGATGGTATGGTGATTTGGTTAGATGTACCTATTGATGTTTTAACTGAAAGACTGGCAGAAGACAACACTCGCCCATTATTACAAGAAGAAGATTTAGTGACTAAATTGACGGATTTGAGACAACAGAGAGAGTATTTATATCAACAAGCTGATATTATTATTACTGTGTTCGATCGAGATACTCCAGAGGATATTGTTAATAAGATATTCACAGAAATTCCCCACCATGTGAAACCCGAATTTAATCCCGATATGAATTAATTGGGGGATTGGGGGATTGGGGGATTGGGGGATTAGGGGGATTAGGGAAGCCAGTTTTCATCGAGAATTTCTTCTAAAGATGCTATGGGCTTTTCGGGAAAGGTATTAAGAGGTAGTTGAGATTTATCGCTGACAATTTCTCGACTATCTTGATAAGATTCTTCAAATATCTCTTGTAAATAGCGTTTAAGACTCGGACTCGCTTTTAATTCTTTTTTGATTAGTTTACGAAAATTACGGATTTCTCCTTGCCAATGCCCTTTATTTGTTTCTTTTTCTAATTCCCAATAACCCAACTTCAAAAGATGTTCCATTAACCTCATTAACAGACTTTCCAGTTTTCTTTTATCACTTCGACTCAAACCTAATACCTCTTCAATTAAATTTTCCCAATCTACAGAATTAAAATCACCATTTTCTAGTTTTTTAACGGTTTCTAATATCCAAAGATGATAGTCAGTATCGTACAAATTTGTTTGGTTTTTGATTAATTGGGCTACCATTACCATATCCTCCTATTTTTGAGTGACTTTAATTATAGATTATTTCTATCGGGTTAAGTTTTGTAATAAGAAGGCTCGATCGTCTATTCAATAATTATGTTTTCATCTTGCTTTTTTCATTGATAATAAATAATAAATTATCCTTTAAATTTTGTATGAGCTTTTTCGATCGATCTTTTTCTCGTAAACTCACCGCTATAACTTTAAGTCTTCTCAGTTTAGGGGTATTAGACATTAAAAAAGTCTATTCTGCTGATAGTATTTTCTTTGTTTACAGTCCATTTATTGCTAACTTACGGGTAGAATCTTTAGAACAATTCGCCCTTGATGGTACAGTTAACCAAAATTTAGGTTTTTATCTCAATCTGGCTAGGGTTGATGAAGAACAAACTGCCTTATTCCGCAAAGCCTTAACTACTCCCGTACAAGTTGATCCTACTTTAATTTCTCGTATTTTGAACACTTATGAAGGGGAACGATTACTTAACTATTTTGGTTCAGTTATCAACGTAAGGGGAGGGCGTAATGGTAGATATATTCTTCGGGGAGCTTTAGTTAAAGCCGCTATGGAAAAAGACGGTTTAAGTTTAATGAATGTGATTCAGAATATATCCGTTGATGTTCAGCTTAATATCCGTCAAGTTTTAAGGTATGTAGAGCAAGTTAATTTAGTGATTGAAGGTAGTGAGTTTTTCGCCACGGAAATAGCTAATTTAGCCTCGATCGAAGCTGAATCTGCAGGTAACATGGACTTTAGTAAATTACCAGACATTCGTCAACAAGGCTCAAAAGCAGTTACTAACACCACCTTAAATCTATTTGATCAAAAAAGAAATCGCCGATTTTATGTGGAATTATATCAACCGCAACAGTTAACCGCAAATACCCCTGTCATTATATTTTCTCACGGTTTAAGTTCTCGTCCCGAAGATTTTGCCTCCATCGCCAAACATTTAGCCTCTTACGGTTATGTTGTCGCCATGCCTCAGCATATAGGTAGTGATATAAAACAAACCGAGAATTTTCTAGCAGGATTTTCCCGTCAAATATTTATCCTAGAAGAATTTATCGATCGACCTTTAGATATAACATTTTTATTAGACGAATTAACCCGTTTAAATCCCAGTCAATTTGGCGGTAACTTAAACTTAGACAATGTAGGAGTAGGGGGGCATTCCTTTGGCGGTTATACAGCCTTAGCAGTAGGAGGAGCAAAAATTGACTTTGACAACCTAGAAAATGCCTGTAATTTAGCCTTTGGCAATTTGAATAATGCCCTATTATTACAATGTCGTGCCTTAAATCTACCCAGAAAAGACTATGATTTTCGAGATACGAGAGTTAAAGCCGTTTTTACCGTTAATGCCGTCAACGCCGCCATTTTTGGGGCAAAAGGATTAAATAACGTCACTATACCCACTTTTGTGGCAGCAGGTAGCTACGATCCAGCGACTCCCTTCGTTTTTGAACAAGCACGAACTTTTCCCCATATTAACAGTACAGATACTTATTTTCAATTACAAGAAGGTCAAGCCCATGTGGACTTTTCCCAGTTAGATGCGGGTATTACAGACTTGGTGAATACCGTAGGCAATTTAACTCTTCCTGCACCCTACCTATTAGAAAGTTACACTAATTCTATGGCTTTAGCCTTTTTTCAAACCCACTTACAAAACGATGAAAATTACCGAGTTTATCTTCAATCAGCTTACGGGAAACATTTAAGCGAAGGGCAAGAATTTAAAACCCATATTATTACCGATAAATCAGCACCTATTCTACAAGAGAAATTTGCACAATTTATTAATAATAATTACCAATTAATTTTTGGCACACAACTTTCAAAAAATTAGGCGTTACCTCCTAGCTTTTTGGGTGAATACTAGGTGTTAGATTCAGCCTTTTACTATAAGAATTGAAAGGGCTATACCCAACACCTAACTAAGTTAAAACTCTCTCACCGAGGGTTTTCCATCGATAATTTCTCCGACAAGAATTACATCGGCAACTCCGACAAATAAACCATTTTCCAATACTCCGGGTAGGTTATTAATTTTCATTTCTAACTCCGCAGGGTTGTCAATGCGATCGAACTTAACATCAATAACTAGATTACCTTGATCTGTCACCACTGGACCAGCTTTTCTGATACCCATTCTTAACTCAGGTTTACCGCCTAAATCCGCTAATTGACGCATCACAGGAGTAACCGCCATGGGGATAACTTCTACAGGTAACAAAAAAGTTGAGCCTAACTGATCAACTAACTTACCACCATCTACCACTACGATAAATTCTTTTGCTAAACTGTCCACTACTTTCTCCCTAGTATGCGCAGCGCCTCCCCCTTTGATTAAGTTTTTGTGAGGATCAACTTCGTCTGCACCATCAATGGCGACATCTATATGATCGATCGCATCCAGAGTCGTTAAAGGAATACCGTATTGTTTAGCTAAAACTTCCGCTTGAAAGGAAGTCGGAATACCAACAATATTAGTTAAATCACCGTTAGCTAGTCTTTCCCCGATATATTGAATGGCGTAGGCTGTAGTTGAACCTGTTCCCAGTCCTACGATCGAATTAGATTGTACCTTAGAAGCAGCGATTTTGCCTACTTCTTGTTTCATTATTATTACTGGGTCTGTAGTCATAGTTACATTTTAAGATAATTAATATTTGACCATTATCTGTGATTGTCGATCGATTAACAAGGGAATGAAGAATAGGCAAGTTTGTAGGGCTTGAATAATATTCAACCCTTGCCCACAGAAAACAAAGTATTCAAGTAGGGGTGCAAGGTTTGCACCTACGGGTGCAAGGTTTGCACCTACGGGTACAAGGTTTGCACCTACGGGTACAAGGTTTGCCGCTTTTTCAGGTAGGGTTTAATGTTGACAGAGGATAGTTGACAGTAGAAAATGAACAGGAAATAATAGACCCCTTGCAAAATAAAAAGTAAAATCTGTTTTAGGGTGAAAAATATAAATTTATTAACTTATTACTCATTACTCATTACTCCACTTCTGCAAGAAGTCTAATGCCCTTGTTACGAATAATTTAATCCTGATATGACTACTCAAAAATTTATCCCCGTGATTTTAGCCGGAGGCAAAGGCGAAAGATTTTGGCCTCTAAGTCGTTTACAATATCCTAAACAATTTCTTTGTCTCGATCGAACTGGAAAAAGTTTATTACAAAATACCGCCCTTCGTTTACTATCCTTAGCAGGAGGTTGGGAAAATATCATCGTCATCACCTCCGAATTATTAGCCGAAGGAGTCAAGCAACAATTACCAGAATTACCTATAGAGAATATTTTAGTCGAACCCGAAGGAAAAGACACCGCCCCCGCCATCACTTGGGCTAGTCTATATATTAATAGTCACTATGGAGAAGACTCCGTTATCGGCTTTTTCCCAGCCGATCATTATATTGGTAATCAACCAGAATTTGAGAGAATCATCAATCTTGGGGTTAATTTTGCGAACCAAAACGAAGTCATTATGACTTTAGGTATCAAACCTGATTATCCTAGCACGGGTTACGGCTATATTGAGCAAGGAGAAGTTGCCACAGAAAAAGACAATACCCCCATTTATAGAGTAACTCGTTTTACCGAAAAGCCCGATCGAACTACTGCCGAAAAATTTATTGCCACGGGTAGATATAGTTGGAATAGCGGAATGTTTATCTTTAAAACCCAAGTGGTATTAAAAGAATTAGCTAAATATGCGCCCGAAATTTTACAACCATTGCAAGAAAAAGGAAAACAAGCCTATAACAATCTCGAAAAAATTAGCATTGATTACGCCTTAATGGAAAAAACCACCCTTGCGCATATCATCCCCGCCGATTTTGATTGGGATGATTTAGGCGATTGGAATGCCTTAGAAAGATTATTAACCAGTGAAGATAATAACATCGTCATCGGCAATCATATCAATTTCGAGACAAATAACTCGATTATTTATAACAATCAAGAGGATGAAATTATTATGACGATAGGCTTAGAAGATGTGGTGATAGTTAGACAGGGTAACGCAACCCTAGTAGTTAACAAAAATAAAACCCAAGACATCAAAAAAGCCTTGAAACTTTTGCAACAAAAAAAAGAGAGTCAAAATTTTCTTTAAAATTTTCTCCAGTTCGATCGAACATAAGATAAGATTGTATCCTAAGTTAAGAATAAGTCATAGACTTTGCCAGAAAAAAATTTTATTTCCTTGTAGGGGTTGAATAATATTCAACCCTTCCACATTTATTTTTCATTTGTTTGTAGTAAGGGCTTCAGCCCTTGTTTTCAGAATTAATGGAGATGTCTATTGATTAACATCTATCCCATTCTTCATTCCTCATTCTTAATTTTTAATTTTTAATTCTTAAAAATGGATATATCACCAATCTTTCTCACCATCACCGTTTTAATCATTGCCTTAATCGCCTTCATCGCTGAATGGTTGCCCGTTGACTTAACCGCTTTATCTATTACAGTAGTGTTAATGTTATTAGGATTAGTAACCCCCAATGAAGGTATCTCAGGATTCGGCAACTCCGCCACTATTACCGTTATGGCAATGTTTATCCTTAGCGCAGGTATCACCAAAACAGGAATCTTAAACGTAGTTAGAGATTGGTTAATTAAGTGGGGAGGAAAAAACCCCTCTCGACAGATTTTCACCTTAGGAATGGTAGTAGGACCTATTAGTGCTTTTATCAATAATACCGCAGTGGTAGCGATTTTTTTGCCCATCGTCGAACAATGGAGTAAACAAACAAAAACCTCCGTTTCTAAACTCTTAATTCCCATGTCTTTTATGACAATATTAGGAGGGTTAATTACTCTAATCGGCACATCTACCAACATTTTAGCCAGTGGTGTCGCCGTACAATTAGGCTATCCTGAGTTTACTATCTTTCAATTTACCGCTTTAGGTTTACCCGTCTTCTTTATTGGTTTAGTTTATATTTCTTTAGCCGCCCCAAAATTATTACCTGCCAGAAAACCAGCAGGAGGAGAGTCTTTAAGTGAAGATTACGAATTAAAAGAATACGTCAGTGAAATGATTATTCCCCCTAACTCCAGTTTAATCGGGCAAACATTACGCAGTAGTGAAATTCAGAGAAAATTTGATTTAGATGTCTTAGAAATAATCCGTAACGATGAGCATTTCCCCCCCCCCTTAGCTGACAAAGTTTTAGCTTTAGGAGATATTTTATTAGTCAGAGGAAGTCGCAATAGTTTACTTAATATTAAAGATGAAAGAGGAGTAGAAATTTTAGCAGATTTTAAATTTAACTCAACAGAAATGGAGAAAGAAAATAGTCAAGAAGCAGAAAAAATTGCAGAGGTTTTAATACTATCTAATTCTCGTTTAATTGGTACAACTTTAAAAGATTTGCGTTTTCGTCAACGGTATAATTGTACAGTATTAGCTATTAGACGAGGAGAAGAGTTAATTAGAGAAAGACTAGGAAAAGTTACTTTAAAATTTGGAGATTTATTATTAATTCAAGCACCAAAAGAGAGTTTTATTGGTTTACAAACTACTAGGGAATTATTAGTTTTAGAAGAAAAAAATAGGGAAAGTTTAAGACAAGAAAAAGTTTGGATTTCTTTAGGGATTATTGTGGGAGTTATTTTAATTTCCGCTTTTGATATTGTACCGATTTTAGTCAGTAGTTTAGCAGGGGTTATCTTAATGGTAATTACTGGATGTCTTAAACCGGGGGAAATTTATGGCTCGGTACGATGGGATATTATTTTCTTATTAGCAGGATTAATCCCCCTTGGTATTGCTATGGATAATTCGGGTACAAATCAATGGTTAGCAGACAATTTGTTAAGAGTAGCTGGAAATTTCTCTCCTTATTGGATTCTCGTGTTATTCTATTTTTCGACTTCCATGTTAACGGAGGTTTTATCGAATAATGCTGCAGTGGTTTTAATGATACCCATTGCGGTTAAGGTTGCTGAAAGTATGGGATTAGATGCTTTATCTTTTATGTATGTGGTAACGTTTGCGGCTTCTAATAGTTATTTAGCTCCGATCGGATACCAAACCAATACAATGATATACGCTCCCGGTGGTTATAAATTTTTAGACTATACCCGTGTTGGTTTACCTTTGACAATTACTTTAACTATTATTGTTCCTTTATTAGTCATGAAAATTTACGGCATTTAACTGTTGTAATGTCGTTTCTCAAGTGAAAATTTGATTTACAGAGTATAATAGTCGATCGAGCTTAAAAAATTAGTCACATAAACTTGGAATGAGTGTAAACTGGGAAAATATTGGACAATATCAGGATATTTTATATTTTAAATATGATGGTATTGCCAAAATAGTTATTAATCGTCCCCATAAACGTAACGCTTTTCGACCACAAACTGTATTTGAACTTTACTCAGCTTTTTGTGATGCCAGAGAAGATCAAACTATTGGAGTCATTTTGCTTACGGGTGCAGGTCCTCATACTGACGGCAAATACGCTTTTTGCTCAGGGGGAGATCAAAGTGTCAGGGGTAAAGCAGGATATATCGGCAATGATGGTGTACCCCGTTTAAATGTTTTAGATTTACAACGCTTAATCCGCACCATTCCTAAAGTAGTTATCGCCTTAGTGGGCGGATATGCCATCGGAGGTGGTCATGTATTGCATTTGATTTGTGATCTCTCGATCGCCGCCGATAACGCCATTTTCGGGCAAACAGGACCAAAAGTAGGGAGTTTTGACGGTGGTTTTGGTGCTAGTTATCTCGCTCGTATCGTCGGACAAAAAAAAGCTAGGGAAATCTGGTTTTTGTGCCGTCAATACAATGCTCAGGAAGCCTTAGATATGGGATTAGTTAATACGGTTGTTCCCATTGAGCAATTAGAACCTGAAGGCATTAAATGGGCGCAAGAAATCCTCGAAAAAAGTCCTACGGCGATTCGTTGCTTAAAATCCGCTTTCAATGCTGATTGTGATGGACAAGCAGGGTTACAAGAATTAGCAGGAAATGCTACTTTACTATATTATCTCACAGAAGAAGGTACAGAAGGAAAACAGGCTTTTTTAGAGAAGCGATCGCCAAATTTTCGTCAATATCCTTGGCTACCCTAATTTTCTCGACAAGAAGACAGGTGGACAGGTGGACAGGTGGACAAAAAGAGTTATTAATTTGAAGGGCAAAATAACAAAAAACAAATGGAAACAAATAAATTAGATTTAATTTTAGGAATACTGGCTTTAGCTATTATATTAGGCGGTTTATTTATGTTGTTTAGCGGAGTGAAGAAAATGAATGATTGAATGAATAGAGCAAAAAACAGCCACGATATAATAACTAAAATAAGATATAATTCTAATCTAGTAAATATATATATAAATAAATATTGTTTATTTGATAGATTTAGAAACAAGTACTTCAGATAATACGTTTGTTCCATGATGAACGATAGAAACGGACTCAACTACTAAATTAGTTTGAGGAGTAGCGCATCCTAAAGAGAAAGATTTTTCTAACAGTGCGATTTCAGGGAGAGGTTGCCATTCAGTATTAAAAGCTGGGGTTGCTAAGTGACAAGATTTCCACTCGGCTTGAACCGTTACTCCTAGTTGAGAACATAGTCCCCCTCGTCTTCCCTCTGGGTTATAAAATTGGCAATGACGACAAGCTGAATTACAATTATTTTGAGGTTTCATTTTCTTACTATAAAAATTTTTTAACAGTTTTTTCTCTTTCTCTATTATCAACTATCTGGGATCAAGGCTTTTTGAGCTAAAACCCATTTGTATCTAAGGAAATAGGGTTTTTTTAAAGGTTTTAAATTTTATATTGTTTTAACTATTGCTTAACAGTTCTAAATATGTTCTTTGATTTAGGTAAAGTTAGATGAACTTTTAGTTGATCAAAGAAATAATGTATAGAAATATACAATGGGGATCAACAAAAACCTATCTTAAATATAGTGAAAATGGAATTATTTTGTTAAGCACTTATTAGAAAAAAAATATTTAGTTTTATTGCCATAATGTAAGTTAATCTTTGAAAAAACTCATTAAAACTACTAAAATGTATTGGATTTCTTAATCATTCTTAACCAATGTTAAATTTTCTTAAACCTTTCTATCCTGCGTTTTTTGCCTCCCTTAAAACCAATCCAGAGTTTGCCCATGTACAAAGTCTCAATCTATTACAACAATTAGATTTTCAACGAGATAATTTCTTGGGAAAATCAATAATTAAGGAAATAGAAAAATCTTTCTGTTATAGTGATGCTTCTTTATCTCAATCTCTATGGAATCTCAACTTTTCTCATCCTTTAGGTTTAGCGCCCGGATTTGATAAAAATGCCCAAGCGACGGGAATTTGGTCAAGTTTTGGCTTTAGTTTTGCGGAGTTAGGGGCTGTCACCCTTTATGCTCAAAAAGGTAATCCTTCCCCTCGAATGTTTCGCTTACCTGCGGATAAGGCAATTCTTAATCGTATGGGGGCAAATAATGATGGGGCTGAGACGATCGCACTACGACTTCAGCAGACACGGGAAAAACATCCTTCTACTATCCCCATTGGCATTAATTTATGTAAATCAAAAATTACAGAATTAGATCAAGCTACGGAAGATTATGTCGGTAGTTTTCGCCTTTTATGTCCTTATGCTGACTATTTTGTGGTGAATGTTAGTTCTCCGAATACCCCCGGACTTCGATCGCTTCAGGGTGGGGAACAATTAGAGCCAATCCTAGAGGGTTTACAAGCTGAAAATAACGGCAAAAAGCCGATTTTGATCAAAATTGCCCCTGATTTGGAATGGGAAGAGATAAGGTCAATTTTACGGGTATCTCAGCAATATAATTTATCGGGAATTGTTGCTACAAATACCACTATCAAAAGAGACGGATTAAAAACCAAGATTTTACCAGCTACGGGAAAGCCCATTACGGAGGAAGCAGGAGGAATTAGTGGAAAACCTTTGAGAATTCGATCGACGGAGGTAATTCGGTTTATATATAGAGAAACTGGGGGAAATTTGCCCATTATTGGGGTAGGCGGTATTTCTGACACAGAATCAGCATGGGAAAAAATCACGGCAGGGGCGAGTTTATTACAATTTTATAGTGGTTGGATTTATGAAGGTCCTTGGGTTGTCAAGGAAATTTTACAAGGATTAACTCAAAAATTAGCTGACAATGGATTCAATCATTTATCCCAAGCCGTGGGAATAATGGAGAATGGAGAATGGAGAATTAAGAATTGAAAATTGATTAACACGCCATACCTAACACCCTAAATATTATGTTCGATATTTTATCCCACAGAGAAGAATTTACTGGTTTACAAGATAAATGTTATTTTAATTTTGGTGGTCAAGGTATTCTACCTCGATCGAGCTTACAAAAAATCATCGATAGTTATAATTACATTGAAAAAGTAGGTCCTTTCGGTGTCAAAATCAATAGTTGGATTTATCAGACTATTCATGACACTAAGAGTGCGATCGCATCTGAAATCGGCGTAACCCCTGATACCATTGCTTTAACCGAAAATGTCACCGCCAGTTGTAATATTCCTCTTTGGGGGATAAAGTGGCAAGAAGGAGACGAAATCTTATTCACCGATGCCGAACATCCGGGAGTAATTGCTATCATTAAAGAAATTAGTCGCCGTTTTGGAGTTAAAATTGTTACTTGCCCCATAGTTGCTACTCTTAATGAAGGTAATCCCCTGACTGTCATCGAAAATCATCTCACCGCCAAAACAAAATTGTTGGTTATAAGTCACATTTTATGGAATACGGGGCAAGTTTTACCCTTAAAAGAGATTGTGTCATTATGTCATAACTATTCTTCCCATGCCATACAAGTTTTAGTGGATGGTGCGCAATCGGCAGGAAGTTTACCCTTAAATTTGCTTGAAAGTCAGGTAGATTATTATGGTTGTACAGGGCATAAATGGTTATGTGGTGCAGGAGGTGTTGGGTTTCTTTATGTGCGTCAAGATTTAATTTCTCAGTTGCCTCCCACTTTTATCGGTTGGCGAAGTTTAAACTATAGTAAATCTGATTTACCTTTTACGGATGATGGCAGTCGTTATGAGGTGGCAACTTCCGCTTATCCTTTATTTTTGGCTTTAAAAAGCTCGATCGAACTTCATCAAAAATGGGGTAGTATTGAGCAACGGTATCAAAAAATTTGTCAATTAAGCGGTTATTTGTGGTCAAAATTAAGAGAGATTGACGGTATAGAATGCTTAAAACATAGTTTGCCAGAGTCTGGATTAGTGTCGTTTTACCTGAGAAACGGACAAGATGCCGATAAAGTTGTCAAAATCTTAGAAGAAAAAGGCTTTTACTTGCGTACCTTAGTTAGTCCTTATTGTATCCGTGCCTGTGTCCATTATTTCACCCTTGAATCAGAAATTGACGCATTGGTAAATTGTCTTAAACAAATTTGATACTTCACAAAATAACCAAGCCATTAAATTGCTAACTCTTGCTTATATCTAAAACTCAGTAGGGGTTGAATAATATTCAACCCCTACAAACAAGAATAACGATTTTTTCGGGAAAAGTCGTTACTTATGAGTTATGACTCACTATTTATTGCTCTTGACTGTCTTCTGAGGTTCGATTTCCTCCATTACCGTTGTAGTCTTTTCTTTTAAACTTGGAATTAAAACCAGTAGTTTTTTTTCTAAACTGTCGTGCGTAAGCCTTGTTACGTTCTGCTTTTTCTTTTTTAGGATTACTTTTAGCCATTATGTCCTCGTAAATAAATAAGTTACTTCTAATGTCAATATTTTAGATAACTAGAAGCTGTAGAATTCCTTTTCCATGAAAGCATCAATATTAAATTGCACATTCCTTGAAGTAGGTTTTTTGTAGAGAGTTAAGATTATTACTTGATTATACCGAATATTGATCACTAAATCTTGATCCTCATAAAAAATTATAACACTTTAGTTGTTAAGATGGTAAAAATCGATCGAGTGCAGATTTTAAGGCATCAATTTCTTGATCAATACTACCATCTTTAGCGGCACGGGTGATACATTCGCTCAAATGTTCATCAAGAATAAGTCTAGCAACCCTATCCAATGCACCTCGAATGGCGGCAACCTGAATTAAAACTTCTGGACAATCTCTCCCCTCACTTATCATATTCTTAATTCCCCTCACATGACCTTCAATGCGAGATAAACGATTAATAATTTTTTTCTGGGATTCTTCACTATGGATATGACCATGATGAGAATGAGTATGAGAATGGGTGTGATTATCAGGAAAAGTCTGTGTCATGGAATTTATGCTTATGGATTAGTTTTATTTTAACGTGAACTCCCCATAATCTTCTGAGTTCGATGATGAAGAATTTAGCAATTAAAAATTTGGAGTTCAATTTATTGAACGCTATTTCGTTAGCAGTGTAATTTATTACACTGTGGGTTATTGATTAACAACTTATTCCTACTCTTATAAATGAATCATTATTATGGACAACTCTAAGAATAAATTTTTCGGAAGGAAACAAAACCCATATAATTATTAATATCTCTAAACATTTATTATAATTTCTGACGATCGAATTAAATAGTGTTGGATTTCAGAGATTTAACCTAACGGACAAAATATACATTTTTTATTATTAAATCATCATGACAACTCCTTGGTGGGAAATCAAAATTAATCATGTATCAGCATTAGAGGATACTATCTTTTGGCGTTTACAAGAATTTGGCTGTCAGGGTACGGCTTTAATGAAAGAGAATGATTTTTGGTTTATTAAAGCCTACATTCCTTCCATCACAAAAGAAACAGTGGACTTGGCAGCATTATCTCTTTGGTTAAAACAAGATTGTCTTTTGCAAGGCTTTGAATGTCCCCCTATTACATGGCAGTTGATTGATGATGAGGATTGGGCTAGTAGTTGGAAAAACCATTGGCAACCCATGGATATAGGCGATCGATTTTCCATTTATCCTGCATGGATTGAAACTCCTCAAGAGTCTGAAAGAATCATTATTAGACTTGATCCGGGTTCGGCATTTGGTACAGGTGTTCATGCTACAACTCAGCTATGTTTAGAGTCCTTAGAAATGAGATTAGATGAGCCGGAAAAAGAGTTGATTATTGCTGATATTGGTTGCGGTTCGGGGATTTTGTCCATCGGGGCGAAATTGTTAGGGGCAAAGGAAGTATATGCTACAGATATTGATCCTTTAGCCATTAAAGCTACAAAAGAAAATAGTGCGTTGAATCATGTGGAAGGAATCGAAGTTTTTCTAGGTAGTATTGATCAATTAATGTTGATACACGGACTCAAGTTTGATGGTATTGTGTGCAATATTTTGGCGGAAGTGATTAAAACCATGATTCCTGATATGAGCAAAATGATTAAGCCCGACGGTTGGATTACTTTAAGCGGTATTTTAGTGGATCAATCCCTTGAAATTGCTAACTTACTAGAACAAGACGGCTGGACGATCGCTTCTTTGTGGAAAAGGGGAGAGTGGAGTTGTTTAAATGCTCGTCGTCTCCCTAATGTGTTTTGAGTCAATTATAGAAATCTACCTCAGTTCGACATAAAATTTGAGATAAGGGGAGGAGATAGGAGATAGGATACAGGAGATAGTAATAAGAATTGATTTAAACTTATGAAAAATTCATTTTTTGCTATTATTTACCTTTATTTAATGATTTTCCGTACCTAAAATTTGAACACTTATTACTCAATAGCCTTTATTCTAAAAGATTTTTAATCTCGAACTCAGGTAAATCTGGGTGAAGATGGGTAGGGGATTAGGGAATTAGGGAATTAGGGGATTAGGGGATTAGAAGAAAAATTGATGAGTTTTTAATTCTCAATTCTCCATTCTCTTATTTAAAAGTTTTTCAGGAGGGTTTTAGTGGTTTCTGTAGGGTTTTCAGCTTTCATAATTTCCCTGACAACAGCGATTCTTTTCGCTCCTGCTTTGATGACATCTCTGATATTATTACTGTCGATACCGCCAATGGCAAACCAAGGAATTGTAGCGTTGTTTTGCGCATAGCGTACATATTCTAGCCCTGCTGGTTTTTTTCCTGCTTTGGTGGGGGTTTCATAAACGGGTCCAACTCCGATATAATCTGCACCATCACTGATAGCTTTTGCCATTTCTTGGGGATTAGTGGTGGATTTACCAATAATTTTACCCGATCCGAGGAGTTGACGGGCTAAACCAACGGGGCAGTCTGTTTGTCCTAAGTGTACTCCATCGGCGTTAACCGCCATAGCTAAGTCAATGCGATCGTTCACTATGAATAAAGCACCATAATTATTACATAATTGTTTTAATTTATAGGCTTCTTTGAGTTTGACTAAGTCATCTTGATCTTTGTGACGATATTGTAATATTTTTAACCCTCCTTTGAGAGCAGATTCTACCACGGTGAAAAAGTTATCCACAGGAGAAGTGACTAAATATAATGAACATTGTGCCAATAATTTAAAACGAGATTGCCCGAATAGATTACTTTCGAGGGTATAGACTTGGTATCGCATTTGTTTCATGGCGGCGGCAAATTCTCCATCGTACAATTTAGCGTATTCTTCTAATACTCTCAATGCTTCTTGTACTCGACACAAATTCGCTTGTAATAAGTCGTCTAAACTTTCTCTTTCTTCTTCTTGGGGGTGGGTTAAATCTGTACCGACATCATTGGGGGTATCTCTGGCGGTGCGTAATTGGGGGGAATGCCAACTGCCTAATTCTTGACGCATTTGTTTACAATTACTGGCAGTGTCTTTGTCATTTAAGCCGAAACGACACCATTCTTCGATAATTCTTAAGCCTTCTCTGGCTCGATCGAGATTTGCGTCTAATATACGATAAATTGCTGTTTGTTGATTCACCATAAAATTAATAGACTTCTTGCAGAAGTCGAGTAATAAGTAATAAGTTAAGAAATTTATGTTTTCCACCCTAAAATAGATTTTACTTTTTATTTTGCACTCGTGTCTAATGAATAAATCTGAAAGAATGTGTAACCCAACTAAAGAAGACTGCTCCCGATAACAATGTCCATGAGGTATATAATGGTTATGAGTAAAAATACTGATAAGAGTCAATAACATTTATTTCTTAAATATTTTAAGATTTATTTCTAGCATAAATTACTTAATACTAGGATATTCGATCGAATATTGAAGAAACATTTTATAATTATGAAAATTCTTTTAGCGGAAGATGATGAACGTTTAGGAAAATTAATTCACGATTATTTATTACCTGAAGCAGAATTAGTTGATGTGGTTAATACTGGATTTGAGATAGCAGAAAAACTCACAAAAGAATCCTATGATGTTTTAATTTTAGATGTGATGTTACCCAAAAAAAATGGTATCGATATTTGTCGAGATTTACGGAGGGGGGGGATTAATATTGCTATTTTATTTATCACAGCATTAAGTAATCAAAATGATAAAATAAAAGCCTTTGAATCTGGTGCTGATGATTATTTAATTAAACCTTTTGATTTTCAAGAATTATTAGTAAGGGTAAAAGCATTATTAAGACGAGATAATCAAATACAATCCTCTCATCTTAAATGGAATAATCTAGTAATGATACCTGAAGAAAAACAACTTTTTTATTGTGATAACACTATCCATTTAACCCCTACAGAATTTAAAATTTTACAGGTTTTTTTAAGTACTCCTAATAGAGTATTTAGTTCCGATTCAATTATCGATCGACTTTGGGATATTGAGGCTACTCCAACTGAAAGTACATTAAGAACTCATATTAAATCTTTAAGAAAAAAATTAGAAGAAAAAGGAGCAGAAAAAGATTTTATAGAAACAGTGTATGGTATGGGTTATCGTTTAAAACAGATTAAAGAAAAATTGATAACTAAAACAGAAAATGAGTTTTTATTAAATGAGAAAAAACAAAAAGAAAGTAAAGAAAATGAATTGAAATCTTTAATGAAAAAAATGTGGTTAGATAACCAAAAAAGTATCGCTGAAGATTGTCAAAAATTATCTGATTATATAGAGGGTAACAATAAAGAGTTAGATATTGATCAAGCTATACGGATTGTGCATAATTTTGTTGGTTTTCTCGGTAGTCTTGGTTTTGATACTGCTAGTAAAATTTCTAAAGAAATCGAAAATCTGTTGAAAAATAATCGAGATAATTTACAAAATCAAGAAATTAAATCAACTATCATGAAGTTGTTAAATGATTTAGAAACTAATTTATTTCCGTCGGGAGAAATAGCTACTTCTGCCAATCAACAAAATCTGACTAAACATTTATTTTCTCAAGAAAAGATAGAAATTTTAGTGATTGATGAGGATATTAAACTAAGTAATAATTTAATCCTTTTTATGGATAATCCTCAAGTTAATTTTAATTTTGTCTATACGATCGAATCAGGATTAAAATACCTTAAAGAAAAACAATATAATTTAGTAATTTTAGAAACGGAGTGGAAAAAAAATTCGTCTAATCAATTAATCAAAATTTTAGATTATTTAAAGAAGAAAGAAAATAAAACAAAGACGATAATTTATAGTAAAAATGATAGTTTAGAAAATCGTTTATATTGTTCTAAATATCCTATAAGTGCCTTTTTAAATAAAAATAATTCTCTGGAAATTCTTTGGGAAAATATTAAAACTATCTTATCGAATAATCATCATATATCTGAGACTAATTATTTATATGATATTTTAATTATTGACGATGATGTTAGATTTACAGAAGTTTTAAAACAAAAATTAATTTCAAATAAATTACCTATTAATATTCAAACTATATCCGATAGTGAAACTTTTTTAGAGGAAATAACTAAAATTAAACCAGAATTAATTATTCTCGATTTACAAATGCCAAAACTAAATGGATTAGATATATGTAAAATTATCAAAAAAGATCCCTTTTTACAATCTATACCGATTATATTTTTAACAGGAAATCTGAAACCTGATATTATTAATCAATTTGTGGAAGCAGGGGCGGATGATTTTATCAGTAAATCGAAAATTGATTTAGAATTATATCCAAGAATTATGACTCATTTAAAAAGATTCAATTCCGCACAGTAAATAAACTTGATAACTATATGATGAACTATTCTAATGATAATAAAACTATTAAGATTTTAGTTATTGATGATACTAAAGAGATGCAAGAATTGATAAAAATGTCTTTAGAAATGATTAATCAATGGTTAGTAATTACGGTTGATTCTGGTTTACAGGGAATACAAATAGCAGAAAAAGAAGATAATTTAGATTTAATTTTATTAGATTATTTAATGCCCGAACATAACGGAGAATTGACGATGAAAAAGTTGCAATCTATACCAAAAATTTCCCAGATTCCTGTTATCTTTTTAACGGCACAATCTGACGAAAAATTTAACTGGAAAAAACTAGGGGCAAAGGGAGTTATTTATAAGCCTTTTAATCCCCTTAATTTAGGTGATTTAATCAAAAAAATATTATAAGTTTTCACTTTCATTTTTTAATGACTAAAACTATTGTAGAGACCTAAAATTTTACGTTTCTACCTCAAATCTGGTGGATGTCTAATAAAAAAGAGTTACTTTACAAAACCTCCATCGATTTAGTACATTTCGCTACTGTAAAGATTGGTTAATATACACTATCATATTTAAACTGTAACAAAATTTAAGAATAGTGCGTGGGTAAAGTTTATTTAGTAGGTGCAGGACCGGGTGACGCTGGATTGTTAACTATAAAGGGGAAAACTCTGTTAGAATTGGCTGATGTGGTGATTTATGATGCCTTAGTTAGTGAAGAAATTTTGGCGATGATTAGCCCTTATGCTGAAAAAATTAATGCAGGAAAACGGCGGGGTAATCATTCTCTATTGCAGTGTGACACTAATCAGTTATTGATTGAAAAAGCCAAAGATCATGCAATCGTAGTAAGATTGAAAGGTGGTGATCCTTTTGTTTTCGGACGAGGGGGGGAAGAAATGCAGGATTTGATCAAAGAGGGTATTGAAGTGGAAATCGTGCCGGGTATCACCGCAGGAATTGCTGCCCCTGCCTATGCGAATATTCCTGTTACCCACCGAGATTACAGTTCTTCGGTTACTTTTGTAACTGGTCATGAATCCGCAGGAAAATATCGCCCTGAAGTGAACTGGAAAGCCATTGCGCAAGGTTCAGAAACCATCGTAATCTATATGGGGATTCACAATTTAAGTTATATCATCCCTCAATTATTGTCAGCAGGATTAGCAGAAGATACAGAAATAGCTTTGATTCGTTGGGGTACAAGACCAGAACAGGAGGAGTTATATGGTACTCTAGGAGATATGCTCGATCGAGTAGAAAAAACTGGTTTTACTGCCCCTGCCATCGCTATTATTGGTAAAGTAGTCGGTTTTCGACAAATGCTTACGGAGGAATAGGGGGATTGCTTCGTGCCTCCCAATGACATAAGATTGACTAATAAACGTGTTTCAATTATGGCAATAAAACGATCGAACTCGAATCTTCCACAACAAAGAAAAAGTGAAACCTCTGACAATAAAGAGAAAAAAAAATTATTGTTACCCACAGAAATAGTGGAAGATTTGGGAGAAAATGAAGATAAAATTCGCCCTCACCGTTTTGAAGATTATATTGGACAAAAAGACTTAAAAGGGGTGATTTCCATTGCCATTGAGGCAGCCAAACAAAGAAAAGAACCTTTGGATCATATACTATTATATGGACCTCCCGGATTAGGCAAAACTACCATGTCTTTAATTTTGGCTCAAGAAATGGGGGTAAATTGCAAGATTACTGCCGCTCCAGCCTTAGAGCGTCCGAGGGATATTACGGGGCTATTGGTGAGCCTTCAAGCAGGGGATATTTTGTTTATTGATGAGATTCATCGCCTAAATCGTGTTACAGAAGAATTGCTTTATCCTGCGATGGAAGATAGTCGTTTGGATGTAACCATCGGGAAAGGACAAGCAGCAAAAATCCGCAGTATTCCTTTATCTCCTTTTACTCTCATTGGTGCGACTACGAAAATCGGCTCGTTAACTTCTCCCCTGCGCGATCGATTTGGCTTAATTCAACGGTTAAAATTTTATGAGATAGACGAGTTAACAGAAATAATACTTCGATCGAGTGCTATTTTGAAGTTAGATATTGATCAAGGTGGTGCGCAGGAAATAGCTCGTAGGTCAAGGGGAACACCAAGGATTAGTAACCGTTTATTGCGAAGGGTAAGGGATTATGTACAAGTCAAACATCAGTCTTCCATTAATGAAGTGTTAGCCTCGGAAGCCTTAGATTTGCACAATGTCGATCGATTGGGGTTAGATTGGACAGATAGACTGGTATTAACCACCATGATAGAACAATTTAAAGGAGGTCCTGTGGGATTAGAGGCGATTGCCGCCGCTACCGGGGAAGATGCCAAAACCATCGAGGAGGTATATGAACCTTACCTTCTGCAAATCGGTTTTATTAATCGCACCACCAGGGGGAGAGTGGTGACAGACAAGGCTTATCACCATTTAAAAATTAATTTTGGACTTTCCCTTGACAAACTTTTTGAAAAAGGATATACTGTTTAACATAAAGGATCAAAGTATCCGATTGGGTGTGAGGAAATCAAATAGAAAAGCCTTTGGGGTCGAAACATGGCAAGACTCCCAAGGGTTTTTCTCTTTTAGGGGACTTGTTCAACACATAAAACATCAAAACCTTGATGCTTCATTATTTCTCCTAATAAAGAAAATGATAAAAACTAGACAGGTGGACAAGTCGAATGGAAGAAAAATTCTTAATATTTGATGTACTTTTGAGAGAATTTTATTCATTCACAAGAAATACAATCTTCCTGTCTGCCTGTCTTCCAAGTCAGCCCTCATCTATTTTTATAGCTCACTCAGGTAATCTAAGTATTATCTAGTCTTACTCAGCAAACCCTACCTAATTTCTAATTCCTAATTTCCTAACAAATTTATCTTACTTTGACAGGTCGATCGTAATTACGCTTAGGTTTTCCGCCACCTGTTGCACTATAGCTTTGTTTCCGTTCAAAACTACCACTGCCACGACTTCCATATTTACGTCCAGAAGGGGAGGGCTTACCTTTTCCTGCAATATTGGGTTTTAAAGATGCTTCGGGGGGAATTTCCCAATCCTGTTGTAACCATGCGGGGCAATTAGCATCATACAAAATTTGTAAGGTTGCCGCAGCGATCGCACTAGGTTCGTATTCACCATGTAACTCTTTGATTAAAGGTAAGAAAGAAGCTAATCTTTCACCAGCGAGGGATTCCTTAATTTGTTCCGTGAGTTTTTCCATCCGTTTGGCTTCCACTGTCGAGCGATTAGGAATTTGCTCTACACGGATAGCTTGATTCACACGACGCTCAATTTGACGTAGTAAACGACGATCGCTAGGTTCAACTAAGGCAATGGCTTTACCCTCTTTTCCTGCCCTTCCTGTACGCCCGATACGGTGAATATAAGTCTCACTGTTATCAGGTAAATCGTAGTTGAAAACGTGGGTTAAGTCCGATACATCTAAACCACGAGCGGCGATGTCCGTGGCAACTACTACCTTAATTTTACCTTCACGCCAACGCTGAATTAAACGCTCCCGTTGTTGTTGGCTCAAATCACCATGATACTCGTCCACACTTTGCCCTGCTTCTTGTAATTTGGCGGTTACTTCAGAGGCGGTACGTTTAGTGCGTACAAAAATAATAGCAGTTTGGGGGTCTTCAATTTCTAAAATTGGTTGAATTGCCTTGACTTTTGACCAACCACGAGGCACCATATACACCACTTGATCAATGCGAGAAGGAGTATCTTGGGGTTTTTCTCCCATAATACTAACAGGATCAGTCATAAATTCGTTGACTAATTGCTTAATCTCCCGGGGCATTGTTGCTGAAAAACAAGTAGTTTGACGATCGGCGGGGGTAGTGGATAAAATTTGTTTAACATCATCGATGAAGCCCATGCTTAACATTTCGTCAGCTTCATCCAACACAACATATTTTAAATGATCTAGTTTTAAATGTTTGCGATGCAATAAGTCGATAATACGTCCGGGAGTTCCCACCACGATATGAGCGCCTTTTTCTAAGAAGCGAATTTGACGCTCCATAGATTGTCCACCATACACGGTTAAAACATAAATACGTTCTTTACCAATTAAATCTTTAAGGGCTTCGGCTACCTGTTGGGCTAACTCTCTGGTGGGAGCTAAAATCAGGGCTTGAACCTCTTTTGAAGTTCGATCGATTCGATCGAGGATAGGGAGAGAATAGGCGGCAGTTTTACCCGTACCAGTTTGTGATTGTCCCACTACATCACGTCCTAAAATTAATTCAGGGATAGCTAAAGTTTGAATCTTTGTGGGAGTAGTAAAACCAAGATTTTCCACTTGATTAACGAGAGATTCTGAAAGTCCTAAACTTGCGAAAGAAGTTGTCATCTGTAATGATTAAATATGAATTGTTTAACTTAAAATGTCTCGACAGATGAAGGGGAAAACAATCACGAGAAGCAAAACTGGTAACGGTAAGGGGTTGAGATTAATGATATACACTTGACTAAACATTTCATAATTGATGGATTATGGCATTAGTCCTTACTTTCCGATTCTTACTTCTAAAGATACTCTTCCTTGAGATAGCGATGAGCAAACGGAATTGATTTTTTTCAGTTTACTGACAAAGTTTATTGATTTATCTCAATTTCACCATAGAGATTATAGACATCGACTAAGGTAATTTGGGAGAAAATGTAAACATCTTCCCTTGAAAAATTGATGCCTTTTAACAAATTGTAACAAACTTTGGCAATATTTTACGTTTTTCTGAAAAAATCTTATTATAAATATTATTGTCAGTGATCAAGTCTCATGAATACAGAATTAATTAAGGAAGTTCGATCGAACCATGAGTAATATTATCTTAATCACTGGTTCAGCAGGGTTAATCGGTTCGGAATCGGTGAAATACTTTGCTAAGTTGGGTTTAGATGTGGTAGGTATTGACAATAAAAGGAAAAACAAATGACACCTTGCTTTTAGCCTTAACTTCTAACCAATGATCGATGGGTGATATTATTTAGTTTGGCGATCGCACTTTTAGGATCGGGTATTATATATTTTGTGTTTACCAGTCCTGCTGATCCTAATGATATATTAATTATGTAACATTTTTATTGAGTGGATACGGTTAAAATTTGCGGAGGTGTGGCATCGGGAGGATAGAGAAAATCAACGGAGACTAATTTTTGACTTTGGGGGGGGATGGTTACGGTAACTAAATTTTCGCCTTTTTCGCCTCTTTTTTGCACTAAATGAAAGTATTGTAAACGGGGAATATTATTATCATCGTTATATTTTACCTGTACTAAACCTCGAAAAAAGGTTTGGGTGGGTAGGGGATTTAAAAAGTTAACTCCGGGGGTGTCTTGTTTGACGGGGGTTGAAATGGCAATATTAACGGTTTTGGCTTCGTTATTGGGGTTAAATAAGGGTAAAGTGAGGCTATACTGTAAGCTATAGTTACCGTGGGCACTGTAGGCAGTATCGGGGTATCTTACTAAAAGGGGAGCAGTTTGTACTTGATTTGTTCCCAGTGTACCACCAACAAGGGTACTTAAACCATAGGAAAAGGCTTCTCCAGCATTGGGAATAGTTAATAAGGGGGTTGAAGGGGAGTCGGTTAAGTCGGTTTTCCACATATTCCCTTGAGATACTCCTGCAACTCTACCATAGATTCTTTGCCCTTGGGCTTCAGGAGGAGTGGGCGCTTTGTCTCTGGGAGTGGATAGGGAAGCGTTGGTTAATAAGTTTTCCCATTGAGAAAGGCTTGGAGGGTTGTCTTCGGTGTCTTGATACATGGCGAGACTGGCTACATAGACTTTACCACTACTATATAATCTCATATAGCTCGATCGACCGTTAAGAGGGGGGGTAAGAGAATGTATGGGAATGGGGAGATTTAATAACATTCGACTTTCCCCTGCTGGAATTATGATGTTGGGAGGGAAGATTTCTTGACGTTTTCCTCGTAAAATATCTCCCATAACTCTACTACCCGGTCCTGCATAAATGTTACTTCCTTCTACTTTGGAGGGAAGGGTGATAAAAGGTGCATCGGGTTGACTTAAATAACTTGCTCCCTGTAAAATGTCGATCGAGACTGGTTCAGAGGTGGGATTATGAACGATGATGCCTAAGTATAAAGTTCTTTTGTCGTCTTCCGTTGGTGGTTTAGAAACATGGTGAGCAAAAATATCGAATCTTCCTTCAAAGGGAAAGTTTAAATGGGCGTTTTCATCGCTTTTGTTATCGGAAGGAAAGGTAGAGAGTAATATTCCTTCTCCTAATACTAATTCTGGGCTATTACTGTTGAACACGGGTATGTTGTTTAATTCTCCGGGTAACGGGCTAACTAATTGATTTTCGGCGACAATTTCGCTCTTTTGGGTAGTTTGACTATAAATAGCAGTGGGAATAACAGGAAAAAAAAGCGGTAATAATTCTAGCATAGTATCATTCGATCGAGAAAAATTATAAGATTTTGAAAATATAGAAAAGAGACTTAATCATGAACAGAAAAGTTCCATTATTTTAACTGATAATGAGCAAATTGTTATAAGATGTTTAATTATTTATTTTTAATTATTGCCCATGAATAGTGATGAATTAGCTAAATATATCGAACAAACTAATGGTATTTCTAAACCTTGGTTATTGGTACAATTAAGACTGCAAAAATTGGCAGAAAATAAAGCATTTTTATCCCCTGAAGAATATTTAATTCAACTAAAAGATATTCAGCAGGATATGATGAATTTAGGCGAGTGGTGGATTGGGCAAGAAAGAGAGGTTTTTTGATAATTTTAAGATTTAATTTTTCTTATGCAAAGACGCACAGAAGGACGCAAAATATATTTTTATTAGGCATCATAGAAAAGGCAGGTATTAACATTTTTCTACTTGTCCTAATAATAAAACAATTTGATCGATCGAGTTCCTTAAAGTCGTAGAATTGGCTATAGATTGATTAACAATAATCGTAAAAGCTAAATTATCATAATGGGGTGTTTTTAAGTATCCGGATAAAGATGCTACTCCTGTTAATGTACCTGTTTTGCCCGATAAATTATTAGCAATATTGGTATTAACAAATCGATTTTTTAATGTACCATTTTCTCCTGCTACGGCAAGAGAATTATAAAAAATCTCTTTATATTGACTATTATTCATTACTTTTAAAATCGTCACTAAACTTACAGGAGTAATGAGATTATGTCGGGATAAACCCGAACCATCTTTTATTTTATAATTGTCTTCTGATATACCTAATTCTTTCGTTATTTTAGCTAAATTTTCCCATTCACTTGCCGATGAATCAGCTAAATATTTTAATAGGACTTCTGCATATAAATTGTTGCTATCTTGATTGGTAGTTTTAATCAATTCTGATAAAGGAGGAGAGTCGATTTCTAAGAGAAATTGTTTATTTTTATCTAACTTTTCACCATAGTTAATAATTTGACTATTTTTAACTTTAATATCATAATTATTTAAGGTTTTAATCAGTGATTCTTGAAAATATTGGGCAGGATTTGGGATTGCTAATCGCCAAGTATTTGATTGTTTATTTAAAGGAAAATCTCCCGTCATTCTTAAGCTGGAATGAGCCAATAAAGGCAAAATGGTAATGTTAAATTCGGTATTTTCATCTCTAGTATAGACATTATTTTCAACCCTTATTTGTTTTCCTGCTAATTCATCTGACCATTGTAAAGAAGGTTGCTGATTAATGTTACCATGATTTAAGGTAAAATTCACGGTATTATTATTTAAAATTAAACTGTTAACTGGTACGGCAAAATAAAAGTAAATATCTTCAAATTCCCATGTATAATTAGTTGTTGGTTGTGATAAATAGCCATCCATTAATACTAGATTATTAACTTCTTTTATTCCTTCTTCCTTTAGTTTTTCAGCGATAATATTTAACTGTTGCTGTGAAAAAGTTGGATCTCCTTTTCCTTCTATAATTAAACTATCGATCGAGTTTTGACTAACATTAGTATTCGTGGACTCTCTTACAATATAAACAGGAGTATTAATGCTAAAATCTGCTCCTAATTTCCATAAAATAGAAGCTGTAGTTAATAACTTAATATTCGATGCAGGAATAAAAAATTTATTCTCATTTACTTGATATAAAACTTGATTATCTTTAAGATTTTCGATAACAACTCCCCAAGTTTCTTTTTGTCGTGAGGGTTGATTAATAATCGATTCTATTTCTTGATTAAGATTACTGGCACAGATTTTTTTCTCCTTAATATTAACAGATTCTTGGGCTGATATAGGTAAGGGTAGAAATAAAAAAATGTAACTTAAAAGAAAAAATAAATGACGTTTCATCGCAAATTATAGAGCAGATTTTAAAAAAGTTTGTAGTAAGAGTTTTAACCCTCTTTTTATCAATTTTGATGTCTATTGTACGGTTAAACCATAACTTTTAAAAATATTAGTAACTTTAGTGATTAATTCAGGAGAAGGAGGTTCAGTATCTTTTAATTGATAATCATAGCCTAAGGTTTCCCATTTATATTCTCCCATTTTATGGAAGGGTAAAACCTCTACTTTTTGAACATTTTTAAAATGAGAAATAAATTCAGCTAATCCATGAACATTATGATCAGCATCTGTTAAATTAGGTACTAAGACAAATCTAATCCATGTGGGTTTATTTATCTCTGCTAAATAACGAGCAAAAATCAAGGTAGGTTCGAGGGAAACATTAGTCAACTTATGATAAATTGTTTCATCAAAAGATTTAATATCTAACAACACTAAATCAGTATATTCTAAAACGGGTTTTGCACTGTTTAAATTCACATAACCAGAAGTGTCTAAAACTGTATGAATACCTATTTTTTTACATTTTTCAAAAATAGCTTTCACAAATTCTGGTTGCATTAATGGCTCTCCTCCCGTTACAGTAACACCACCACCAGAATACTCAAAGTACGATCGATACTTCTCAATTTCGTTGACTAATTCGTCAACACTAACAGTTTTTCCGTCTTCAAAATGCCGACAGTCTGGGTTATGACAATATAAGCATCTTAAAGGGCATCCTTGGGTAAAAATCACAAAACGAATACCCGGACCGTCCACTGTGCCACAGCTTTCGACAGAATGAATTAAGCCAGTTTGTAGGGTAGGATTAGTTTCTTGAGTATGGTTAATAGTTAATGATTGCGTCATTGATTGTATTAAGAGAGTAATAATGGATTAAGATAATTCATTATAACCTGAATCAAAGGAATGCTATATTTGGGCAAATTGGGCAGAAATAAAGGGAATTATGTCACGGTTTTGACTGTTTTCTTTTCCTTCCGTGAATACTATTAATAGATAAGGATTTCGATCGAGCATTTCAATATAAGCACAATCATGGCGTACGGTAGAAGTCCATCCTGCCTTTGACCATAAACTACTATTATTAGGTAAACTCTCCCCTAAAAAGCCATTAATTTGATTTTCCTCTTCCCCCTTCTCTAAAGTTTTACAAGTCACATCTCTTTTAAGTAAATCCATCATTTTTTGAGAGGCAGTAGAAGACACCGCAACTCCACCGATGATACTATGAAGCAATCTTGCCACGGCATTAGTGGTTAACATATTACGATTATCATAAGTTTCCCCTAAAAACATCCTTTCTCTACCATAAGCGCCATCACACCATGTTTTTTGATTAACATTGATAGTCGCTAATTCTTTCCAGCCTAGAGATTGATAATAACGATTAACGATATTTCTTTGATATTTCCATGTTTCAAAAGGTTCGATCGACAACTCCACTCCTGAAGTAGTACCACTAAGCATATCCACAATATAACTGGTGGCATCATTACTAGAATCCACAATCATATCTCTAATAGCACGATTCAACTCAGGAGATTCGCTAATCATTCCCCCCTCTAACCATTCATAAATAGCGACTAGATAGAATAACTTAACCACACTGGCAGGGTAAATTTTTTCTTCCCCCCGATAACTAAAACCTTGGAGGGGATATTGCCAAAATTCTTGAGAAGATAAAGCGCCTCCAGTATTAACGATAACAGGTTCATCATAAACAATCCATGTTAAAGCGATTTGATTTTTGGCAAGGCTTGGAAATTCTCTCCATGTAGCTTCGAGAATATTTTGTGCTTTGGCGGTAAAGGTGTCGTTAGTTGAGAAAAAAACCATATAAATTAATTGAGAATTGAGAATTGAGAATTAAGAATTAAGAATTAAGAATGAGGAATTAAAACGCTTTCACAAATATTGTAAAACCTAATACCTTCTTCTCACCAATAAATTCTATACTTCACTGAGGGATTCATTATTTATTAATTTTACTGTGCCACCCAGAGAATTAAAAACGGGGATAGGGATTGAATATTTAGATAGATGTTGCAAGGTTTCTTTTCCTCTACCCGTTAACACTAATACTGGTTGACATTGGGCATTAATAGCACATTCTATATCACTAGGGGCATCGCCAATAAAGTACGATCGAGCTAAATCAATATTTTGATGTTGACTATAAGTCTCTAAAAGATAAGGAGAGGGCTTACGACAATGACAATTATCAGCAGGTTGATGAGGACACATTAAAATATCTGCGAATTGTATCCCAAATTGACCATATTCTTCTAAAATTTTTTGATGAATCGCCATGACATCATCATAAGTGAAATAACCTCGACTAATGCCCGATTGATTGGTGACAATAACTAAACGATAACCTTGATCTTGCCATAATTTGAGAGCCTCGATCGCACCTTGAGGAATTTTCACTTGTTCAGGTTTACTAAGATAAGGGATATATTCTATTACCACCCCATCCCTATCTAAAAATAATGCTTTCATCTATGATTGACAGTTAACAATTAAATTTGATTAACTATTTATTATTAACTATTTATGACAACTTCCTTATTAATTGCTATTAGCCTTATTTTAGTCGCTTATTTACTCGGTTCATTTCCCACTGGGTATATACTAGCTCGTATGTTAAAAGGTATTGATATTCGAGAAATGGGATCAGGTTCAACAGGAGCGACAAATGTACTCAGAAATGTCGGCAAAGGAGCGGCGATCGCCGTCTTAATTATTGATATGCTCAAAGGAGTATTAGCCGTATTAGCCGTTAAATTGTTGTATGACTATAGTGAGATATTACCCCCTCAATGGCAAGACTGGTTAATTGCTGTATGTGCATTAATAGCAGTGATTGGGCATAGTAAATCCATTTGGTTAAACTTTGCAGGAGGAAAATCCGCCGCCATCAGTTTAGGAATTTTATTGACGATGAATCCTTATGTGGGTTTAGGTACTTTTGCGGTATTTTTAAGCGTATTAGCGATAACTAGAATTGTCTCAATTAGTTCTATTTCCGCCTCGATCGGTGTTAATATTTTGATGTGGATTTTCTTACCCACGATACCCTATATCGGTTTTGCTATTATTGCCGCCAGTTATGTCATTATTCGTCACCGTAGCAATATCGATCGAATTATAGCAGGAACAGAACCCCGTATTGGACAAACCGCAAACTCTTAGAGAGCTTCAGAAAAATACGATCGTAGGGGTTGAATATTATTCAACCCTTCCCTTATGAAGTTAAGATAATGACTTTACAATAACCCTTTGCGTTCTTCTTTCTTTGCGTCTTTGCGTCTTTGCGTGAAATTATACATTAATATTTGTAATTTCTAAGCCAAAACAAAATCCACATCATTAGTGCCAGAAGTTTCCCCTTCTCCAGACTGAAGTTTTTTGCCATTGATAATTACAGCAAAAGGAGTGTTTTCCATGGTTAAACGATAATCAGTTTCAGAAGCGGTATAACCCACACTACCAATCATTTCTCGTCCCTTATCAGTATAAACAAAAACCAACATTTGATTTTTCGATTTTTGTTGATCATAAGCCCAAATTACCATATAATTTTTATCTTGATACTCAAAAACTTTAGGCGATCGATTAGGTTGATAACGTCCTACCGTGCCGAAAGTTTTATCCAAAAAACCTTGTACAGAATTAGTTTCCACCACTGCAAAAGCGACTTCTTCTTGAGGATTAGAAATAGAAGCATCTTCAGGTAATTGATTAACCACTTCTTGCTGTTTTTTCTCCTGAAAATAATCCACAGCTTTTTTAACTCCGATCGCACCCACTGTAGCGATACCTGCACCAATAAGAATATTGCGTAACTTAGTCATAATTAAATTGAATGTATTTATTACATCCCATTATCCCTTAAATCTTAGTAGTCAATTGTTAAAACTTTCTATAAAAACCAAATTTCCAATTTATTTTCAAAATTATTGGCATTTTCCCAAAAAGTTAGATATAATAATTAAATGTGAAAACAAACGGGTCGATGCCCGAGTGGTTAATGGGGGCGGACTGTAAATCCGCTGGCTATGCCTACGCTGGTTCAAATCCAGCTCGGCCCATCGCCTTTGTAGCTCAGTGGTAGAGCACACCCTTGGTAAGGGTGAGGTCACGAGTTCAATCCTCGTCAAAGGCTTTTTATACTTGTACAGTGCCAAATTAATTGTCATCGGTGACAAATTAGTGTCGTTAGATGTTATTACCAAGAGTGTGTTCCTTTCAATGGGACTTACACCTACATGATGATTAAGTTGTCAATGTACTAAAATAGATACATTACCGCTAATCCCCTAGATAATAAATCTAGTTTCTAGCGAACGAATCGCACTATTACTTATTACTCATTACTTCAAGCCAAATTTATGGTAATTTACCAACCATTTTTTTCGCTCACCCCTTATTTTGCCACACTTTTTTTGTCAATGTAGTTTGTCTAAACCCTTGATTTTAATAGCCTTCTGATTTTTTTCAGCCGACCCTATCTAGAATTGTCTATTAACAAAAAATATTATGCGACTAAAGGTAAATGTAAATGGTAAGGAGAAGATGATAAATCTGTTTGAATTAATTGAGAAAAATTATTAATAATAAAAGAACAAGACTTAAAATACTCCCTCACCCATTGATGATACCATTGTATTTGAAAATCATTGAGCAATTCTGTTTCTGTACCTAGATAGATAATCCTACCTTGATTATTGATTTGAAACTTACTTAACCATTCATTATTGGGCTTGGAAGAATGCCAATATTTGGTTACTAAACCTACCCCCAAATACTTCGTGCTACAAGAGCTGATATAGTTGATAGCGTTTAAAACATCTGCTAGGGCGACTTCATTATATTCCACATAAATTAAACCCATTTCTTCCTGATTTAATTTACTATCGAATTGAGTATTTTTATCGTATTGTGCTTCTCTAAAATAAGTTTTATTTATTATCGCAGAAGTAAAACAAGTACCCGTTATATTAGATTCGCCCATATAGGTTTGAGTTAAATTAGCACCGGTTAAAAATGCGTTTTTTAATTCAGCTTTACGCATATTACCATGGGATAGATTGCAATTATTGAGAGAGGCTTGGGTAAAATTAGCACAACTTAAATAGGCTTTTTCGAGACTAGCATTATTGAGATGAGCTTGACGAAAATTAACTTTTTTACCATGAACATTATTTAAGTTAGCTTGATGGAGTTTAGAAAAACTTAAATCACTTTCATCTAAAATAGCATTTTTTAAATTAGCACCTTTTAAGTTAGCACCTTTTAAGTTACATTTACTGAGATTAGCATTTTCTAAATTAGCATTCTCAAAATTAACAAAACTTAAATCACTATTTTTTAAATTAACTCCGCTTAAATTAATTCCTTGTAGATTAATGTTAGACCAATTGTGACTATGAAAATTTCTTTCCCCTAAGAGGTAACGCTGATTAATTTCTTTGATTAAGTTATTCATAGGTTTTACCTCAGCTTTTCAATTATTGTTATCTTTGATTTAACTCTAATTTAAGAAAAAATTGTGGAGATTTTGTGGAGATTTTCTACAGTTTTGTAATCTTTTATATAAAATGTTATTATCAATACATAATTCTGATAATTATATTTGGGAAAAATAAATTTTACTATCAATTCTACTAAGGAATGAGTCTATTTACCTAGTTTCTTGAAAATTGATAGTATTTTATTTATTAAATTTTACAAAATCTATTTTGACAATGTAATTAATTCTTCTAAGGTTTCTGGTGAAATATTAATTTGAGGATTGTGTTTTAAAGTTTTGGCTAATTGAGAGAGTAAATATAGTTGTTGATTGGGGTTTAAATTAAAAGTAATGTCCATTTTTTGTTCATGATTTCTCAGGAGAATTACATGATTTTTTCCTGATGGATTACTGACTATTTCTACTTCTGATAGGGATAGGGTGGGATATTGGATAATATTTGTGGTAAAGCGAATGATGAGATTGGATTGAGATTGAAGATATATGTCTAATTGGTGAAAATCTGCATCTAATTCTATTTTATGGGGGGTGTAACCAAATTCTTTTTCTTCTCCTTGTTTCTTGCCATAAAGGGTGATGCCTCTTAGTTGAGGTGAGTCGAGGGTAAATTCTTCGTCAAATCTTTGGGTTTCCCAATTTATATCGTCAAGGTTGCCACTGGTGGGAATTAATCTTTGGGCTAATTTTACTGGTTTTGTACCAAGATTTGACCACCATTGACTAATTAATTGTAAATTGGTGAGGTTATGGGGATTTTCGGATTTTGTCTGCCAAGTGATTTTTTTATTCATGGTATTTCGATCGAACTTTATTTTATGGTAACTTTAACGATGATGAGAATTAAATAATCTACTTAAGTTAAATGTGTCTTAGCTAACTCATTGTCTGGTAATGATTAGGTTTTTAATAATTTTTAATGTTTTCAGATGATGCTCAGACGATCGTGCTATATAATTATCTAATTAAATTATCCTCTAAAATGACAATTTCCTCCGAAAATAAGATTTTTATACTAACTGTTTGTGAAATTCACTATGATTAAAACTGCTATTGGTGACAACCTTGATTGTGAAACTTTAAACCATAAATTTCATGAGATAATTAATGGTGAGTTTGATAATCTCGACCGAATTGAAATTGACTGTTTTAAGGAAGATAATTACTTAGTCATTTTAATTAGTGAATCTATTACGGAAGTGATCGATCGAATCAAAGACACCTTAGAAGAATATCAGATTGTGGATAACTTTTTGATTCGCAATATTAATGATGCCAATGAAATTTATTACAACAGTATTGAACATAATTTAGAAGATATTAAGCAAAAAAAATATTATAGCTCTCAAAATTTTTCTGTTGGGTTTATTGTCTCTCTTTTAGGAGGAATCTCCTTAGGTATTATCGGAATTTTTTACTATTTTACTCGCCCTTGTGTGTTAGGAGAATGTAGCGTTATTACTGAAACAGAGACATCAATTTCTAATCAATTTGAAGCTAATTATCAAAATTTAACGGAAGAAAATATCAAGGCTTTACAACTAGGCTTAATATTAGAAATTAATGAGTTAAAAAGAATTCCCCGTTGGTCAAAATACCATGAAGAAGCCACTTCTTTTATAGAAAAATATGATAAGAAAGTTAGTCAATTAGATAATGTCTTGGGTGCTTTACAGTTAGAAAAAGACTCAACAAATTTAACTCAAAATCTTCCTTTATCTCTGGATGAATGGATTAGAATTAAAGGTTTTTGGCAGGAATCGATCGAACTTATGAATAGTTTAAATATCGATATTTTAGCCAACTTTAAAAACGAAAAATTAAATCTTTATCAAAATCAACTAACCATTGCTGATAATAATATTAGCAGAGAAAAACAAGGACAAGAAAATTTAATTAATGCTCAAAACTTAGCTACAACTATAGAAAATAAACAAAAAGAAATTAGCAGTTTAACAGACTTAGAAAATATTGAAAAAAGTTGGCAGACTGCAATAAAACAAGTAGAATCGATCGAACCCTTAACGAAAGCCTATCAAGAAAAAGAAACCCTTTTAAATAGTTATCTCCTCAATTTAATGGAAATACAAAAACAAATTACCAAAGAAAAAAATGCTCTCAATATTAAAAATCAAGCAAAAAAAAATATCAACGAAGCCTTAGAATCACAAAAAAATAATCAATGGACAAAAGCAGTTTCTGCATGGGAAAATGCTTTAAAAGAATTAAAAAAAATTGCTCCCGAAACCTTCACCGCCCAAGAAGCTAAAAATTTAGAAACCAGTACTAATAAACAACTAGAAACAGCTAAATCACAACTAAAAAAAGCCCTTGTTAAACAAGAAATTAAAGCCGAATTAGATACTATCTGCAATAATAGCGAGTTAAAGTGTAGCTATAGTGTAGAACCAAATACCGTTAAAATCTTTTTAAATCAAGAATATTTACAAAAAATATCTAAACTATCAAGTCTTAACAGTTTAACCAATAATGATCAACAAAAACAACAGATAAATACCCACATTGAGCAAGTTGAAAAAAATTATCAATATATAAGTACAAAATATCAAATTATGGTAGAAGTATATAATCCCCAAAGACAATTAATTATGATTTATAATACACGCATTTAGAACACAATAATTAAATTAGGACACTTCTAAATTGAAAGATAAAGGTAGGCAACAGACAAAAGGCAAAAGGCAACAAACAGCTAAAAATTTTATTCGTTTTCTACTAATCTAAAAATCTATAAGTTAATGAGTTTTAACTTAATTAAATATTTGTAAAAATTGATGCTAAAAAAATTTTCTATAGACTTTATAATGTGGAAGTCAAAATTTAGGCGAGGATAATGCTAAAAATTAGAACAAATCAAAAAAGACTCAATATAATTATTAAGAAAATTAAACAATCCTACAGTTGGCAAGGTTGTGTTGTTTTAAGTGCCATTCTTTTATTAAGTTCTAGTTATGCCGTTTATGCTCAAGATACAGCTAAAGATTTGCAAACTATTACAGGAGAATTAAAAGTTGGTTTAGATACTTTATGGGTAGTTTTAGCCTCCGTCTTAGTAATCTTGATGAATGCAGGTTTTGCCATGTTAGAAACGGGTTTTTGTCGTCGCAAAAATGCCGTTAATATGTTATCAAAAAATTTGATTGTTTTCGCTGTATCTACGATCGCATTTTGGGTATTAGGTTTTGGCTTAATGTTTGGAGATGGTAACGGCTTTATTGGTTTACAAGGATTTTTCTTAAATGGTACTGATAATAGTCCAGCCATAGGGGATGCCTATGAGGGAGTTTATGGTGCTTTGAATTGGGCTGGTGTACCCCTATCCGCTAAATTTCTATTTCAAGTAGCTTTCGCTGGTACTGCTGCTACCATCGTATCGGGTGCAGTAGCAGAAAGAATAAAATTTATTGATTTTGTGCTGTTTAGTATTTTTCTAGTTGCGATCGCATACCCAATTATTGGTCATTGGATTTGGGGAGGCGGTTGGTTATCGAAAATAGGTTTTCAAGATTTCGCCGGTTCAACCGCAGTGCATTCTGTAGGGGGGTGGTGTGCTTTAACAGGAGCAATGATTTTAGGACCTAGACTGGGAAAATATCAAGCAGGAGGGGGTATAATGCCCTTACCCGGACATAATTTAAGTATCGCCACCCTTGGCTGTTTCATTCTCTGGATTGGTTGGTTTGGCTTCAACCCCGGCTCTACTATGGCAGTAGGAGAAGATATTGCTTATATTGCAGTTGTAACCAATTTAGCCGCCGCCTCTGGTGCTATCACCGCCACTATTAGCAGTTGGATTTTGGCAGGAAAACCTGATTTATCCTTGACAATTAACGGTATCTTATCAGGATTAGTTGCCATCACCGCCGGGTGTTCTATGGTTAGTTACTCTAGTGCTATTTTAATTGGTGCTTTCGGTGGAATCTTAGTGGTTTTTGCGGTGTATTTCCTCGATAGTCTCAAAATCGATGATCCTGTAGGAGCTGTGTCTGTACATTTAGTGAATGGTATTTGGGGTACGATCGCCGTAGGATTATTTGCCGATTCCATCATCACAGAAAATGAAAATATATCAGGTTTATTTAGTAGTGGCAACTTTAACTTATTAGGCGCGCAATTACTAGGTATTGTATCAGTTGGTATTACAATGATCGTTTTTAGTATTCTATTTTGGAACTTACTGAAAGTAACCCTAGGCTTAAGAGTATCTCAAGAAGAAGAATATTTAGGTTTAGATATTGGTGAACATGGTATGGAGGCTTATAGTGGCTTCTTAGAATTAGAAGGAGAAATGGGAACTATCCTTCCGACGATCGAAAATTAAAAAAAGACAGGTGAATAGGGGGATAGGTGGATAGGTGGACAGGGGGACAGGTGGACAGGTGGACAGGTGGACAGGTGGACAGGTGGACAGGTGAATAGGTGGACAGGTGGACAGGTGGACAGGTGGACAGGTGGACAGGTGAATAGGGGGACAGGTGGACAGGTGGACAGGTGAATAGGGGGACAGGTGGATAAGGTGTTAATTGTTAATTGTTAATTGTTAATTGTCTATTAGTGCGTTTTTTGTTATAATTGCAATTATTCTGAAAAAAACTTTATTTGACGTTTACGGATAATATAGTCCCGATAGTCTTGATTAAAATATTTGTTTGACTACAATAATTATTTTCCGGTACTCCATGAATATAAAACACATATTCCTTTTAAGGAAGTATTATAAAATAATGATAAGTTACTTTCTATGACTTAAATAAAAAGTAATTATGACAAACCCCAAAATAATCCTATCGTTGGGAGTATAATTTTTTGGTTGTAATAAAAGTGATCGATCGAAAAAGAAGAAATAGAGACTAAAAATATTAAGACAAGATTTCAGAATGTGTTCCTCGGAATTGTACCTAAGATAAAATTAATTTTAAATCATACTTGACTTAAGTATATTCAAGTCATGCTGTCCATGAATAGATGCTTTCGGAGTGAGATTAAATGGCTTTAATTTTGATAAGTCTAGCCTCCATAAATTACTAAAAAATTTTTTATCTTCATAAAATTCCGCACTTTATAGAAATAATTAGGAATCGGTTATTACTGAAAGTCTTAAACAAAATCACAAGCTCTATTTGTTCTTAAAAATAATTCTAAATCTATTTAATAAAACCATGTTTTACTCAAACTACTTATTTTTTTAAACGTAGTTTGAGCATAGAAATCATAGGTATTTTTCCAAAAGCCATAAATAACGAAGGCACACACACTAAACTATTATCAAATTTTTTGAGGGAATTGAATGCCAAAACAAATTATTATTGCAGAAAAACACCATATCGCAGCGGTATTTGCTGAAGATCAAATTCAAGAATTAGTAGTTGCCACAGGCAATCAACAGGTAGGAGATATTTATTTAGGGACAGTAGAAAACGTCATTTCAGGGATAGATGCGGCTTTTGTTAATATTGGTGATGCAGAAAAAAATGGTTTTATTCATGTAACAGATTTAGGTCCTTTACGTCTAAGAAAAACCGCAGGTGCGATTACAGAATTACTGTCACCTCAACAAAAAGTATTAGTGCAAGTAATGAAAGAGCCGACAGGCTCTAAAGGTCCTCGTTTGACGGGAAATATTAGTCTTCCCGGTCGTTATTTAGTCTTGATGCCCTATGGTAAAGGGGTTAGTTTATCTCGTCGCATCAAAAATGATAATGAACGTAATCGATTACGCGCTTTAGCTATTTTGCTCAAACCATCAGGAATGGGATTATTAGTGCGAACTGAGGCGGAAGGAACGGCGGAAGAGGCAATTATTGAAGATTTAGACTTATTACAAAAACAGTGGGACAAAATACAGCAGGAAGCTAACTATATCAGTCCTCCAGCTTTATTAAATCGAGATGATGATTTCATTCAGAGAGTGCTACGAGATATGTACACTGATGAAGTTAATCGTATTGTGGTGGACTCGGAAGATAGTGTAAAAAGGGTGAAAAAACAGTTAATGAATTGGGGGGCTGGACTCTCACCAGAGGGGATTTTGATCAATGCCCATCAAGAAGCTACACCGATTTTAGATTTTTTCCGAGTGAATGCGGCTATCAAAGAGGCGTTGAAGTCAAGGGTAGAATTGCCTTCTGGGGGTTATGTTATTATTGAACCGACAGAAGCGTTAACGGTGATTGATGTTAACTCTGGTTCGTTTACCCATTCGGCGACTTCTAGGGAAACAGTATTATGGACTAATTACGAGGCTGCCATCGAAATTGCTCGTCAATTGAAGTTGCGTAATATTGGCGGTGTGATTGTGGTGGACTTCATTGATATGGATTCTCGTCGAGATAAATTGAAGTTACTAGAACATTTTAATAGAGTACTGAAAACCGATAAAGCTCGACCTCAAATTGCTCAATTGTCAGAGTTAGGATTAGTGGAGTTAACCCGTAAACGTCAGGGTAAAAATATTTATGAATTATTTGGACAACCTTGCTCCCACTGCAACGGATCAGGATTAGTCGCCCATTTACCCGGTCATCATGATGTTGATCCTTTACCTTCTAATTATTACACTCCAATTATTGCCAATAAAAATCAGGATAAACCAATTCTTGAGGACAAAATTATTCTTGGAGAAGATTATACTAATGATTTAGAGGATACGGAATTAATTAATCATCCTAGTTACCAAGATCAAAATGGTGCAGCTCGTCGTCGCCGTCGTCGCCGTGAAACTCCCTTGAAAGATGAAGGGATGTTAGTGTCAACTACTAATAATTTAACGGAAGCTGAGGTTAAGCCCGAACGTGAAACCTCACAGCGCGAACGAATAACTCCTTCTCGTGAAACTAAAAAAGAACGTGGAGTATTGCCTCGTCATAATCGAGATGAGAGTAAGTTAGAGAAGGTGGTGGTAGAGATGACAGAAGTAGAACAAGAAATTTATGCTTTAATGGGGGTTTCTCCGATATTGCGTTTAGAGCAAGAATTTAAAGATCCAAAAGCACTGATGGTGTATGTGAAATCTCCTAATGATGAAAAAGACACTAATCAAACAGATATATTTGAAGATACAGAAAATTATGTTCTTGATGATGAGGAAGAATCAAAATCTCCTTTATTAGATGCGATCGCTAATTTGGTGTCTCCAGATACTGATGATGATGCCATAATTTATAGCAGTGTGGAAATGGACAATGATTCTGAGGAAGAAGCACCGATGATTTCTCAGAATTTAGATTTAGACACAGAGGAGGAAGAAAAAGATGAGGTAAGTACAGATTTTGAGCCTTACCAAAGTCTGATTTCTGAACCTGAAACTATTACAGAGGCTTTAATTAAAGAAGCTAAGATGAGCGATTTACCTGTAGTTCGTACCCGTCGTCGTCGTACCTCTCGATCGTCTGCAGTGATGGAAAACGAATAACAATGAATAATTAATAATTAACAATCCACTATTCCCTATTTAATATCTTGAAAGTTGTTTTTTCACCCCGATTTTTAGATCATAAGACGGGGCATTTTCATCCAGAATGCCCTCAACGGTTAACGGCAATTCAACAACGGTTAATAACGGGGGTTTGTCAGGATAAAATACAATGGTTAGAACCAAGTTCGATCGCTCGGCAAACTTTCACGATCGAGCAAAGTCAAGCTATGTATTGGGTTCAAAAAATCCATGATAGTAACTATATTGAAAAAGTACGAACTATTGCTCATCGTGGGGGAGGCAAATTAGACGAAGATACTCCTGTTTCGGCTCAAAGTTATGATGTGGCACTCTTAGCCGTGAGTGCTTGGTTAGATGGTGTTAATGAGGTTTTAAAAGATAGTGAACCTTGTTTCATTTTAGCACGTCCTCCCGGTCATCATGCTACTTCTACCGTTGGCATGGGTTTTTGTCTTTTTTCCAATGCTGCCATTGCCGCTAACTATGCCCTATCTCAAGGTTTTAAAAAAGTCGCAATTTTAGATTGGGATGTACACCATGGTAACGGTACAGAAGAAATTATTGCCCATAATCCGAATATTATTTACTGTTCTTTACATCAATACCCTTGTTATCCGGGGACTGGACAAGAGTTCGATCGAGGTCACTACAATAATGTTTTAAATATTCCCCTCAAGGCTGGAAGTACGATCAAGGAATACAAAGAATCTTTTGAACATAAAGTGATTCCCTTTATCAGCGAATTTCAACCAGACTTATTAATTGTCAGTGCTGGATATGATGCTAATCATGATGATCCTCTTGCGTCAGTTTCTTTATTTCCTCAAGACTACTATACTTTAACTCAATATTGTTTAAAAATCACCCGAAAAATAGTATTTGGGTTAGAAGGGGGATACCATTTAGAGGCTTTAGCGGAATCTGTAGAACAAACTCTTCTCGCTTGTATATAAATGAAGCATAAAATTTTAGATAAAGGTAGGAGATAGGAGATTGGATACAGGAGATAGTAGGAAGAATTGATTTAAACTTATACAAAATTAATTTTAGAAAATAAGTTACTCTTATTTAATTAATGAACATTTGTATCTTTTTTAAGCAATATTTTTACTAACTTTTTCTAGTTGTTTTAAACTAAATAAAGCATTTTTTATCAAAGTTATCGCCTTCAATGGTTCTTGTATAAATGCCCTAGACATTTTAAAATTATCTAATGTGCCTTCTTGAGTGATAGCACTGTTTAAATCTGGTAAATTATCATCATAATTATCACTAATAACTCTTACCACTGATACACAATCAAAATTACTCATAACGGCGAAACTTTCCATATCCACCACATCACCCCATGAGCTAAGATTTGCTTTTTCTACTGAAGAATTAATTAATTTATCCGTAGTAATTCCCTTGACAATTGGCACGTTTAATGTTTTTTTTAACCAATTATTTAGGGTTCGATCGCACTCTTTTGTTTCAATTATTTTATCCTTATTAACATAACTAGAGCTTTCATAAATCACCACATCTCCCACCTTATATTGAAGAGATAAACTGCCACTTAAACCAATTAATAAGACAAAATTTTCTTGATATTTAATACTTTTTAAATGTTCATTTACAGGATTTATTCCTATGGGTAAACTAATAATTTTGGGCTTAATTAATCTTGAATTAAATCCTTTATTTACCGCTTGAAATTCTGCACCATGACACACTAAAATTAAAAGGTTATCGAATAAAGACATAAGAATTAAGAATGGAGAATGGAGAATTGAGAATGGAGAATTGAGAATTAAGAATTAAGAATTGAAAATTAATAAATAATTCAAGATTATTGACTAATATTTAATTTGTTACGAATGATTTAGAATTGCTATATTATAATTAATCTTGTCTATTCTTTATTCCCAAGATGTAAATACGCAAAAAAGTATATTTTATGGAATCATCAAAGGATTTTTTATCTTGCCAACAAGACTATATTTTACAAATTAATTGGGATAAATTAGCTCAAAATTTTCGAGAAAAATATAGTTATAAATTAGCCGAAAAAAGATATGTCTATCATCATCAAAAAGATATAACAGGAATCCCTCAATATCCTGATGATTTAATCTTGAGAGACTATCAAAAACAGGCGATCGAAAACTGGTTAAAAAATCGAGGGCGTGGTATCCTAAAAATGGCAACAGGTAGCGGAAAAACCATTACAGCATTAGCCATTAATACAGAATTATATCACCAAATTAACTTACAAGTTTTATTAGTAATTTGCCCTTTTCGTCACCTTGTTTTACAATGGACACAAGAAGCAGAAAAATTTAACTTATTTCCAATTTTAGCCTTTGAAAATGCCCATAATTGGCATGGAGAATTATCTCGACAACTTTATAATATCCATAATAATAATCAAAAATTTTTAACCATAATCACAACTTATTCTACCTTTATGGGCGATCGATTTCAAAGTCAATTAACCTTTTTTCCTGAGAAAACTTTAATTGTTGGAGACGAAGCCCATAATTTAGGCTCACCTCGTTTATTATCATCTTTACCTGCTAATATAGGATTAAGATTAGCTTTATCTGCTACTCCTGAAAGACATTTTGACGAAGATGGCACAGATTTTTTAATAGATTATTTTGGCAAGGTTTTAAAACCAGAATTTACCCTCAAAAATGCCATCGAAAAACAGGCTTTAGTTAAATATAATTATCATCCTATCTTAGTAGAATTAACTGATCAAGAAGCCTTCCATTATGCTAAATTAACAAAAAAAATAGGTTGGGCATTATCAGAAAATAATAACCTTGAGGATAATCATAATCTTAAAGCATTATTGTTGAGACGATCGAGATTAGTTGCCACAGCTAGTAATAAATTAATCGCCTTAAAAGCCTTGATGAAAGAGAGATTAACCATGAAAGCAACATTATTTTACTGCGGAGATGGTAACGTCAATCAAAACGAGAGACAACTCGAAGCAGTAACGAGAATTTTAGGAAACGAATTAAACTATCGAGTCAATACCTACACCGCCGAAACCCCCGTAGAAGAAAGAGAAACAATCAAAAAACAGTTAAAATCAGGAGAATTACAAGGAATAGTCGCCATTCGTTGCTTAGATGAAGGTATCGATATTCCTATGATTGAAAATGCCGTGATTTTAGCCAGTAGTAGTAATCCCCGTCAATTTATCCAACGGCGAGGCAGAATTTTGCGCCCTTACCACGGCAAAAAAGAAGCAACTTTATTTGATATGATAGTGATACCTCCAATATTAGAACGAGAAGTATGGGAAATTGAAAGAAATTTGCTCAAAAAAGAGTTAAAAAGATTTATGGAGTTTGCCTCCTTAGCTAATAATGCACAAAGCGCTATGGAAATTCTGACGACTTTACAAGATAATTTTGCTTTAACCCTAAATAATTAGAATCTCACGCAAAGACGCAAAGACGCAAAATTTGATTATAAATATTTCTCGTGTCTCCTACTCTCCTAATCTGCTACCTTCACAAAAAAAACTTTTACTGTTTATACCATGTCCATTTACCTTGATTCTAGTGCAACCACTGCTCCCCGTCCAGAAGTTATTGAATTAGTCACAGAAATTTTAACTAGCGGTTGGGGTAATCCTTCCAGTTTACACTCTTGGGGCGAAAGAGGGGCTATGGCACTAGAAAAAGCAAGGTGGCAAGTGGCAGATTTAATCAACGCTTCTTCTCCTAATTCTATCATTTTCACTTCTGGTGGCACAGAATCCGATAATTTGGCAATTTTTGGCATTACTTCTTTATGTAACACTCCTCAACATATCATTATCTCTAGTGTAGAACATAGTGCGATCGAGCGCCCGGTACAATTTTTAGAAAAACAAGGATGGCATATCACAAGATTACCTGTTAATCGAGAAGGGAGAGTTAACCCCCATGACTTACAAAAGGCTTTGTTACCGAATACTGTCTTAGTTTCTATTATCTACGGGCAAAGCGAAGTTGGCACAATTCAACCTATAAAAAAATTAGTAGAAGTCACCAAAAAACATTCTCAAGCCTTGTTTCACACTGATGCAGTACAAATGGTGGGGCGTTTACCCGTAGATGTGGAAGTCTTACAAGTAGATTTATTATCTTTATCTGGACATAAATTTTATGGTATTCAAGGCTCTGGTGCGTTATATGTTAAACAAGGGGTTAAATTAAATTCTTTGTTGTACGGTGGAGGACAAGAGAACAACTTGCGTAGTGGCACTCAAGGGATACCAGCCATTGCATCCCTAGGATTAGCCTCCAGTTTGGCACAAAAAGACATGGAATCAGAAGCCATGAGATTAAGGGAATTAAAAAACTATTTTATCGAATTAATATTAACCAAATGCCCTTATTTAACCTTAACTGGGGATTTATTTCATCGTTTACCCCATCACGCCAGTTTTCTCATAAATCTTCCTCAAGAGGGTATCACAGGGCGAAAAATAGTCAGAGATTTAAGTTTAAAGGGTATCGGTATTAGTGCAGGTTCAGCTTGTAGTAGTGGGAAAACTCTACCATCACCTGTTTTATTAGCTATGGGATATTCTGAAAAAGAGGCAATCAAAGGAATACGTTTTAGTTTCGATCGAAATACCACTAAATCAGATTTAGATTTTACTATTAATACTTTAACAATTCTACTAGATAGAGAAATAGGGGGGGAAAATTAGAGAATTCGGGAGTTATTGCTCACTTTTTGGTTAATGTATTATGTCTAAACCTTTGATTTTAATAGTCTTTTGATTCCCATGCACAAACTCTAATTATCAATATCCCACGATCGCATTTTACCTTGATTAATTAAACCATAAGGATCAACTTTTTTCTTAAAATTAAGTTGTTCAGGTTCGATTATTTTTCTACCACCATCTTCTAAAATATAAGTATGAGGATTAGCAATAAAAGCCCCATTATCCTCATGATATTTAATAATCTCATTTAGTCTGGTTTCGTTAGTATATTTAACTAACTGTAAACCCGCAGGAATTGCCTTTCCTCCTACCCTTAAAAATTCAATGTGCATCATTACCTCATCACCAAAATAATTATACATTTCTTCAACCTTTTCTAAAGAGAAAAAGAAAGTTTGTAAATAAGTGATATTAGCATCAATATTTCGAGCATGAAAAGTTGTATGATTCCATGTAAATTCGATTAAATTAAAATTACTTTTTAAGTCTAAATCTTGTCGATAGGTGATTTCTCCTTGGTATTCTTTTACTAAATCTTCTAAAGCAAATAAAGAATTTTCTTCAATCATTAATAAAGCACAATCTTCGCCATTAGGCAAATAAGATTTAAGAGAGGTAAAGTAATTACTAATCGGTTTAGCGTGAATACTAATAAGTTTTTTATTAATTCCATCACTATCTGCTAAATCTTGACCAAATTTTAAAGCTGAAATAAAATCTTGAAAAGTAACAATCACATCAACCCAATTATAACTAGGTGCAAGAGGAATTTCTAATTCTGTAATAATGCCATTTGTACCGTAAGCATGATTAATTTGTCTAGTTTCATCTCCTCTTAATTCAATAATTCGTGGCTCATTTTCCAACGTAACTACTCGCACTCGATGCAAGTTTCCTCTATCTTTTAATTGTCCATAATTTATCGAGCCAATTCCTCCACTACCTCCACCAATAAAACCCCCTAAAGTTGCTATTTTATAAGTAGAAGGAATCATTCTTAATTCCCATCCTTGCTTTTTAGTTTCTCTCTCTAAAACGCTCATTTTTATCCCTGCTTCCACACAGGCAATTCCTGATTTTATCCATTTAATTTTCCTCAATTCACTCATATCTAAAACAATGCCTCCATTTAAGGGAATACATTGCCCATAATTTCCTGTACCTGCACCTCTTACTGTTAAAGGTATTTTGTATTTTACACAAATTTGAGCTATTTTTAAAACTTCTTCTTCCGTGGTAGGAATAACAACTAAATCTGCTGTTTTTTCTTTCAATTTGGGTTCTAAAATCGGACTAAAATAGTAATAATCTAAGGATAATTGTTTGATTTTTTCCGCTTCCTGAATTATGGTGATGGGATTTAATTCTTGGATGATTAATTGATAGTCAATCGTCATATAATTTAAAGATAAAATAGCTTTTTATTTTGATTTACCTAACCTAAATAATACACTATAAATATAGGGTTTTGAGATTCCTAAGCTCAGAATGACAGAATCTCGTTATTAGTGTGTAAGTTTTAACTTCGTTAAATAAATAGTCATTGCGACGTAACGAAGCAATCTCTAATAGTAAAATTAGGGCTTTCTAGCCTAACTACAAAGCTGATAAAGTACGGAGAGAGAGGGATTCGAACCCTCGGTGGAGCTATAAACCCCACAACTTCTTAGCAGGAAGCCGCTTTCAACCGCTCAGCCATCTCTCCAACAGACATTTACAGATTATAACAGAAAACGATCGTTTTTAGCAACCTCAAAACCCTTTTTCGTTAAATAAAACTTAACAATTTTGTAACCCTCACCCCTAACCCCTCTCCCATAGGAGAGGAGAACAAGTTTATTACATTCAAGGTTTAAACAAAGTTAGTTAAAAACAATGTTAGAAAATTGATATTCGGTAACAATGGATTCTCCATTTTCTTCGCTAGTAATGCGACGATTAGTGAGAATATAATAACCGCCAATTTTCTCAAAGGTGTCATGAAAAATGGTTTTACCGCCCTTGGGTTGCTTGGTTTCAGGCTCTAAATAGATAGAATCATATCCTTGGGATAAATAGCCTTCCTCTGTGTTTAAAATGTCAAAAGTGTTAATAGCTACGATCGAGTTACCAATTTTACGATAGACAAAAGAAACAGTATTATTGTGTACTTTATACTTATTTCCTGCTCCAGCACCACCCACGAGAATTTCTACAGCGCCATTGTCATCTTTCTCGCCAAAAGAGAAAGTATTTTCCCCGTGACTTTTCTCAAAACTATGATTAACACGGTGAATGGTAATCTCCCATAATTGCCCTGTTATGGCTTTTTTTGCTGACTCGTCTTCAATGGCAGATACTTCAAACTGTAAGTTTGCTTTAATTTCACCCTTTGCAGTATAAGTACCTTGAGGGTTGGTTAAGGTAATGTCACAGGTATAACCGGGGAAATCTTTATCCCAAGTATAACGATTTTCGTAAGCTGATCTAAATAGTTCTTCTGCTGTAAGGGTTAATGTCATTTTTTGTCCTTAAATATTTATTTATCATTATATAGCAATCTTACCTTTCGATCGAAGATTAAATGCTTTTATAATTTTGTTCATCATTAACATTATAAGAAGAACAAGGGTTAAAACCCTCACTACGAACAGATAAAAATATTTTCTTTCAATACGGTTATACTTATTGTTTCTGCCGATAACATCAAAACCTTGATTTTTCATTCTTTAACCTGACACCCGATACCTGATGCCTGATACCTACCCTCATCAAAAGACTTTTTTATTACACCCTAATTATTGATAGTTTCTTTGATAAACTTGATATAAAGGTGTTTAAAAGTGGATTTTAAAACTCTCGGTAAGCCAAAATCAATAGGCATTAAAGCGGAGGGTAATTGCCAATTTGCGATGCTTAAATCTTGGGGTTTGAGTAAGGGAAATTCGATGTCTTTGATGTCACTTAATAAGCCTAAATTTTTCTGAGCTCTTAATGTTGGCACTATTTCTGAGGATACATTTAGTATATCAGCGATCGAGACATCGAGGGCAAAAACATTATTAGAAGCGCCTAATACACCTAATTCTCTAGGTTCTCCCCCACTTGGTCCATTACCTTCATGACCAATAATACCATCCATAATGGTCAAGTCGGGATTAATGGCAAGGGCTGTTTCTACCAACATTTCCCCAAAACGGTTAACATCTTTTCCTGCTTCCATGTGCCACCATGCTTTCATTTTACCCGGCACACAACCAAAGAGATTTTTCACCCCCATAGTGACAGTTAACTGCATATGAGATTTGACTTTTGGCAAATTAATAATAACATCCGCTTCCATGGCTTCTTTAGATAGACGCAGATGTTTAAAGTTATCGTTATCAATGGGGTATTTTTTGCCGTTAAATTCCACAATAGGTAAATTCAATTCTTCACACAAAGGCAAGTAACCGTTAGCTTTGGCTACCCCCCTTGCACTACCAAAAGCTGGGCTATCTCCTAAAAAGGGTTTCCCTCCTACTTCTTGCACCATTTGGGCAACACAATAAACGATTTCTTTTCTAGTAGTACATTCTTTCGTAGGGCGTGAGCCTGTTAAGAGATTAGGTTTGAGCAAAACTCGATCGTCTTTTTTGACGAAAGCAGATATACCTCCTAATGGCTCTAGTAATTCTTCTAAAGATAAGCGTAGTTCTTGTAAATCGTAGGATTGAGCTTGTATTAAAGAAACTTTATTCATGGGTAAAATAGACTTCTTGCCGAAGTCGAGTAATGAGTAATAAGTTAAGAATTTATGTTTGACACTTGTAGATTATACTCGATGCCACTGTAATTTTTGACTGCTTTCATTGTAATGCCAACGAATAAAATTAGCTGGAGAGCCTATTTGTAAACAAGATAACCCTATCGCCTTGCGAGGGGCTGAAGTTACAAGCTCGATCGACTGTTCTACAGTACAAATATTCCATTTAACTAAATTCTGAGCGCCCACAAACAAAGGTAAAGTAGTACCTGATAGAGTTCCATCTGGTAATCTAGCTGTGCCATTTTTAACTTCAATAGTTCGATCGTCCCAAGGGTAAACTCCATCACTCAAACCGATAGGAGATAAGGCATCACTGACTAAAAAAATTCCTTCTTGATAGTGGCTCGATCGTAAAATCAAGTTTAGCATAGTGGGATCAACATGATTACCGTCAGCAATTAAACCACAGTAAACATTGGGGTTAATAATCGCTTCTCCCAATAATCCGGGTTGCCGATGATGTAAATTTGGCATGGCATTAAAAGCGTGAGTTACCATAGAAGCGCCTTGACTAAAAGCCTTTTTTGCCTGTGATGCTGTTGCCTGAGAATGTCCTAAACTAACTATAATCTCGATCGAACTCAAATAGGGAATAACGGTGTCGGATTCCTCTAACTCAGGCGCGAGGGTGATAATTTTTACCAGATGACTATAATCCCCTAAAACGAGCTTAACATTCTCCAAAGTTAAAGGTAATAAATGTTGAGCAGGATGAGCACCCCTTTTATCATAATTTAAAAAAGGGCCTTCTAAATGTACCCCAAGAATTTCCGCAGTATCAGGTTTTTTTGGTAAGTTTATATATTGATTAATTACCTTTAAAGATTGATGAATTTTCGCCACTGAAGTAGTAACAATAGTTGGTAAAAAATAATCAATGCCCTCTCGCCACAAATAAGCACAAATCTGATCCAATTTCGGAATATCCTCAAAAGTTAAATCAGGAAAAGCTAACCCTAATCCTCCATTAATTTGTAAATCCACACCTCCTAAAGAAAGCCAATCACCTTGTAAATCTAAATCTCCTTTCGGCAATAAAAAACTATCTTTAATGTTAGTAATTAAATTATTTTCTATTGTTATTGTTTGTAAATTTTTATAGCCAATTAACTTAGCATTACTAATAATTTTTGTTGTTTTTATTTTGTTCATAATCTCAAATTATTAAGATAAAATTAACCTTCTTTATTTTTCTTCCTCTATCGGCAATCATTTTTGAGAAAAAACACGCAAATCTACCATATAATGAGAATTGTTGACCTACTGAGATATTCAAGAGGGATAAATCGATGATCGAGATGAGGGTAGCGGCTATTGCTTTAGATGCGGTAACTCGCAGTCCTATAGTACTACTAAAAGATGCCACAGAACGCCGTGCCTTACCTATATATATAGGACAAGATCAAGCTAGATCTATTATAGGGGCATTGGAACACCAACCAACACCAAGACCTATCACCCATGATTTAATGGTAAATATATTTCGTGCATGGAATTTAAAATTAGATAAAGTCATTATCAGTACTCTACAAGATAATACTTTTTATGCTCTTTTATGTATGAAAATGGGTAAAAAGGAGAAAAATATCGATTGTCGCCCCAGTGATGCTATTGCCCTAGCCGTGAGATATAATTGCCCTATTTGGGTAATGGAAGAAGTTATTTTAGATGCTTCTATCCCCGTCGATAGAGACGCTGACGAGGAAGAAAGGGAAGCCTTTAAGGATTTTGTTGCTAATTTAAGCCCCGATGAGTTGATTCGTCGGGCGCAACAAGCAGGAGAAGAATAAGAGGGTGGTAATCGGTAATGAGTAAGAATGGTTGAGGAGAGGGAATAGGGAATAGGTAAGAGTTTTAGTTATTTTCAAGAGCGATTAACTCTAAAACCAATGTTTTAGTTAAATAATCAACTATGATTAAGTTTTGTATAACAGTTAATAAGAAATGCAAGTTAAATGCGTTTTAGCTTAATTCTCCATTTTCCATTCTCCATTCTCAATTATTTACTGTCTGTCGTATTGATTCAAATAGCACGATCGAGGTGCTTACGGACAAGTTCAAACTGCGTACATGGGGACTTTTCATAGTGATAAAGCAAGTTAAGTCACATTCTTTTAATACTTCTGGGGGTAAACCATCGGTTTCACTGCCAAATAAAAGCCAATCATCGGGTTGAAATTGACACTCAAGATAGTTTTGTTTGCCTCTGACACTTAAACCAATTATTCTTCCACCTTTTTCTCTAGCCGTTTTAATAAAATGTTGGGGACTTTGATGATATGTTAGTTTAACATGGGGCCAGTAGTCTAAACCAGCTCTTTTTAAATATCGATCGCTAATTTCAAAGCCTAAAGGTGCGACTAGATGTAATTCTGTTTCAGTCGCCGCACAGGTTCGAGCAATATTTCCCGTATTGGGAGGTATTTGAGGATGTACTAAAACAACTTTAGGCATAATTTTTACAATAATTTTTATGTAATAGAGATAATATTCTACATTTTTTTTGAATAAAAATATTGAAATACTTAATCTACGACAAGATAGTTAAACCAACTGTTAAGACTGTCTAATTGTTGACTGGCTTTCATCGCACCTAAACCTCTGACGATTACCTTGTTTTTGCCATAGACAAAACGATGTTGCAAATGTTTTGGCAACTTAGCATTTAATAATTGCCATGCTGGTTCTTGCATTGGTGTTTCAAGGATAACATTTTGTTTCCCCTCTAGTTTTATCCGTGAAAAGCCGATCGATCTTGCCCTTAATTTCAATTGAGCTACTTGTAATAATTGTTGTGCTGGTTCGGGAATATCACCATATCTGTCTAGCCAATCCGCTTCAATTTGCTTGATTTCCTTCTGACTAGATACAGTTGCGATCGAGCGGTAAGCATCCATTTTTTGTTCTAAATCAGGGATATAACGAGTGGGGATTAAAGCCGTGAGGGGTATATCAATTTGGGTGTCTTCCACGGTGGGAATTTCCTGCCCTTGAATTTCGTTGATAGCCTCTTTCAACATTTCCGTGTACATCTCAAAACCGATGGCTTCCACTTGCCCAGATTGCTCGGCGCCAAGGAGACTGCCCACTCCACGAATTTCCATATCACGCATAGCTAAATGATAACCCGAACCGAGTTGTGTAAACTCCTGCAAGGCGCGTAATCTTTTTAACGCCACCTCCGATAAAGTCTCCTTGTCAGGATATAGTAACCAAGCATGGGCTTGAATGCCCGATCGACCTACTCGCCCCCTAAGCTGATATAATTGGGCTAGTCCGAATTTTTGAGCATCTTCGATGATGATAGTATTCACACGAGGAATATCTAAACCAGACTCAACGATAGTCGTGCATACTAGCAAATCCACATCCCCATTATTAAACGTCAACATGGTGGTTTCCAATTCCCCTTGGTGCATTTGCCCATGGGCGATGGCAATTCTTAGGCTAGGAATCATGGCTTGAAGCATTTTGATAACGTCTTCCATGCCCTCAATACGGGGTAAAACGTAGAAAATTTGTCCTCCCCTGTCTAATTCATTGCGAATGGCAGTACGAATCGCCCCTTGATTAAAGGGTAAAATATGGGTTTTGATAGGGCGACGACTAGGGGGAGGAGTGGTAATTAAACTCATTTCTCGCACCCCCGAAATGGACATATAAAGAGTACGAGGAATCGGTGTGGCACTGAGGGTTAAAACATCGATCGAAGTTTTCATTGCTTTAATTTTTTCTTTCTGATTCACCCCAAATCTTTGTTCTTCATCCACTACTAATAAACCCAAATCTTTATACTTAATTTTATTACTTAAAACCCCTTGAGTACCCACCACAATATCTAATTCTCCCGTTGCCAATTTTTTGATAATTTCCACTTTTTCTGATTCAGTGCGGAAGCGATTTAATAAACCTATATTGATAGGATAAGGAGAAAATCTTTCCACTAAAGTATGATAATGTTGTTGGGATAAAATAGTGGTAGGTGCAATAAAAACCACTTGTTTATTACCTGCTGTTACCATCTTAAAAATTGCTCTAATTGCCACTTCTGTTTTGCCAAAACCCACATCTCCACACACTAACCTATCCATAGGTCGATCGCTTTCTAAATCTCTTTTAACATCCTGAATCGCCTTGATTTGATCAGGGGTTGGTTGATAGGGAAAAGAGTCTTCTAATTCTCTTTGCCAAGGGGTATCTTCGAGGCAGGAATGTCCCTCTAATTCTGCTCTTTTTGCGTATAATTTAACTAAATCAACCGCTAATTTTTTAATAGATTTTCTAACTTTATTTTTGACATTTACCCAGTCTCTCCCCGACATTTTATTTAACTTAGGAGTGCCTTCTCCTGTATGTCTATAGCGAGATACCAATTCTAAAGCATCAGCTGGAACTCTTAATAAACCATCGAGATATTGAATAGCTAAATACTCTCTTCCTTCACAAATTTCTAAGTTTAAAAACTGTCCTAATCCATAATATTTATGAACAATAAAATCTTTTGGTCTTAACTTGTCTAAATCAACTTGTTTTGAAGCTGCTTGACGGCGTTTTCTGATATAGGTAGGACTAGCTAAATTATGTTGTCCAAAAAACTCTCGATCGGTTATAATAGCAATGCGAAAAGTAGGTAAAATAAAACCTTCTAATTCTGCTTGTCCAGAGTATTTTAAACCAACAGAAATATTTTGACGTTGCAGTTTTTCGATCGAACCAAAATCAACAGCATTAGTAATCAATTGAGCAGGGCAGTCATGTTCTTGTAATAATGCGATCGAGCGAGAAGGTTGAGCAGAAATTAACCATTTATTATACTTACCTAAATCGATGGTATTATAAACCTCTTTTTTACCTCTTAAAATTTCTGCTAATTTAGCAAATTGATGGGGAGAAACAGGCAAAGGGCGAGAAGATAAATTAAGAGTTGGGATGTCCGTTTCGATAACTTCTAAGGCAATTTCTGAGAGATAAATTTGGGGATATTTAATTAACTCTAAAGATGTGGAAAAATCTCGATGAATTTTCGGAATCGCCCCTAAATCCCCAATATTAGAGACTTCATTTTTACCCCCAGATTTGGGGGCAAGGGGGCTTAATTTTTCTTCCTCAGACTTGGGGTTAGGGGGGATTATTCCGTCAGGGAGAATAACAGATTCATTAATTAATTGCCATTTTTCTTGCGCTTGTTCCACCCAAATACGGCTATGGGCAGTACATTGTTCTACCTCATCAATGGCAACGATCGAATTCTCAGGAAAATAGTCTAAAATCGAGGCAACATGACCATTTTCACCATGAAAAGCGCACCCTAAAAAACGACTCATAGCTTCGGGATAAATACCATTATCTAAATTTTCTTGCTCCTTAGTGCTAATATATGGTTTAATAATTTCTATACTAGGCAAATTCTGACTAATTATCCCCGTCCATGTAGTGGGAGTCAGAGTTAATTCGTCTATCTTATCTAAACTTCGTTGAGTAACAGGATCAAATTCTCGAATAGACTCCAATTCATCGCCAAAAAAATCTAATCTGACGGGTAATTCTGCCGAAACTGGGAAAATATCGATTAAATCCCCTCTTTTACTCCATTGTCCTTCGATTTCCACTAAATTAACTCGATCGTACCCCATCCTTGTTAAAGTTAGATCAATATTCTTACTCTCTAAAGTCATGCCCTTGCTCAAATTTAAGCAATAGTCAGCAAAAATGCAAGGGGGTGGTAAGTGGGGTTGTAAGGCTTTTTCTGTGGTGACAACCGCTAAAGGAGAGCTTGTAACATCTTGAGCAATTAGGCTTGAAAGGGTCTGCATCTGTCCCCAAATCATCTCAGATTCACTGTTAAAAGGTTCATAGGGACTCGCTTCTGTGGTGGGATAGAAAAAAACTTGTTTATAGCCCATAACCTCAATATTAGCCATCCAACGGGCTGATTCTTCAAGGGTGGCACAAATTACAAGTAAGTTTTTCTGTTCACTTTGACTAATAGAAGCGGTAACTAAACCTTTAGGTAAACGAGCAACTCCTTGTAAATTCAGCTTTTGACTGTGGTTGAGTTTTTGAATTAATTCGCTGGTTAAGGGGGATTTAGAGATCGATCGAATTACAGAGTTGAGCATGGATAAGGATAGATAAAACAGAAGAGGAGATAATATAGCAATCCTATCTTTAAATGTCAAACCTCGCAATGACAGCATAGGAGTTAATTCTCCTATATTGTCTGTCGATAACCTTAGGCTAGTAATTCAAAGGCAATGCCCTCCTCTACAAAAGCACTAGAGTAATTATCAACAATTCTTTCTCTTTACTATAGAGTTTTGGCATTTTATTTTCATTTTAACTCAAACCTTAACTAAAATAGCGATTGCTATATTTACCTCAGTTCGAGATAAAATTTAGACTAAATCGATAAAATAATATTAAGATTTGACTCAAACTTATCAAAGATTGATTTTTTAGATTTATTTACTAAATTTAATGAAGGTTTTAAAGCATTTTCTTCCCTCTCCTCCCCCTCTCCTCCCTCTTCCCCCTCTTATTCTTCATCATTTTATGTCGAACTCAGGTTATATTTGGGTGGATAACCATTTTTTGAGTTGATAAGTGCCTAAACAGTCATCTTCGTTATAGATTAAGATATAATTCAACCAAGTTCGATCGCGCAGCGCCGTTTCACGATCGAACGTCTTTAACCATTGATCATACCAGAAAACACATTGATCTCCCCCTATTGTATGATAACCAGAAGTTAAATTTCCCGTCACAGGATCACGCCACCGAAAACCTAACCAATTAGCCACAGATTTTAAAGAGTAATTTTCTACGGGTAAAAAAAAGGAATTTGTCACAAATTTATGTAAATCAAATAAGCGTTTTAAAAGAGGTTGTACATCAGCAGAAGAAGTTTGATAAACATAAGCTAAACGTTTAACAGTTTCTCTTTCATACTCAGAATAATGAAATATCGGTGCATCGGGATATTGATTTACTAATTCCAGAAAACTTAACCAAATCTCTTTTTCTTGCTCAATATTTTCCGCTAAAAAAGTATAATATTTTTTCTCCTTAGTTTCATTATTAACTAATAACACTCCTAATAAATAATCAAAATTTTGCGCTTCTATGTCAAAATATAACTCGATCGAATTAGTAGGAATAGATGTAATAATTGGATGCCTAAAAATAGCTTGAGAATGATATAAAGATAGGGCTTGTTGATGAATATTATTACCAATCTCATTACCAAAAAGTCTGATTAACTCAGATAAATCCGCCTCACAAAGAGAAGCTAAATTATTAATTCCCTCCGCCATTAAAGAATCATATTTTTTCGGAGTAATCCCCGGAATTAAAGACAAATGTTGTTGAGATTTTGCCAGAGAATGACAACTTTCAAACCATTGACAAAAACTGCAACGTTGGCGAGAAATAAAAACATCAGGTTCATTTTTTCCTGATACCATAAAGATAAATTCCCTTATCAACTCTCGACAATGAGGAATCCAAATCTTCAGATTAAGATAATAAGGTTTATCTATACACCTCAAAAAAATCTGAGACTCTGACAAATTCACTCCCTGAAAAAGACTCAAAACCTCTCCTTGAAAAGCAGAAATTAATTTATATTCAGGCTTCATACTTTTGCCTAAATGAGTGTTAACAGGAATATAACTCCAATCCCCTAAAAGGCTGGGAATATTTTGTTTAATTAATAAACTAGGAGATGTTTCAAAAACAATTTTTTCTTGATTTTCCCCATAGTGAGTATAAATAACAACCCCTTGATAGATACAATCCACCCCTTGACGCATCAAATTTTCTGTCATGGATGCCACTTGAAAATTATTCTCACTATCTTCTACTAACAGTTTTGGTTGATGATAGGGTAAATTATAAGTTTGCAAAACTTGCCAACTATGAGATTCTCTTTCTTGTCTTAACTTAACAATAAAATCTTTTTCCTCCTGTTTCTGATTATTTTCTTCATAAATATTAAGAAAGGCACGACGATGACAACGTTTATATTGAAATAACAATTCGTCAGTCACTAACATTAAACATCTCCAGAAAAAAATATTTTGATTCTTTTGTCTTTAGGGTTAAAACCTTTATTATGCCTTACTTACTTATGGCTTTGATGACTTTTAAATTCTCCATTCTCAATTTTCCATTCTCCATTAATTATTCACTATTTCCGAGAAAAAGGCTAAGATAATTGTAAAGTTTTATAAAGATAGAGGTTAAATAAGTGTTAGAACTATATCAGTTTGAATTATGTCCATTTTGTGAGAAAGTTAGATTAATTCTTGATTATAAAGGCTTGGAGTATAAAAAAATTGAAGTTACGCCGGGTATTGGGCAGTTTGAAGTATTTAGGCTTTCGGGACAAAAACAAGTTCCAGTGTTAAAAGATGGTGATACATTTATTGCTGATTCCACAGAAATCGCTTTATATTTAGATAGTAAATACCCTGAAAAACCTTTGATTCCTGCGGATGGTATTGCTAGGGCGCAATGTTTACTGATGGAAGAATGGGCGGATGAGTCTTTGGCATTGAAGGCGCGTAAGGCTTTTATGGGCGCTTTGAATCATTATCCTAATTTCCGTACTTCTTTTTTACCTAAAAATACTCCTGATATTTTCAAAACCTTTGTTAGCGCTTTTCCTTCGGAAATTTTCAACGCTATTGGTATGGGATTAACTTTCGGTGTGGATATTCTCAAGGTTGGGGAAAAAGGTTTAAAAAAAGATTTGGAAAATTTGACTTTAATTCTACAAACTCAACCTTATTTAGTTGGTGATAAGCTAACTTTAGCGGATTTGACGGTGGCTGCTTTAACTACTATTGTTAAGTTTCCTCCTGTTGCTTATTTTGATTTACCTCTTGATTTGGAAAACAAGGGTATTCCGGGTATCGCTGATAATGGTGTTTATGAGTCGTTTTTTACATGGCGCGATCGAATTTATGCTGATTATCGTCAACCTGTGGACAAGTCTAGTAGTAATAATTTTAACAGCGATGGGGATAATCAACCCACTTCGATCGAAATAGAATAGAGTGTCAGGTGTTAGGTGTTAGGTTTTAGGTGTTAGGTTTTAGGTTTTGGGTAAAATACTGACTGCTATCTACATAAATAGATGGCGAAAATTATTTCAAATCTAGTAAGCCTTCTTCCTTGAGTTTCGGATTAAAACGAATTTCCATTTTGACGTGACGATTTTCGAGGATGGTTTTTATTTCTTCTTCTAACCTTCGGGCGACTTTTTTCAGTAACTTAATTTTGCCTAATTCATCACTATTTTGATATGCTAATTTATCATCTTCTGTCATAGTTAATTTAGCATCGATCGACTGAGTCCACAAATTTTCTTCTTCACCGTTACCCGAAGGCAACTCCTGATTTTCTTCTAACCAATTACGGCGAATTTCCTCTAAAATAGTTCGATTAGCTCGATCGATCTGATAAAATTTAAACCAGTAACACTTATCAGGTTGTCTGACTAAATGTTGTTTTAAACTCATCAAAAGATTGCGAGAATATCCCACATATTGCAAAACTTTTTCTTGATTAAAAATAGCGTAAATTCCAATTACTCCTTCTAAATCAGCATTTATAAACCCGTTTTCATCAATATAAGAGATAAACTCTAAATCTTTTAATAAAATTTTTCCAGAATTATCAGACATTTTAAAATAGTTAATACTTAATAATAATTACGAAAAGTATCCCCCTTATCTTCTATCTTCTATCTTCTATCTCCTATCTCCTATCTTCTATCTTCTATCTCCTAACTTCTTCCGTCATCAGAATACGATAAGGCAATCTCTAATAATTATTTCCCAATTTGAGAAGCCATAGCTTTAAATTTAGCTAAACTCGCACCCGGACGACGACGAGATTGAGGTACATTATTAGTAACGTATTTACCCGCAAAATTCTCACCCTCAGTAACGGAAGCATTTTCATTACTTTGATTAGAGTAATTTTTAATGGCTTTCACCCAATCAGGTACATCATAACTTACATTAGCAGAAGCCACGGCAACGGGAGCAGATTTTTCCCCTTCAGGAGAAGTTGTTTCCGTTGTGGTTGTTTCTTCACTGGTGACAGTTTCTTCTACAGGGGTTTCTTTTGCTTCAAAAAAATATTCTTGAGATTTGTCTTTTTTGCCAAACAGTTTTAATACCATGTTTCTCCTTATAATAAATTCCAATTTTAAAATTTGTGTTCAACTCGAAGCAGTATATCATTTTTAGATAGCCTTTTATCCATTTTGAATATATCAGAATTTGACTTTTTTTCTTCGATCGAGGGAAACATAACTTCTCTGAGTAATTATACTCAAAAACCTTGATTATATGTCATAAAAAATAATAGTAAAGTAACATTAATAAGATAAACTATTGTCAAGTAAATTATTTTATTCATTAAAAAATATGAGAAACACAGTTTTACTTTTAAAAGAATTACCCCTTGCTTTATTATCTTTTATATTTGCTAAAATTAATAAATTTTTGATTGGTAATTTATATACTTTATACTTAATTTTTAATAAGAAAAAGGCTAAACAATGGCGAGTTATTGATAATGACTTAGTTTCTTCTAGCATAAATTTAGGGGTATTAATGACAAAAGCTCCTCGTTGGAATACCCATGCTATTATTGGTACATTAGGCCCTTTTTCTGTAAATAATTCTTTAAGTATTGACTTAAAATCTGGCAATAATTCCTGTGAATCATGGATTGCTATTTTTTATGATTTTCCTAACTATAATACCATCAGTACGATAGAATCTAATCAAGTTAATTCAGAAGAAGATTGGCATTCTATTAACCTCAAAAAAGGTAAATATACCATCGGTTTAAGATATTATAACTATTTCGATCGATTAGTGTTACCTACAGTTAAAGTTGATGGAGAAACTATCACTTCAGCCCAAGAAATACCCAATGATAGTAATAAATTTTATGACAGTTTAATTAGCAGAAAAAACTTTTATTTCTTAGCCCTTCATTATTATATTTATACAATTTTAAAATATCGCAAATACTTACCAGAATCCTTTATAAAAAATGAATTTTTACCCGTAGGTGCAACAGATACTAAATTTTTCTATGACTATTTAGATAAAGGAGAATCATTAACCATTGAAGTCGATGAATTTAGCCTTAAAACCTATGATATTTATATCACAGTATATGATCGATCGAGCTTACCCCTCAGTTTCTTTCAACTCAGTCAATTAAAACAAAAAACGATCCCTATTATTAATCAAGGTTATTATTTAATAAGAGTGCGCAGAAATGAAAATTTAGACAATAAATTCACAGATTTAGTTATTAATTTATCTAAAAATTAACAATTACTTATTACTCATTACTCATTACTCATTACTCATTACTTATTACTTATTACTCATTACTTTTTACTTATTACTTTTTACTCCCCAACTCAAATTTCTCCCAATATGGTATGATGAAGGGTTATCTTAGTTATTTATACCTAAAATTCTCTTTTAGAAATAGATACAACTTTTTTGGATGCTTTAAAGATAAAATTACCCATGAAAATTAGTTGGATTAACCGTGCCGATCGATTGAAAGCCTTACCACCGTATGTTTTTGCCCGTTTAGATGAATTGAAAATCAAAGCCAGAGAGCAAGGTTTAGATTTGATAGACTTAGGTATGGGCAACCCTGATGGTGCAACTCCGCAACCCATTATAGATGCAGCAAAAGAGGCTTTAAATGTTACCAAATATCACGGTTATCCCCCTTTTGAGGGTACGGCAAATTTTCGTCAAGCCATCGCTAATTGGTATCAAAGACGTTACCAAGTAGATTTGAGTGCCGATAGCGAAGCATTACCATTATTAGGCTCAAAAGAAGGTTTATCACACCTTGCCTTAGCCTATGTTAATCAAGGAGATACCGTTATTGTACCAAGTCCATCTTACCCTGCTCATTACCGAGGACCTGCCATTGCCGGGGCAAATATTTATGCGCCAATTCTCAAAGCAGAACAAGACTGGGTGTTAGACTTAAAAAGTATTCCCGAAGATGTTGCCCAAAAAGCGAAAATTCTTTACTTTAACTATCCTAATAATCCTACCAGTGCCACCGCTCCCCGCAGTTTTTTTGAAGAAGTAGTATCATGGGCAAAACATTACGAGATTATGTTAGTTCATGATTTGGCTTATGCAGAATTAGCCTTTGAAGGATACGAACCCACAAGTTTATTGCAAATTGAAGGGGGGAAGGATATAGGGGTAGAATTTCATACTTTGTCAAAAACCTATAATATGGCTGGTTGGCGTGTGGGTTTTGTGGTAGGTAACAGCGACATTATTCAAGGATTGCGCACTCTCAAAACTAACCTTGACTATGGCATTTTTAGCGTGATTCAAGCTGCCGCCGAAACCGCTTTACAACTTCCTGATACTTATATTCAACAAGTACAAAAGCGCTATCAAGAAAGACGAGATTTCGTCATTGACGGATTAAGTAAATTGGGATGGAGTATGAAACCATCTAAGGCAACTATGTATTTATGGGTAGAAGTGCCTCGTAATTCTAATTCGACGGATTTTGCCCTCGATTTATTACAGAAAACTGGAGTAGTCGTCACCCCCGGCAATGCTTTTGGTGAAGGGGGAGAAGGTTATGTGCGTCTGAGTTTAATTGCTGATTGCCCTCGATTGGGAGAAGCCTTAAAACGTTGGGAAAATGCAGGTATTCACTATTAAGAGGTTTCAGGTATTAGGTTTTAGGTATCAGGTTAAAGAATGAAAAATCAAAGTTTTGAGGCTTTAATTCTTATTACTATCTCCTGTCTCCTAACTCCTATCTCCTCCCTTCATCAAAATACTCTTGTAATCCCTATTTATTTCGATCGTAGGCTTTAGCGGAAGCTCGAATCCAGATGGAAGCAGCGATCGAAAATGGTATCATAGCCGCTAGAATGCCGGTAATAAAAGCATGATTTTGGGCAAAAGGTGACAGGATAAAGATTAAGATGATACCAAGGCAATAAATTAATCCTAAAAAGGGTAAACCGATGACGAGAAGAGCAAAACGATTATCTTTATCCACGAATTTTGAAGTAAAAAGTAATTAGGGTGTTAATTATTCATTAATTAATTTAATCAAGATTATATCCTTTTATTCGCTCTTTGACGACTTTAGCAGGATTTTCCAGTACGATCGAATTACTAGAAACATATTTAATTACCACTTGATTTTTATTTATTTAACAACGCTTGACGCATAACTTCAACGTCAGGTTTTTCCCCTGTCCAAATTTCAAAAGCGATGGCACCTTGTTGCACTAACATTTCACTACCATCAACAATAATTGCCCCCTGTTTTTGAGCTTCTTGTAAAAATAAAGTCGGGCGAGGAGTATAAATTAAATCATAGACGATCGAACTCTCTTTAATCAAACTATTTTGCTCGGAAGTCAAGGGAGAAATGTCAACATTCGGAGACATTCCCAGAGGAGTAGTATTAACAATCAATTCACTATCAGGAATTAACTCCGTTAACTTATCCCAAGAATCAACAGAAATAGAGCAATTTAAGTTACTTTCAGCGAAACTAGCCTTAAATGCTTCTAACCTAGCCAAATCTCTACCAATTACTCTGATTTCCTCACAGCCCAACTCCTCACAGCCCACAATTACCGCTCGACTTGCGCCCCCAGCACCCAATATCAAGGGTACAATTTTACTCCAATCTCTATTTAATTCTTGCAAGGGTGCAATAAAACCATCAATATCGGTATTTGTGCCGTGCCAACCTTCTTCTGTTAACCAGACAGTATTGACAGCACCAATTTTCTTAGCAGATTCTGTGATTTTTGTCAAGAGGGGAAGCACATTTTCTTTATGGGGAATGGTAACGTTAAAACCCCTCAAGTTTATTGCCTGAAACCCTTTAAAAACCGTCTCTAAATCCTCTTTTTTTACCTCAAAGGGGACATATACATAATCTAAGTTTAGCACCTCGATCGCCGCATTTTGCATCAACGGCGACTTAGAATGCTCAATGGGATAGCCAATAATACCTAATAATTTTGTTGTACCCTTTATGTTCATGATTATAATAAATGTTAGATTTTAGACAGTTAGGAGGTTAGGGAGACTAGAAGACAGGAAGACAGGAAGACAGGTGGATATTTTGTTAATTGTTAATTGTTAATTCTTAATTCTCAATTCTCAATTCTTAATTCTTAATTCTTAATTCTTAATTCTTAATTCTTAATTCTTAATTCTTAATTCTTAATTCTTAATTGCTTTGTTGCCAATGATCATTTTGAACTAAAGTATGGGTTAACCAATTATCATTACTATGGGGATAGTCTAAACGATAATGTCCTCCTCGACTTTCTTCTCGAAAAAGCGCACTTTTGAGGATTAAATAACCTATATCTATTAAATTAAGGGTTTCTGCGGTTAATTTCAAGTACTCCTCTCCTTGGGGTGACTTTAATTCATACTGTTGAGAGGGTGATAATTCTGTCAGCCATTGATAAATTGCTAAGGATTTTAATTGATTGCGCCAAGTTACTATTTGTTCGATCGAGCTTTCTAAACCTACTTGAGTGCGACAAATTCCAGCTCCCTCCCACACAACAATGGGTAAATCTTGACGAATTTGTTGAATTAAAGGCATCTCTTTTCCCCAATCATCATTAACAGACTCAGAAACTAAAGGCAATGATTCTTCTATTAACCTAGAATCAAGGCTTAAATTGCGGAAACTTTCAGCAAACACCACACACTCCAACAGAGAATTACTGGCTAAACGATTTGCACCGTGAACACCAGTACTAGCGGTTTCGCCGATGGCGTATAACCCCTTAATCGAAGTCTCATTATTCAGATTGACTTTTACTCCCCCCATCCAATAATGGGCGGCAGGAGATACGGGAATGGATTGTGAAAATAAGTCGATGCCCCACTGTTTACATTTATTGATGATATTGGGAAAACGGTATTCGATACGAGGCACGGGAATCGATCGTAAGTCCAAATATACCTTATCATGGACAGGATCATTACTAACCTTATGTAAATGATTATAGATCGATCGACTCACAATGTCTCTAGGTGCTAACTCTCCTTTGGGGTGATAATCAAAAGCAAAACGTCTTCCATCCTTATCAATTAAATGCGCACCCTCACCCCTCACCGCTTCACTAATCAAAAAATGAGGAGCGTTTTCTCTATCTAAAGCCGTAGGGTGAAATTGTACAAACTCTAAATCTCGTAACACCGCACCTGCGCGCCAAGCTAAAGCAACACCATCTCCCGTGCTAACTTGGGGGTTAGTGGTATGGGCAAAAACCTGCCCTCCTCCACCTGTGGCTAAAATAACCCCTTGTGCTTTTAGCCAATGAATGCCATTTTCGTATAATAAACAAACTCCCTGACATTGTTTTTTATCGTCATCTAACCATAAATTCAGAGCATAGGCTTGTTCATAAACGCTAATATGTTGACTTTCTAACACTTTTTGTCTTAGGATAGATACGATCGCCCTTCCCGTAGTATCCGCCGCATGAAGCACCCTAGGGAAAGAATGGGCAGCCTCCAAAGTAGTCGCTAACTCTCCATTATCCTTATCAAAATCCACCCCCATTTTTAACAAAGATTGAATCGAAATTACCGCATTTTCCACTAAATATTTAACAGCTTGTGCATCACATAAACCTGCACCCGCCTTCAAAGTATCTTCTAAGTGAAGTTGTGATGAATCATCAGGATCGATCGCCGCCGCAATGCCTCCTTGCGCCCAATCACTCGCACCTTTTTTCAATTTATCTTTAGTGATAACTGCAACACGCAAATTATCAGGAAGACATAAAGCAGAATATAAACCTGCCGCACCTGAACCGATGATGATAACATCAAAGCTATGGGGAAAAGAATATTTATGATTCAAAATCTTGAAATCTGGTTTTTTGCAAGGGTTGGGGTATTTTTGGTAATTTTAACCAATAATGATTCTATTTGCCACAAAAAAAATTAAGAATGAGAGTTTTTCATGATCGAAATTGAGATAAAAAAGTAGCTATATTTCAAGCTACCATTAATATCTTTTTTGATCAAATTTTAGAGATAAAAATTAGAACTTACTTAACCATTGTTGTAAATCTTCCACAGAATCCATGTCAAATAACTCCTCTGCTAAGATTTCTAAATCCTCAATATTTAATGCTTTTACTTGCATTTGTAAATCTTTATTAATTACTCCTAATTTTCTTTGAATTAAACGAATAATTAATTCTTTATCTCGATCGATCCTTTGCTGTAAACCTCTTTCTTCCGCCATTTGTTCAAAAGGACTAATTAAGGGCATAATTTTTTCCTCCTCGTATTTAATAATTTTTTTGTTCAAATCTTGCTGTAACAATGATGGTAAAGTCATCATAGCATCGATAAATTTAAACAGTTTTACTATTTCTAATTTACTGTATTTTTTATCGTATAAACTTCTGATTAAATACCATTTCCATTGCTCTCTTTCTGTTAAGTTACTGGTGGTAGCTTTCGTTTTTAAATGAGCCATTATCATCATGGCAAAAGGGTTTAAATTTCTTTCTAATTCTTCCCATTTTTCTTGATAATCTAATAATTTGATCGTGGGAAAATTAAGATTCAGTTGACATCCTCCTAAATCATAACCATAATTGGATGGTCGCCATTTTTCCTTTTCGTCTCCCAGTATAGCAAGGCTAATTACTGGTTTTCGATACAAGTCAAAAGCACGATAATGATAAATAAACATTCTTTGATTAAAGTCGCTATCATACTGACTTTGTACTTCGATGTGAACTAAAATCCACACTTCTTGTTCATCTTTCAAGCACACTTGAAATAGTTTATCCACCAATCTTTTACTATCATCGGAATCGGCAGTGATTTTTTGCAATTCTTTATCTAAAGATGTTATTGGTTTTAACCAGTCAATTAAGTTATATACATCTGGAAAGAAGAAGTCGAGAAATTTATCGAAATAGTCTCCTATAGCTTCTTTCCATGGTTCATCATAATTAGCGTTTATTTCTGTCATAAAATAATGTAGGGCGATGCACACCCCACCTAGCCGACGAGATAATTATAACTAGATTACGACAATATCAGCATTAGTTAAGGCTAAACCAGTACTTAAAGTCGCAAATTGTACCGCAGAAGTCGCACCACTACCGTCAACATCAAAGAATAACCCTCCAGTACTAGAATTATAAATGAAACGATGAGCGGAAGTAGTAGCAGATGCACCTATGATAAACTGAGTTGATAATAGTGTACCAACTGTTAAACCACCGCCAAAACCACTACGGCTAATTAAGATAGTGTCATCAATGACGCTAAAGTCGGTAATTCGATCGAGCCCTTCATTGGAAGAATTAAAGCGGAAAAAGTCATTACCAGAGCCTCCCGTCAGGGTATCATTACCAATACCACCGATAAGGGTATCATTGCCTCCTCCCCCCGTTAGGGTATCGTTACCAGCTCCTCCTGTCAGAATATTATTACCACTATTACCGATGATAACATTATTTAAGGTATTACCCGTACCACTAATATTGGTTGTGCCTGTTAAAGTGAGGTTTTCTAAGTTTGCTCCCAGTGTGTAGGTAATGGAACTATTCACGGTATCAATACCACCATTCAAGGCTTCCACAATCATATCCCCCGGATGATCTACACCGTAAAGATCATTTCCTAATCCTCCGATCATACTATCCGCACCCGTGCCTCCTGATAAGGTATCGTTACCTGCACCACCAATGAGGGTATCGTTACCATCACCACCGATAAGGCGATTATTGCCACTGTTACCAGTGATGACGTTATTTAAGATATTCCCCGTACCACTAATATTGGTTGTGCCTGTTAAAGTGAGGTTTTCTAAGTTTGCTCCCAGTGTGTAGGTAATGGAACTATTCACGGTATCAATACCACCATTCAAGGCTTCCACAATCACATCCCCCGGATGATCTACACCGTAAAGATCATTTCCACTACCCCCTACCATACTATCGGCACCCACTCCTCCTGATAAGGTATCATTCCCCTCACCACCGATTAAGGTATCGTTACCATCACCACCATTAAGGCGATTATTACCACTATTACCCCTGATGACATTGTTTAAGATATTCCCCGTACCACTAATATTGGTTGTGCCTGTTAAAGTGAGGTTTTCTAAGTTTGCTCCCAGTGTGTAGGTAATGGAACTATTCACGGTATCGATACCACCATTCAAGGCTTCCACAATCACATCCCCCGGATGATCTACACCGTAAAGATCATTTCCACTACCCCCTACCATACTATCGGCACCCACTCCTCCTGATAAGGTATCATTCCCCTCACCACCGATTAAGGTATCGTTACCATCACCACCATTAAGGCGATTATTGCCACTGTTACCAGTGATGACGTTATTTAAGATATTCCCTGTACCACTAATATTGGTTGTGCCTGTTAACTTCAGATTTTCGACGTTGTCAGGCAATGTGTAAGTAATGGAACTATTCACGGTATCGATACCACCATTCAAGGCTTCCACAATCACATCCCCCGGATGATCTACACCGTAAAGATCATTTCCTAATCCTCCTACCATACTATCTGCACCCACTCCCCCAGATAAGGTATCATTCCCCGCACCAGCAATAAGGGTATCATTACCATCACCACCGATAAGGCGATTATTACCACTGTTACCAGTGATACGGTTATCTAAAGTATTGCCTGTACCATTAATGTTTGCTGCACCGGTTAAGATTAAGTATTCCACATGATTCGGTAAAGTATAGGTGATGGTCGATCGAACCGTATCTGTACCCTGATTGACATTTTCGATAACTCGATCGCCCGTATTATCCACATAATAGGTATCGTTACCTGCACCTCCTCTCATGGTATCTGCACCTGCACCCCCATTAAGGATATTATTACCACTGTTACCCCTGATGACATTATTTAATCCGTTTCCCGTACCGTTGAGATTTGCACTACCACTTAAGGTTAAGTTTTCTACATGGTTAGGTAAAGTGTAAGTAATGGTTGAGATAACTGTATCAATACCTTGATTAGCTTTTTCAATGACTCGATCGCCCGTATTATCCACATAGTAAAGATCATCACCACTACCGCCAAACATAGTATCTGCACCAGTACCACCATTTAAGGTATCATTACCACCGCCTCCACTTAGCTTGTTATTACCACTGTTACCACTGATTATGTTATTCAGAGTATTACCCGTGCCGTTAATATTCGCAGTGCCACTTAAGGTTAAGTTTTCTACATGGTTGGGTAAGGTATAGGTGATGGTGGAAATAACAGTGTCTATGCCCTCATTTAGTCTTTCTATCACTACATCATTAACATTATCCACATAGTAGGTATCGTTACCAGCACCTCCTACCATACTATCCGCACCCGTGCCACCATCAAGGGTATCATCAGTAACTAAGACTAAGACTCTGACAGTATTGTTTTGAGTTTCTCCTAATAAATTGGTAGCTTGGATGGTAATTTCAGCGACACCATTGGTATTGCTATGGTAATCAAATAAAATTTCTCCCTGATTGTTAATGGTAGAAGTAACTAAACTAGGATTGGTGTTATTTTGGATGGTAAAACTCAATTCAGGTACATCAGTAACGGTGATATTCTCGAATCTAACTAAATCATTGTCGTCATTTACGGGAGAATTAATTACGGGTAGGTTAGTAAAAGCGGGATTTGTAACCCTAGCGTCAATAGTAGATAAAGATGCGATCGAATCTATAGTATTTAAGTCATTTCCAGAAAGTACTTCACCAAAGACAGTAAAACCACCATTTTGATAATCTAAATTACTGGCGTTATTAGCTACATTAAAAAACCATTGACTTGTAGCACTATTAGGATCACCTCCTAACTTTGCCATAGCGATTGTACCCCTTGTATTAGAACGATTTGAGCTAAACTCGTTAACCACTGGAGGATTTGTTTGTATATTATTCACCTCCAAATTATTAGTGGTAAAACCGCCTCCTTGAATGACAAAATTCGGTAGAGATCGATGGATAATAGAGTTAACATAGGCGTTATCGTCAACATATTGTAAAAAATTGTTAACTGTTAGGGGCGCACCTTCTCCATTTTGATCAAATAATAAAACATTAATTTCTCCATTACCAAGGTTGTTGTCGTATAAGTTAAAAGTGGCAATTTTCCCAGTGGTAAAAGGATCATCAAAATATTGAAATAGATTTAGAATAGTATCATTACTGTTAGCATTGACAACTAAAGTATTAAAAGGGTTGATATTGATAGTCATAGAATAGTGGTTAGTGGATAGTTGAATAGGGGGTGTGAATAAATATGTTTGCTCAAACATTTACATACATAAAATTAACACTTTTTTGATCGATATGATTACTTTTTGGGGTAAAGGTCACGAAATTGTAACAATTGCCTTGAACACCCCAACCTCCTCAATCATTTTTGGGGAAAATTTAACTCACTTTAGTAGAACTATTTGGTGTCATGGCGAACGATAGTGAAGCCATCTCAGGAGATTGCTTCGTTACCTCGCAATGACGGGGGGTTCGATCGACTTTGGAGATTGCTTCGTTTCCTCGCAATGACAGGATAGGAGTTCGATCGAGGTTTTGTAAGAGGGGGGAGGGTTCGATCGATTTTAAGGGAGTTCGATTGAGGTTATAGGGTTCGATCGATTTTGGGGATTGTGGGGAGGTTCGATCGATTTTGGTGGGAGTTCGATCGAGCTATGAAGACATTTAGTTTTAGTTTTGGGGATTAACAGCTTTTTTTATCATCTCTAGGGGTAAATTAAGACGATTAGCAATGTCATCGACACTCACACCTAATTGGATTAAAAGTGGTACTGTTTCCAGTTTCCCTTCAAATTTACCTTGTTGAATACCTTGTTGAATACCTTGTTGAATACCCTGTTGAATACCTTGTTGAATACCTTGTTGAATACCTTGTTGAATACCTTGTTGCACTGCTTCTTCTTCTTTTTGGGCGAATTCTTGATCAAATATTGCTCTTAAACTCATAATTAACACCTGCCTTTTTTGATTGAGTGAGAATGATTTATTCTGATTTGCTTCCATAGCATTTAATAAACCATATACCGATTTTAATATATTTTTTCGGGAAGGGTGGTTATCGGGTAATGATTCCAATTCCTCGATGGCACTAAGCTGTATTTTATCCCTGCCAAATAGTCTTAACCATAATGTTTGGGGAGTTTTTGGTAATTGATGTACGGCAATAATACCTGTGTTAAATCCTTGAGGTAAAAAATACACTCCTTTCTCCCAATTTTCTTGAGGTTGTCCTGAAAATTGACTCAAAATCTGTTTAGAAACCGTAGGGGTTATAATCCATAAAGCGATGTCTTTTTTTTGGTCTTTTAAAAGATTGTTTTTGACACTAATTAGTTTACCAATACAATCCATAATCTGCTCGGCTTGAATATGATTACGGTAAACTTCTATTAAACAAGTTGTTTGTGCAATTTTTCCTAATAATCCTAATGTGTCGGGTGTTGTCGGTACTGATTTATCAGGAATAAAAAGAATATCCACTTCTCTTCTTTCGCTACTTACATCCGCTGAAGGAATTACTTGACCATAATTTTGATACAATTCTGGTAACACTTCTTTGACAAATTCGTCATGGGGAAATTGAGACATTTAAGATCAACATTTCGGGTTTTTCCATTGACATTTTACCATTAATTGATCAGAAGAAGTCATGAAGTTTACAGGGAGTTCGGGCGCGCAGCGTGCCTTTGGCATCGAGTTTAGAGATTGCTTCTTGGGAAAGTTCGATTATAGAGAGTTCGATCGAAATCAAGAGAAAATTTTATTCGCCACAAAAAAAAAATTAAATAATTGATGTTATTTGTGAACAAGTTTTGCTATAATGTTAATAACACCTAACACCTAATACCTGATAGAGGCGTTCATCTGAGCGTCTCTATTCTCTTTTATAGACTAGAATAGAGAAATAGATATTGATTTTACAGGTAATGTATTTATGGCAAACTCAGAAAACTTATTACAAAAAGCCTTCTATTTAGGTGTAGGCATAGCCGGTTATGCTGTGGAAAAAGCGAATGATAAATTTCAAGAATTGAAGCAACAAGTAGAAAAAATCGCTAACACTCCAGATTTTCCGCAACAATTGCAAAGAATGGCGGATGACATGGTAAATAAAGGAAAAATGACGGCGGAAGAAGCTCGTACTTTTGTGGATGATATGGTTAAACAATCTCAAAATCAAACCATTAAAAAAAATGATACTTCTAGTCAATCTTCTCAACCACGCCCCATTGAAATTATTACCGATGAGGAAGATAATTAATTAATGAGGAATAAGGAATCCGTTATTGGTTATTGATGAAATTAGTCGTTTAATTTGATAATTATTAGGACAAGAATGGATAATTGGGATAATAACTTATGGAAATGGTTAAATGATGTACAACAAGGATTAGAGTCGTTTTCGATTCATATTAATCAAGAATGGCAAAAAAACATCATAGAATTGGATACAAAACTTAATGATTTAACGGAAGAAGTAGAAAATGCTGTCACCGCCGAGTTAAATCAGTTTTTGGAGGATATGGATGATTTGATGATCGATTTTTTTCGAGTTTTTCTTGATGAGGATTTAACTAGATTTGAGGACGATCAAAATCTTGACTCAGAAGAGTTATACTCTTTATTTGAGGATTATAAACCGATACCTAATACTCAAAAACATCCTGCTTGTGTTGGATGTACTCATTATCATGGACAAACTTATAATGGCAACTTACTTGTATGTGCCATGTATCCCTATGGTTGGGATGGCGAAAAATGTCCAGATTGGGAAAAGGAAAGTTGAGAAGTTGGGGAGTTAGGGGAAATACCTATAAATTGAGCCATTGTGCCACGGTGGTGGGTAGAGGTAATAAGATGACAATGAGTAAAATGAGGGAAAATAAGCCTAGTAAGTCTCTACCGTTATCTAATTCTGTCACATCGTTTAAGGCGGGTTGATCTACTACGGGCATAAAAATTAAGATGATTGCCCATAATAAAAACTCTCCTCGCACTAAGGCTAATATGATCATTAAAACCCGGGTAATTTGCCCTACTATAACGGCTTTTCCTTGCCCAAACATAGCATGAACTATATGTCCACCGTCTAATTGTCCTACAGGCATCAAGTTTAAGGCGGTGACGATTAAGCCAATATAACCAGCTATGGCGGCAGGATGTAGTGCGATTGCCTTGTCTGCCACTAATTGACTCCCCATGACTAATTTAGCCAATACTGCCAGTAAAAAAGAAAAACGAGGGTCTAATGCGTCAAACTGTAACATACTGACTCGATCGGGCATATCCACCACATGGGAATAGGCTAAACCCCAGACTAATACGGGGATAGTAACTAAAAATCCCCCTAAAGGACCGGCGATCGCCACATCAAAAACGGCTTTACGGTTAGGCATGGGAGATTTAATGGAAATAAATGCCCCAAAAGTACCTAAAAAGAAGGGAATGGGGATGAAATAGGGTAAAGTTGTTTTGATTTTATAGTAAACAGCAAATAGATAATGACTTAATTCGTGAATCCCTAAAATGGCGATTAGGGAGAGACTATAGGGCAACCCTTCTAAAATCAATTCAGGATTTGTTTCTAATTCTGTGACTTGTACTCCGCTAATTTCTGCACCGATAATGGTGGTAGTTAATAGGGTTAGGAATAATAAGATTATAGCGGTGACAGGACGAGTTAATTTTTCTTCGGGTAACTTAGTTTTAATGGTGACAGAATGGGGATTTGGCACTAAGGCAAAAAAAGGTTGACCTTGTAGGGTTTCTTGGAAGATAATTAAAAATCGATCGTCAAAAACCTTTTCTAAATTACTTTTGATGGTGGGATAGGCTTTTTCTGGCGCTGTCATTAATTTCCCTAAACAAAGGATGGCTTGGGGTAAATAATCAATTTTTTGAAGGTAATAAACTCCCCAAGGAAAACAATCTCTCAAGGCTTTTTCCTCCTGTGGATTAATGGGGGGTGTTTTATTCTTCTGAGAATTTTCCCCAGAAACATTATCATTATTTAAGGGATTTGCGGATTTTTGTACTTCAGAAGACTCTAAATTAGATGGTTTCTCAGGGGTTATTTTTCCGATTTCAATCAACCAAATATAGAGTATAGGGGAAAGAATTAGGGGAATAAAGACTAATAAAGAGGGCATGGAATTTTTCGGATTCGTCAGATACCATCCCACCCAAATTAATGGCGGTATCATTAAAGCTAACCATAATAACCAAGTGGGGGTTTTTGTTATCTTGGCAATATTGCGTTTAATTATGATGTAGCTAAGGGTACTGAGTACTAAGAAAAGAATAATTAATTCCATGTTTAATTTATAATAATATAGCTGTCTGGTATCTAATTTCGATCGAACTTAAAAGATAAGTGATGAGTAATGAGTAAGAAGGAATTAGGGTGTTAATTTTCAATTTTCAATTCTTCATTCTCAATTCTCCATTTTCAATTCTCCATTCTCAATTCTCCATTCTCAATTCTCCATTCTCAATTCTTTATGATGAACTCTAATACTAATTTTACAGAAAAAAATACTGAAACTACGATTCAAGGAAATAATTATAAATCTCCTAAACTCATTTTAGACAATATTTTCGCTTTTCCACCGAATCGAGATACTTTGGGAGGTACTTCTTATCTACTTATTCACCCTGAAGGTAATATTTTAATTGATTGTCCATCATGGCACATGGGAAATAGAGATTTTTGCTTAAATAATGGGGGGGTGAAATATTTATTTTTGACTCAGCGAGATGGTATTAGTAAATCCATTAAATCTATTAAAAACGACTTAAATTGTGATTTAATTATTCAAGAGCAAGAGGGTTATTTGTTGCCTAATTTAAGCCCGATTACTTTTGGGGATAGTTATAATATCTATGATGATTGTGAGTTGATTTGGACTTGTGGATATTCCCCAGCTTCTTCTTGTTTATATTATGGTAATTATGGGGGAGTTTTGTTTAGTGGAAGGCATTTATTACCGATAAAAGAGGGTATTACTGCCTTAAAATTGAAAAAAACTTTTCATTGGCGCCGACAGTTGCGCAGTGTGAATTTATTGCTCGATCGATTTTCTGAGGATACTCTTAATTATATCTGTCCGGGAGCTAATACGGGTTATTTAAGGGGTAAAGGTACACTCGATCGAGCTTATCATTATTTGAAGGGTTCGATCGTCTAATGCCATCGACGACTATTTATAAATATCTCCTCGAAAACTAATAGCATATATTTCTAGTTCATAATTATCAAAATTTACGGTAAAAATAACTCTAATTTTACCTATTCTAAGGCGATAAAAATTTTCCCATTCTCCTTTCATTTTTTTTATATTTAGTTAAGTAAAAGGAATCATTTTACTTTCCAATTCCGTTAATAAACGAGAAGCGATCGCATCTTGTAATTCGGGATTTAACTGTTCAATTTTGTTAAATACTTTTTGTAAAAGTTTAGTCATATTTTTGTCGGAAATTATTAACTAATTAATTTTATCTTATTAAACCTGAGTTCGATCGAGCTTATCATAACTACTTATAAAAAAGCAGAAAAATAACACTGTAATTTTCATGAATAATCTTAATTCTCAAGTCTGGATATTAGCAGGAGGAAGGTTATTATTACAATTTGGTACTGGTTTTACCTTATTTTATGCTCCTATTTTCTTTGTTAATCAGTTAGGGTTTTCCCCGACTATGGTAGGGATTGCACTGGGTAGTGCATCGGTATCAGGAATTTTGGGACGCTTTTTAGGAGGAAGTTGGAGCGATTCTCCGGCATGGGGTAGAAAAAAAATTCTTTTACTCTCTGCGGTAATAAGTGCGATCGCCGATATATTTTTAGCTTCAGCACATAGTTACAGTTTTTTGTTATGGGGAAACCTGTTAATGGGCTTGGGTATTGGCTTTTATTGGCCTCCTGCGGAAGCCTTAGTGGCGGATTTAACCACTCCAAATCAAAGAAATTCCGCTTTTGCCATCAGTCGTCTGGCGGATAACTTAGGCTTGGGATTGGGTATTGTTATCGGTGGTTGGCTTATTAGTGTGACGAATAATTATCGTCTTTTGTTTATTATTGATGGTTTTTCTTTTGTCGTTTTTTATATAGTCATTTCTTTTACTATTCAAGAAACTGCACAAAATTTTCCTGAATCTCAAGGAAAGTGGCAAGGTTGGGATAAGGCTTTACAAGATAAAAGTTTATGGATTTTTTGCGTGGTAAATATTATGTTTACTACTTATATCTCTCAAATTCAAACGACTCTACCTCTTTATTTGACTAACTTTACCCTTAATAATCAATTTTCCATCGAAAATATCAGCAGTTTATTTAGTTTACACATCATTTTTGCGGCGCTGTTTCAATTACCCATGTTGAAGATTTTAAATCATCTCGATCGTATTCAAGGGTTGACTTTTTCTTTGATGATGTGGGGTATTAGTTTTAGTTTAATTTGGATTACTGGTAATATGGCTCAATTTGCCTTTTATTATGCTCTTTTTGGGGTTTTAATCGCTTCCATCGCTTTGATAAGCTATAATCCTCCAGCTTCTGCTTTAATAGTAGATTTAGCTCCAGTTTCCTTACGAGGAATTTACTTTGCCATTAACTCTCAATGTTGGGCGATAGGTTATTTAATTGGTCCTCCTTTGGGGGGTTGGGTACTCGATCGAGCAGCGCCGTTTCACGATCGCGCAGCGCCGTTTCACGATCAAGGTATAATTTATGCACATAATTTCTGGTTAATCTTAGGGTTTAGTGTATTTATCGCTATGGGAATTTTACAATATTTAAAATATTCTCTAAACCTCAGTAAATCATAAAATTTTCAAGAAAAATAGTGATTTTTCACCGTAATACGGGCATTTTGCCTGTATGGCTAGATTGTGAGAAATCAAATAGCGATAATCCAGTAATACTTTTTAAAATTATGAAATTTGTTGATGAATATAGAGATATAAATTTAGTTAAAAAATATTGTCATTCGATCGAGTCTATCATTACTCAACCATGGCAAATCATGGAAATCTGCGGAGGGCAAACCCATACGATCGTCAAGTATGGTATTCATGAACTATTACCCTCAGAAATAACTTTAATTCATGGACCCGGTTGTCCTGTGTGTGTAACTAATATTAATTTGCTCGATCGAGCCATAGAAATCGCCTCTTTACCTAATACAATATTATGCTCTTTTGGGGATATGTTAAGAGTACCGGGAAGCGAAAAAGATTTATTAATTATTAAAGCATTAGGGGCAGATATTCGCATTATTTATTCACCCTTAGATTGTCTAAAAATTGCTCACCAAAATCCTGATAAAGAGGTGGTTTTTTTTGCCGTAGGTTTTGAAACCACAGCCCCCAGTACTGCTATGACAATTTATCAAGCATATCAGCAAAATATCAGTAATTTTTCTGTGTTAGTTTCCCATGTATTAGTACCTCCTGCAATGGAAGCAATTTTATCATCAAATCAGTGTCAAGTACAAGGATTTTTAGCGGCAGGTCATGTTTGTACCGTAATGGGTTATCAGCAATATGAGGCTATTTCTGCTCAATATCAAGTACCAATTATCGTAACAGGATTTGAACCAGTGGACATTTTACAAGGAATTTTGATGACAATTCAACAGCTAGAAAAGGGAGAGTTCAAGGTAGAAAATCAATATAGTCGTTTAGTTAATCAAGAAGGAAATAAACACGCTCAAATTTTTCTCCAAGAAGTATTTGAAACTGTAGATTATTTTTGGAGAGGTATTGCTAATATCCCTAAAAGTGGCTTAAAAATTAAAGAAAAATATCAGCAGTTTGATGCCGAACAAAAATTTAATTTAACCATAAAAAATAATGATAATTTAGAAAGCCAAAACTGTATTAGTGGTCAAATTTTACAAGGTATTAAAAAACCTCATGAATGCCCTTCCTTCGGCACAAAATGCACCCCAGAAGAACCATTAGGAGCGCCGATGGTATCATCGGAAGGGGCTTGTGCCGCCTATTATCGTTTTAGCACATTGAATTTGCCCCACGGATAAACCACCGTCATTAATGGGAATTTTTTGTGACCAATAGGGCTTAAAATTATGGTTAATTAAACTTTTAATGGCATTTTCTAATAAATATTTATTTTGGAAACAACCACCGCTTAAAACTATTGTTTCTGTATCAATTTCTTGAGCAATTTTATTAATAATTTCTACTAAAGTAAGATGAAATTTAGTAGCGATTAAACTTAAATTTTTGTTGTCTAAATAATCTTTAATAATTTCTAGCACGATCGAACTTATATTAATATAATTACAGTTATTAGAATCATATTGCCATGAAAAATTATAAAGTTTATCAGGTGTTATATCCTTAACTAAAAATTCTAATGCCATAGCAGGTTGCCCTTCAAAAGTGACATCATTTATTATATTTAATAAAAAAGCAATACCATCAAATAAACGCCCGACACTGCTAGTTAAAGGAGTATTAATTTTTTTGTCTATCATTTTTTGAAATAAGATTAATTCTTGAGAGGAAAAATGATTAAAAATTGGTAAATTTTGCGGTATATTTTCTAACTGATTATAAACAGTATTTAATAAGCCTAAAGCGATGCGTTGGGGTTGTAAAATTGCTTGATTACCACCGATTAAAGGAAAGGGTAAAAAACTAGCAATTCTTTTGATTTCTGTTTCAGTAATATAAAAAAATTCTCCACCCCAAATAGTACCATCTAAACCGTAACCCGTACCATCCCATGCTATACCTAATAGGGGTAATTTTAAATTATGTTCGGCAATAGTAGTAAAAATATGGGCTAAATGATGTTGTACTTTAATAATAGGAATATTCGGCTTTTTTTTATGACTTAATTCTTCTGCATATTGACTAGAAAAATAGTTAGGGTGAGCATCACAAACAATTATATCTGGTTCAAAATCATAGATTTTACTAAAATTATTGATAGTTTCTTGATAGGCTTTAATTGTTTCAGGATTATCTAAATCTCCTAGATGTTGACTTATAAAAATTTTTTGATTAAGCTCGATCGAGATGGTATTTTTAAGATGTCCACCTAATGCTAAAATTTGTGGTAATTTCTCTTGAGATTGATAATATTTATCAGATAAGTTTGGAGTTAATTTTAGGGGTAAAGGGGCGTAACCTCTTGCCCTTCTTAAAATCATTATTTCGTTATTAATTACCCTGACAATGGAGTCATCTACAGCTCTAAAAATAGGGCGATTATGCACTAAAAAATAATCAGCTAAGGAATTTAATCTTTCTAAGGCTTCCAATTCATCAATACAAATAGGCTCACTTTTTTGATTTCCACTGGTGGCAACGATCGAAAAATTTAACTCATGTAATAATAAATGATGTAAGGGAGTATAGGGTAACATTATCCCCAAGTAAGGGTTATTTGGGGCGACTTCTTCACAGATAAAATTATCTTTATTTTGCCCTTGATTTATCTTAAAGTTATCAATTTTTTTTAATAAAACAATTGGGGAAGCGGAAGATAATAAAAGTTTTTCTTCTGCGGAGGAAACTAAACAATTTTTCTTAACCATCGATAAATTTGGACACATTAAAGCAAAAGGTTTATGAGGGCGATATTTTCTTTTTCTTAAGGTATTAATAGCTTCTGGATTTCTCGCATCAGCGATTAACTGAAAACCCCCTAATCCTTTTACCGCTAAAATTTTTCCTTGTCGAATTAACTCACAACTTTCTGTTAATGCGGTATCAAATTTACTCAAACAATGTCCTTTTTTATCCCATAATTCTAAGTGAGCGCCACATTTTTCACAAGCATTTGGTTGGGCATGAAAACGTCTATTTTCTGGGTTATGATATTCTTTTTCACATTCTACACACATGATAAATTTATTCATGGTAGTAAAAGCTCGATCGTAGGGTAAATTTTTTATGATAGAATAACGAGAACCGCAATTGGTACAATTAGTAAAAGGATAGCGATAACGGCGATTTTTTCGATCGAAAATTTCCTTTAAACAATCATTACAAACATTTAAGTCTGGTAAAATTAAAGCACTTTTATTATTATTATTAATAGAGTCTGAATTTTTAATAATAAACTCTTGATAATTCTTAAGACTAGATTGATTAATGTTGATACTATCAATTTGACAATGAGGCGGTTTTTCTAACTTGATTTTATTAATAAATATCTCTAATTCTTCTTTAGTTAATTCTAGCTCGATCGAGACACCATCCACAGAATTATTTACCCATCCTTTTAAGTTTAATTCTTGGGCTAATTTATAAATAAAAGGACGAAATCCCACACCTTGCACAATACCAGTAATAAAAATTTGATAACAAGTTTTCGTCATAATTTACTATCTCCTAAGTCCTATCTTTTTTCCTAAGCAAAACTTTATAACACAAGCCTAAATTATAATTTTTGTTGAAGATAATTATACCAAATATTCATGCCTTCACCAGTACGAGAAGATAAAAGGAAAATTTTAGCTTGAGGGGCAATTTTTGTGATATTTTCTAAGGCTAAATCTTGATTAAATTCTACCGCTTCAGCAATATCTATTTTATTAATAATTACCACATCCGCAGACTTAAAAAGAGTAGGATATTTTAGGGGTTTATCTTCTCCTTCTGTCACGGATAAGATAGCAATTCTTTCATTTTCTCCTAAATCATAAGCGGAAGGACAAACTAAATTACCTACATTTTCAATAATTAATAATTGACAAGTATCTAAATTTATTTCTTTGAGAGAATTATTAATCATTTCGGCTTCTAAATGACATATATCTCCTGTGGTTATTTGCACAACTTCGGCTTGACTTCTCCTTAATCTTTGAGCATCATTATCTGTGGCTAAATCTCCCACAATTACCGCACTTTTATAAGTAGAATTTAAGTCTGTTAATGTTTTTTCAATAAAGGTTGTTTTTCCTGAACCGGGAGAAGATAAAATGTTAAAAACATAAATTTTTTTCTCAGTAAATAATTCTCGATTATGATAGGCTAAATGATCATTTTTTGCTAAGATCGATCGATGAATATTAATAGTTCGATCGTCATGATGAGAATGTTGTTTTTCATGGTGATTATGACTGTGAATAGTCACATTTTGAGGGGTAACGCTACAACCGCAATTAGTACACATAATTTACCTATAAATCTATAAGTTAATTATACTTTTTTAGCAAACTCCAATTACAAATAATATCAAGTTCGTTTAAATGCTTATGAATAAATGGCTAAAGCCATCACTACAAACTTATTTTATAAATGATTATCCAAACTTAATCTAAAATGGATTAGGGCTTTTCGATTTTTAACAAAGTTTTTAGTAATTATGGCATCATTAAATATTAAGTCGGGCGATCAAGTTGAAGTAATAGAGTTACCACCATATATTAAAACAGCCGATCCTATGCCCATGTTACGCTCTTCTAGTGTCATTACCTTGGGAGAAAAAGGAATTATCTTAAATCCTCGCCCGGCTGGTTATTGGGCAATTCGTTTTACTCAGGGCGCTTTTTTATTAGAAAGCAAATATTTTCAAGTAATTAGCTAATATTTTCTCATGATACTTTTACATGACATTTAAGCTAAAAAAGGACGAGCTAAAAAATAACTGGTGATGGTTTTTGCGTCAATTTCTGCACTTGTGAGGGCTAATTTTTCAAACTCAGCAGGAGTCATCAAAACTACTTCAATATCTTCGTCATCATCTTGACTAGGGGGATTCGGTAATTTTTCTAAATCTTGGGCAAGAAAAGCGTAAATATATTCATCGGAATAGCCGGGGGCGAGGGGAAATTTACCCAAATTACGCCATTTTTTGGCACTATAGCCCGTTTCTTCTTCAATTTCTCGCTGAATTGTCGTTTCTGGACTTTCTCCCTGTTCTACTGTACCCGCAGGAAATTCTAACAATCTAGTTTGAACGGCAAAACGATATTGACGCACTAAAACTAATTCTCCCTCATTAGTAACGGGTACGGCTAAAGCACCTCCGGGGTGGCGGATACATTCCCATTCCCCTTGCACTCCATTGGGCAATTTTAATTTATTCACTTCAAATTGAAATTTACGCCCTTGAAAAAATAAACGAGGTGCTAAAATTTCGGGTAATTCTTGATTATTTAACATATATTAGACTTCAATTTAAAATTTTTTTATTTGTTTGTAGTAGGGTTTTTAACCCTTCTTTTATTAGTTATGCTCAATGTTATTTAATTAATTTTCCTCAGTATTAACAACACCATCAGGTTGATCTAGTTCAATATTTGGTCCTAAATCCATTACTTCTATATCCCATTGACCACGACGAGCAGTTTCAAAAACTACATAACGACCATCAGGACTGATACGGGGATTTCTTAACCAGCTACGATAGCCTTGAGTTAGTAATTTTGTTTGTTTTGTGGCTCGATCGAACCAAAATATATCGGGTCTGCCTTGAATACTAGAAATATAAACTATATACCTCGCCGTACGACTCAAACTCGGACTATCCGTAATGGCATTAGGTAAATTTAAGCCTGATATATCTACAAAAGAATTTTGCTGTAAATCATACAATAAAATTTCCCGTCGCCCATAACGATTCGATACCATAGCCAAAAAACGACCATCCCCACTAAGAAAGGGTTGCTCGTCATTATAGCGACTGTTAAGGGAGGTGGACAGGGGAGAGACATTGTTAGAGTTGCAACCACCAATAATAACCGTAAGAAGTAAGAGTACAAGAAACTTCAAGAGTGAAAAATATATACGGAAAGGGTTTTAGTAATCAAAATTGTCAGGTTTAGGAGAATTGTCTGAATTATCATAGTCTTGATTCTCACCATCAACATCAAGGGGTTGATAATCTACATACTGTGTACCAACGCTAGAGACTATATCATCCGCAGATTTGGGACGACGTTTTTGGGTTCTTCTAGTTGGTGGTACATCTGAAGGTGGTCTGCGAGAAGAACTACGACGGGGAGTTGGTGTTTCATCTTCCCAATGATCTGGAGTATCCTGCCAATCATCATATTGACGATTACCACGAGAGGGAGGATTATTGCGACTACGACTGACGGGAGGTTCTTGATTATAGTTGGAAGGACGAGGACGACGAGGACGAGGAGCTTCTTCCTCATAAGTGCTACGACGAGAAGTCGATCGAGGTGGTGTACCTTGTAAACGACGACGGGGAACTTCTTCTTCTTCGTAATCGTCTTCCATTTGGTCTAATTCGGCTCGATAGACTCGACTATTAGCTCGATCGTTATCCACATAACTAGATGTTCTTCCCCGCACCTGAGTACTGGTAACGGCTCTTAAACGTACTGATTCTATCACAAAAAAGATTGCCGATCCTGCCAATAATAATTGACAAAATTGAAGAATGGGGTCTAAACGCCAACCATGAAAAAATAAGATACCGCCACAAAGTAAACCAACGGCGGCAAAAAATATGTCATGATCTTTTGATACTTCAGGTTTCCAAGAACGCATCGCATATAAAGCGCCTCCTGCCAAAAAGAGAACGATACCGAGAATACTAGCGGCATTAAAACCAAAATTAACCATGACTAAAACTTAAACTGCTATATTTTTCTATCCTATCAGAGAATTAGGAATTAGGAGTTAGAAGTTGGGAGATAGGAGTTAGGAGATAGGAATATCTGAATCTTGATTTAACGGCGAATTTTATCCGCTTGACTAACGGCAATTAAGCCGATGGTTGCAGGAATAACTACGATCGCCGCACCCCACACCAAACTCCACAAAAAACTACTTAAAGAAGGTGTCATAACTTTTTTATACTTTTGCTTACTAAAAATTGTTTATCCTATTCTACAATAACCTGTTGCTACTTGAATGGATAGTTTTCTGAAATTCAACACGAATTAAAAAAACCCTTCCCAGAATAAATATCTGCTAAGGTTATCATGGCGAGTCTTCAGAAATTAATTTTTTCTCTTTTAAATTTTCCAAACCCACAGAGGTTAATAATTGTTGCCATTCTTGAGGTTGTGATTCTTGAATACTACCCACTAAGGAGATAGTATCTTGCCAAATATTATTATTAGCATAAATTTGTGCTTGTTTGAGGATGTCTTTATTTGCCAATAATTCTTTTTTGATATTTTCGTCTAAGGTAACTCGTTCGATCGAACCTTTTGTATAACTACTGTTATTCACGACCATAGGATTACAAATCAAAGAGATTTCCCATAGGTATTTTTTCCCTACTTCTAAATTGGTTTTTTCGCTAACATTTATACTCATAATAGCATCACTTTCAGTAATAGGAATTTCTTGATTATCGATTTCATTACCCGTTTCATCCTTTAAGATAAATTGGAAAAATTTAGCTTTTGAGGGAGGAATATAAACAAAAAATTGAGGTTGAGGGGAAACAGTTTTGACAGAATTATCCTGATTAGGAGTTAAGGGTGTAATAGGCATATTACCACGAACACAACCGCCCCTTCTTCCTCCTGCCGCCGTACTTTGAGGAGGTTCTCTTTCTGGTGCATCAGGAAATTCGATCGCCTTCACGGAAAAAATTAACGAAGGTATTATACTAATTAATAAACTAAGTCCTATTAATGATTTTTTGTGTATTTTTAACATTAGATTGACCTCCAAATAAAATAATTTAACTAAGATTAAGACGTAATAAAAAATAAAAAGTTCAATCCATTTATAATCTAAGAACCTGTTTTAAAGGTTTCTGATCCCCCTAAATCCCCCTTACTAAGGGGGACTTTCTCTAATATTTCCCCCTTCTTCAAGGGGGCAAGGGGGGAGCAATGGTCAAAATTAAGGCTTTTCAAACAGCTTCTAAAACCGATTACCTAACACCGATTACCTAACTTAATAAAACTTCTCCTTTGATTAATTTTTGGGCTGCGGTTAGTAATTCTTCCTCTAAATAAGGTTTCGTAAAATAGGCTTTTGCTCCCAAATCGGCAGCAATTTTACGGTGTTTTTCTGCTCCACGAGATGTCACCATGGCAACGGGTAATTTAGATAACTTTTCGTCTTGTTGCATTTTTGCCAGTAACTCTAAACCGTTCATGCGAGGCATTTCAATGTCGCACAGTAATAAATCACAGGGTAGCCCACCTACCACTTTATCCCATGCGTCTTGTCCATCTCTGGCTTGTTCCACTTGATAACCTGCTTTTTTGAATGTCATCGATAACATTTCTCTGACTACTACGGAGTCATCGATAATTAATACCATCGGAGAAGATTTGGTTTTTTTCTTTCCGGCAACGGTATTTTGTTGTTGGGGTGAAGAAGTAGATTTTTCGGCTTTGGCTTTCGGTTTTTTTGTACTTCCTGCTAGTAATACTTCCCCTTCTAACATTCTCTTAGTCGATTCTAGCAAATCTGAGTCCACATAGGGTTTGATTAGATAAGCGGAAGCTCCTAATTCCGCAGCGATACGCTGATGTTTTTCTGCACCCCTTGAGGATAAAATCGCAACGGGAAGATGATTAAGGGTGGGGTCTTCTTGGATGTTCTGTAATAGCTCTAATCCGTTCATTCTCGGCATTTCAATATCGCAGAATACTATATCACAGGGTAAGCCCGATCGAAGTTTCTGCCATGCTTCTTGTCCGTCTCTGGCTTGTTCAAAACGATAACCAGCTTTACTTAAACTCATGGATAACATTTCTCTCACGGTGATGGAGTCATCGACAATTAGGATTAATGGTTGAGTTTTGACGGGTTGAGCGACGACGGTTCGATCGGACTGGAAACCTTCGGGCATATCAAGATGGACTTTGGTACTGAGATTACCTTGAGCAATTTCAATAAGTTCGATAACATCGCCAATGGGCATAACAATACCGTCACTGCGTACGGTAGCCCCGGCGATACCTTTGGGCTTGGGTAAAGGACCGGCAATTTGCTTAATAACGATTTCTTCTTGTCCTAATACTTGATCTACTTGAATTGCCAAAAGATTGTTACCACCTCTCAAGATAACGATGGGGATGGTTTCATCTTGGACATTGCTAGTATAAATAATACTACGAGTTATTTGACGATTATAGTTCATCAATGTACTTAAAGGACGGAAAGGTAATAAATTATTTTTCCAAAGAATACATTTTTGCCCTTGAGCGTTGACTTTAATTTCATTGGCGGAATAATCTTTCGTGTCCTCAATTCCGTCTATGGGGAAGGCAATACGAGTTCCGTCATTCATACAACAGAGTGCTTTACCAATACTCAGGGTTAAAGGTAAACGGATGGTAAAAGTTGTACCTAATCCTAAAGTAGAATCAACGGTGACTGTGCCTCGAATTTCGTTTAATTTTGTGCGTACAATGTCTAAACCAACCCCTCTACCAGCGTGACTATCGGCTTTTTCTTTGGTAGTAAATCCTGCATGGAATAAAAACTCGTAAACTTCTTGATCTTTCAGGCTTTGGGCTTGGCTAGGGGTGATGAGCTTGTTTTGAATGGCTTTTTTCTTAATTTTGTGAGGATCGATTCCTGCTCCGTCATCGGACACTGAAATTACGGTTTGAGGTCCTTGTAAAAAGGCTCTGACGGTGATTGTACCAGCAGGAGGTTTACCGATCGATTCCCTCTCTTCGGGGAGTTCGATGCCGTGAGTAACACAGTTTTTGGTAATTTGTAGGAGAGGATCCCATAAATGTTCAAGGATCATTTTATCAATGAGAACCTCTCTACCTTCTACTTTTAGTTGTATTTGTTTGTTGTAGCCTTCGGCAATTTTGCGAATGGGTAGGGGAAGTCGATCGGCATTTTGGGAAAACTGCACCATGCGAGATTTATTAATCTCCTCTTGGAGTTGAGTTGTAACTTGCCTTAAGTTTCGCCCTAATTGATCTGTTTCATCCACAAGGAATTGAATATCAGAAGTTGACTCTCTTACCCGTACAATTAATTCTAAAATATCTTGGGCTAACAGGTGAAATCCTGTAAAACGATCTAATTCTAACTCGTCTAATTCGGGGGGTTGAAATTTATTATTTTCTGAATCATCTCCCCCTATGTAGGTGTTGCTCGATCGCATAGTGCCACTTTGTGAGCGTCCCATCGATCGATTTTCAGCCCTTGCCAATTGAGCTTTTACGGTAGCTTCATTTCTTTTACGGCTATCAATTAAAGCCCCCTCAAGAAGACTTCTTTCGTAAGTATCTTGCATTCTTGCACCCACATCACTTAAATTTTGCACATGGGAAAGAAGATTCTCTAAAAATTGTCTTAACTTGTCTTGATCTTCCTCCAGACGATTACGACGAACTACCATTTCCCCAATGAGGTTATTTAAGTTATCCAGTTGTTTAACTGGTACTCGCATACTTTGTTCAAAAGTTTTTGGTGCAGTTTTTGCTGGGGAATTATTTTGAGGGCGAGTCCATTTTTGTGAAGATTTCCCTTTAGTTTTATCCGCTTGAGCTAGAAGTTTATCTAATTCACTTAAACCTGTGTTGGTTTCTTTGGAGATATTTTGATTTCCTGAAAAGTCTCCCACGGGCAAGTCATTAATAATATTACTCAATTCTTGCCAATCAACGTTTTCAAGATGAGGGGAAGTATTAACGAATCTTTCTAAATCCCGATGATCTTCATAATAGTTAATAAAGGAGTTAAAGATAATTGATTCTAAATCAGAAAATGGGTCTTCTGGTTCTACCCATAATAAGTTATGAGTGAGTAAGTTATTTAAGTCTTCAAATTCATCATAAACAAGAACAAGGGGTTGTTTGCGTTTTTGAGGTTGTAAAATTTGATAGGTGTTGGCACTGCCCGTACTGGGAAAATCGTCTTCTATTTCTAAGTCATCAAGGTTTTGTAATATTCCTTCTAATTCCGCTTCAGGATCATCAATGATAACGGTACTTCTGACATTTTCGTTATCTGTGAATAAGTTATCTAATTCATCTAATTCTTCTGAATTAAAGTCTCCTTGAATAAAGGTTGATTTATAGTCAATGGAAGATGTTCGATCGTGCAAGTTGCCGTTGGCATCGTGGAGTTCCACTTCGTGTTCGTGCAGTGCCGTTTCACGATCGTTTTCATCAAATAGTGCTTCTAAGCCTTCGTCTATATCATCCATGTCAAGGGATGAAGAAATAACAGAATTATCTTGATCATCTTCTGAGAAAAATGACCAATCATCCGATTCTATTCCTTGAGGGATTTCTTGATTATTTTCCCAGCCATCAATTTCAAAATGTTCGTTATCATCATCGTCAAATAAGTTACTTAAATCGTCCTCTTCTTCTGATTCTTCTGGTTTTTGAATATGGGTATTAAAATCTTTTTCTCCTACAAATACAGCACTAACTTCTTGACTGTCATCGGCAAATGAGTCATCGTCTAACCAATCATCGAGTAATCCATCGTTATCGGATAATCCTAAGTCATTGAATATGTCGCTGTCTTCTTCTTCATCTTCGGAGATAATATCATCACTTTCTGGTACGGGTGGAATGGGGGGATTAAAGTCGATTTGAGTTTCTTTCCATAAATCTTTTGCTAGGGTAGGGCTAGGAGTATAGAATTCGGCTTCTTCCTGTGCCATTTTTATTTCTGCTGCATCGATATAAACGGTTTCTAAGTCCATTAGTCTCGATCGAGCGTTGGGTGCTAATATTTGTAGGCTATCATCGACAAAAATAGAATTAACTTCATTTTTGAGTAAATATTCTGCCGCTTTTTTAATTTCTTTGATAATGAGTTTCGTGGTGGAGTTATACTCATTTTCTGAATTAAGAATAGCTATCTTGGCGGTTTCCATAATTTCCACCCAGCCAAAAAGATTTAATTTTTTGCCTTCAATGGATAAAAAATTACAATGAGATTTAATATGTTCTCGATTACGACTGTTATCACCTTGTTTGAGGATTTTTAACATTTCTCCCAGACGAATCAAAGTCTGTTTGTAGAGTTTTTGGTTTTGACTGGCTTGTTCACTGGTAATCATAGCTTTTTCTCAAGAAGTTTCGACTCTAAACAATGAAAGGAAAATTTAACAATGGGCAACATCATTACTATGTTTAATCATAGCTATTTTCAAGACAAATGAACAAGGTCAAATGGAGAATGCACAATAGACACCTGCAAGAATTGAGATAGAGATGTAAAATTTTACGTCTCTACAATAGTTTTAGCTATTAAAAATATAATTTGTGGAGAAGTCTAATAAATGAGGAATTGATCAATAACTTTTTTGTTGTAAGATAAATTCTGCGATCGTCAAGTCTATGGGGGTAGTTACTTTCAGGTTAGTTTCTTCACCGTTAACTATCTGTACAGAAAAACCACATTTTTCTAGTAATGCCGCATCGTCTGTTACTTCCCAACCTAAATTAAGTCCTTTTTCGTGACATTTTTTTAATAATTCTACGTCAAAACCTTGGGGAGTTTGGGCAGCCCATAAATTTTCTCTGGGGGGAGTGTCAGTTACTTGTAGATTATCGTCAACGATTTTAATGGTATCTTTGACAGGTACGGCAGCGATTAATCCTTGACAGTGTAATAAAGTTTGTGTACATCGATCGAACAAATTTGGAGTCGCCAAACATCTCGCTCCATCATGAATTAAGACTTTTTTTGCTTCTGATGGTAAGGCTTGTAAACCGTTATAGACAGATTGTTGCCGAGTGTCACCTCCTTGAATCAATTTCACTGGTTTGGACAATTGAATTCGATCAATAATTTCTTCAAACACAGGAAAATCATAGGATTGTCCCATAATTCCAATCCATTCGATGGTTTTTGATTCATTAGCAGAGATTAATGTCCATGCTAATAGGGGTTTCCCTTTTAATTGTAATAACAACTTATTTTGAGAACTTCCCATTCTTTTGCCCATTCCTGCTGCTGGAATCAATAAATACATACTTTGAAAGTTAAGAAATTATAAAAAACACTTGCAAATTAATAATTTACCAGTAATTAGAGGCTTTATTTTCTAAATTTTCAAGCGTGAATCGATTATAATTTTTAACAAATTTAATTTGTTTTTAAAATCCATCATGAGTAATAATATCCCTATCGCTATTTTGTGTGGCGGGAAAGGCACTCGTTTAAAAGAAGAAACGGAATTTCGCCCTAAGCCGATGGTTATGGTAGGTGATCGACCGATGATTTGGCATATAATGAAAAGCTATTCTAGTTATGGGTTTCATAACTTCATGCTCTGCTTAGGCTACAAAGGCGATATGATTCGAGAGTATTTTATTAACTATGACTGGAATCATAGCGATATTTTACTAGAATTAGGACAACAGAAAATCACCCATTTAGATAAAGGGCATGATGAAGAAAATTGGAAAATCTGGTTAATTAACACGGGAGAAGAAACCATGACGGGCGGTAGGTTAAAACGCCTCAAAAATTACCTAGATAAATCAAATTCAGATATTTTCATGGCTACCTATGGTGATGGTGTTGCCAATATTGATCTAAATAAGTTATTAGCTTATCATCAAAGTCATGGTAAACTAGCCACCGTTAGCGCTGTACGTCCTCCTTCTCGTTTCGGTGAGTTACAAATTGAGAATAATCTTGTCACCAGTTTTAAAGAAAAACCTCAAACTTCAGATGGTTGGATTAACGGTGGTTATATGGTATTATAGCAATTTTCACTGTTATGAGGTACAGTAACAGCAATGAGTAAACCAACCATGAATATCGTTTTTACTCACTTTTTCTATTGCTAATTCAATAGCCTCTATTAATTCTACATAACTTCTTGGGGACATTTTTTTCAATAATGCTTTTATTTTTGACCAGAAATTCTCTATGGGGGAAAAATCTGGTGAATAAGGTGATAGATATATTAATTTTGCGCCGACTTTTTCTATTTCTTTTCTGATCGTTTCTCCCAAATGAATCTTTGCATTATCCATTACTACGCAAGCTCCTTTCCATAATTTTGGGACTAATTTTCTGACAATGAAAGCCTCAAAAGTTAATCCATCTACTGCTCCATAAATATTGCTTAATTCTATTACTCCTTCTAATGATATTGCTCCTATCATGGATATATTTTTACCTCTTTTTTGTGGTTTTTCTCCTCTTGCTCTTTCTCCTTTTAAAGCTCTTGCATATAATCTTACTAATGCTAAATTAACCCCTGATTCATCTAAAAATATTAAGTCTTTTTCGTCAATATCTCTAATTTGTTGCCAATATTCACATCGTTTCTGTTGTACTTTTTCAGTATGTTTTTCTGTGGCGTACAGAGTTTTTTTTTACAGTATAATTGAGTTTTTCACACAGTCGCCACATTGTTGATATACTTACCTGAATACCTGTTTCTAAAGTTAATAAATCACAAAGTTCTTTTAATGTACAATCATTATTGTTCTTAATAATATTTTCTAAAACTAATAAGTTTGGTTCTTGAACTTTACTTTGACTTGCTCCTCCTCGCTTCAAAGGGGAAACATCACCAGTATCTTGATATTGTTTAATAATTTTTTGGACAAAACTTTTTGCCACGGAAAATCTTTGTGCTAATGATCTGATAGAGACTTTATTTTGTAAATAAACATCAACTATTTTTTGCCTAAGATCAATAGAGTATGATTTCATCTTTGTTTATATTAGTTTTAATTAAAATCTAAAGATAGTGTACCTCATAAGGGTAGAAATTGCTATAAATCGACAAGTTTTAGACTTAATCGAAAACGATGATACCATTTTTGAAGCCGAACCTTTACGCATCCTAGCAGATAAAGGAGAATTAGCTGTTTATCACCATGAAGGTTTCTGGCAATGTATGGATACCTATAGAGAATTAGAATTATTAAAATCTTTATACGAAAAAGGAGACGCACCTTGGAAAGTTTGGTAACGCCACAATTTTGGCAAGGTAAAAAAGTATTTATAACTGGGCATACGGGCTTTAAAGGTGCATGGTTATCTTTATGGTTATTAAACTTAGGGGCAGAAGTAGCAGGTTTGAGTTTATCACCAAATACGCAACCTTCTCTTTTTGAGCAATTTAGTACCAGTTTTTCTTGATGTAAAATTACCTAGTTATGACATTGATGTAGATCAACTAGAATCAGCTTTATCTGATAAAACAAGGGCAATTATGATCGCTCACACTTTGGGTAATCCTTTCAATTTAGACGCTATTACTGCCTTTGCCCAAAAACATGATTTATGGTTAATTGAAGATAATTGCGACGCAGTGGGAAGCGTTTATAACGGAAAAAAACAGGTACTTTTGGACATTTAGCCACAGTAAGTTTTTATCCTGCCCATCATATTACTATGGGTGAAGGAGGTGCAGTTTTAACCAATGATACCCGTTTGAAAAAAATTGTCGAGTCTTTCCGTGATTGGGGTAGAAGTTGTTGGTGTCCTCCGGGGGTGGACAATACTTGTAATAAACGTTTCGGTTGGCAACTAGGAGATTTACCCTTTGGTTACGATCACAAATATACTTATGATCATGTCGGTTATAACTTAAAAATGACAGATATGCAAGCCGCCGTCGGTGTCGCTCAATTAGATAAATTACCTGAATTTGTAACAAAACGTCAGGAAAATTTCCAGTTTTTAAAAGAGAATCTCGCTGATTTACAAGATTTCTTAACTTTACCTGATCCAGCACCCAATTCTGAACCGAGTTGGTTTGGTTTTCCTGTCTTTGTCAAAGAATCTGCACCTTTTACCCGTAACGATTTAGTACGTCATTTAGAAGAAAATCGTATTGGTACTCGTTTACTATTTGGGGGGAATTTAGTACGTCAACCTCTGTATCATGGCTTAAATTATCGGATTGTAGGAGACTTAAAAAATAGCGATCGTATTATGAATTGTGTTTTCTGGCTAGGAGTATTTCCGGGCTTAACTGAGGAGATGTTAACTTATGTAGTTCAAACTATTAGAGATTTTTGTCATAATAAAAATTGACTACAATGTACAAAAAAAAAGGGCTTCAGCACTTACTACAAACTAATAAAAATTTTATTAACTATGACATCCAGCACTGAAAATTCTAATCAACCTTTACTATCAATTTGTATTCCTACTTACAATAGAGCTAGTTTTTTGAGAAATACATTGTCATCTATTAAAAATCAAACATTTCCTTTATCTTATGAGTTGAGAGTAAGAGATAATTGCAGTACAGACAGTACAGAATTAGTGTTTCATGATGAGTCCCAAAATATTCCTAATTGGTTTTATTCAAAAAATGAGACTAATGTAGGTGGAATAAAAAATATTAGATTATGTACTTTAGTTTGTAAAGCCCAATATATATATATATTGGGCGATGATGATTATTTATGTGATAATGCTTTTGAAAAAATTCATGATTTAATTTTATTAGCTGAAAAAAGTAAAAGTAAAGCAATATTATGTAATAAACGACTTCGTTACGAAAACAACACGCTTTTCTTAGGCAAGGGCTTTGAATGGTTAGAGTATATTTCAATTAATGAACCCGCTTTTATTTCTAGTGTCATCTGGGAGCGAGATAATTGGTTGAATTATCCTTATTTTGAATATCCTAAAGAAATGGGTATTCCTCAATTAGACTGTTTTATCGAAACTTGCGCTCAGTTTAGTATTGTTGTCAATAATCAAGAATTAGTCAAGGCGGGAGCAGCAAATGCAGTCAACACAACAGAATCTATTAATTACTGGTTTGCCCCTCGTCATGCTATTTCTGATTTATTTGAATATCCTTATCTGTATGAGAAGGTTCTTAAAAGTGATAAATTAACAATAAAAACTAGGATTTTCGTTGAATTGAGAAGATTATCTCTATTAAGGGAAATTTTCAAAAAGTTAATTGTATTTAAAGCCAATGAAGAATATTATCAAAAAGTAGATTTTTTATTTCAACAAATTCATTCTCACTCATTTTACGGTTTTTTGGTTTTATTTATGCGTTTTGTAATCAATAAAACTTTAATTGGAACTTACTTTCTTCGTCAAGGAAAATATCCTCTTTTTCCCAAAGGAGAAAAAATTAATCTTAAATATTAAAAATATACTTAGGATTATTTAGGTAAGAGTCTTAAAAAATAGCGATCGTATTATGAATTGTGTCTTCTGGCTAGGGGTATTTCCCGGCTTAACGAAGGAGATGTTAACATATGTAGTTCAAACTATTAGAGATTTTTGTCATAATAAAAAATGACTACAATGTACAAAAAAAAAAGGGCTTCAGCCCTTACTACAAACTAATAAAAATTTTATTAACTATGACATCCAGCACTGAAAATTCTAATCAACCTTTACTCTCAATAAACGTTGGGGCGATGCACTGCCCACCAACTTGGTAAATACCCAAAATCTAACACCCATGAAAACTGATAAGTTATTTTACACAATCTTTCTTTCTCAACCTTCTTTGATTCATGAGTTAATTCCCAGTATTCCTGCTGACAGTGAATATATTTATAATGCTCCTGTGATTAAAGAAACAGAATTTCGTCTTGACGGCGTATTAACACCGACGGCGGAGAATTTACCTCTAATCTTTTTGGAGGCACAAATGCAAAGAGATTCAGACTTTTATAGTCGATACTTTGCTGAGATATTCTTGTATCTCCACCAATATAAAATAAAAAAACGATGGCGTGGATTATTAATTCTAAAAAATCATCAAGATGATTTAGGTACGGAATTACCTTATGAAAATGAATTAAATACAAGAGTGACTCGATTATATTTGGAAGATTTATTAAGTTTAAAGGATTTGACTCCTAATTTAGCTTTACTCAAATTAATTGTAGTACCAGAAACTGAAGCCATTAATCTTGCTCAAAACATTTTAGATGGTTCTGGAAATGACAAGGAATTTCAAAGACGATTAAATATAATTGAGGCTATACTAGGTAGTAAATTCAGTCAATTAAGTGATCAGGAGATATTAGCTATGTTAGATCTAAAAACGGCAACAATGCCGGCTGAACCCCGTTTGTATAAACAAGTAGTTAGTTACTGGAAAGAAAAAGCCTTACAAGAGGGAGAAGCGGAGTTATTAATTCGTCAGTTAACCCGTCTTTGTGGTGCCTTATCAGATGAGTTACAAACCAAAATTCGATCGCTGTCTATTCCTGAGTTAGAGTCTTTAGGAGAAGCTTTATTAGACTTTCAGGGCATCACAGATTTAGATAATTGGTTTAAGGTAAATCAAGATTAATCTTCCATTGATTTAGCAAATGATAACATCTTTGTAAAGGACATTGTCATTAGTATAAAACAAGCTGAAATCATCGAAGATTATCCTGAATAAGGAGAAGCAGATTTGTTAATTCGTATGTTAACCCGTCGTTGTGGTGCTTTATCAACCTGAGTTACAAACCAAAATTCGATCACGAAGTGGCGATCGCACGATCGATCTCTATTCCTCAATTAGAATCTTTGGCTGAAAGTCTATTTGATTTTCAATCCTTTGAAGATGCGATCGAGTGGTTAAATAACCTGAATTAAATTAAGTTTATCTGTTTTAAATACTAAATATTTTACCTCAAAATAATAAGGAGAATCAGACATTATGACAACATTACTAGAAAATCCTCCCATAAAACCTAATAAATTAGTTTTAGATGGTATTAATTGGGAAAAATTTGAGCAAATAGAAACTATATTTCAAGATATTGAAGAAGTAAGATTTATTTATTTAGATGGAGAATTAGAAATTATCATGAGTCCAAGTCAAGCCCATGAATTCATCAAAAGTCTCATTGGTAATTTATTGGAAACTTACATGAGGCATAAGGGAATTAGATTCTATATGTGGGGAAGTACAACGTTAGGTAGCAAAGAAATAACAGGAAGAAAAGAACCCGATGAATCCTATAATATTTATAGTAAAAAGGACATTCCCGATTTAATTATTGAGGTAATTGTTACCAGTGGTAATATTAACGTGTTGGAAGTGTATCGCCGTCTTGGAATTTCTGAAGTTTGGTTTTATGAAGATGGTTTATTAACAGTTTATAGCTTAAAGAATAGTCAGTATATAAAAGTAAATCAAAGTCAATTATTGCCAGAATTAAATTTAGAAACTTTAACGAAATATATTAACTATCACGATCAATACGATGCAGTTACTGAATTTATTAATGAGTTAAACTAAACATGGTCACTAAGGAAGATAATTAATTTATTATTAACATTTATAAATCGTTTTTCTCAACTTTGATAATGCACAGAATTGAAACTAAAAGACCTAATTGTTATCAACTGCAACCGAAAAAATTTGAAGATAATCGAGGCAGTTTTGTCAAGACTTTTCATGAAGAAATTTTCCAAGATTTAGGATTAGATACTAATTTTGCCGAAGAATATTATTCTTTTTCTTATCAAAATGTTGTACGTGGGTTACATTTTCAATTACCTCCCCATGAGCATATAAAAATAGTTTATTGTGTTCAAGGTGCTGTTAAAGATGTGGTAGTCGATTTAAGAGTTAATTCTCCCACTTATGGACAGTTTGAAATTTTTGATTTAAGTGCTGAAAAAGCTAATTTAATCTATATCCCTTCTGGATTAGCCCATGGTTTTGCGGTGATGAGTGAAACAGCAATTATGATGTATAAAGTTTCTACTGTTTATCATCCTGAATCTGATACTGGTATTCGTTACGATTCTCTAGGAATTCCTTGGGAAATAGATAAGCCGATTATTTCTCAACGAGATAGTAGTTTTATTCCTTTTGTTGAATTTCAAAGTCCTTTTATTTATCCGTAGTGAACACATTATAAAATCATGAAAACTTTAATTATTGGTGCTTCAGGTTTAGTCGGTTATCATCTTTTACAAACGACTAAATCTCGTGGTTGGGATGTTACTGGAACTTATCATAATTATCAACTACCAGAATTATCACCTTTAGAAACAATCCAAGAACAAAAGGTGCGATCGCTCATTTTTCAAATTCAACCTGAAATTATTTTTTTACCAGCTTTTTTATCTAACGTTAATTATTGTGAAACTAATTCTGAAGAAAGTCATTTAATAAATGTGGAAGGCAGTTTAAATGTTATTAAAGCAAGTAAAGAAATTGGTGCAAAATTAGTTTTTTATTCTTCTGATTATGTTTTTGATGGTCAATCAGGACCTTATAAAGAAACAGATTTAGTAAATCCTATTTGTGTTTATGGTAAACAAAAATTAGAAGTAGAAAATTTAATTACTAAGTTATTAGATGATTATTTATTATTAAGAATAACGGTTGTTTATGGTTATGAATTACAAGGGAAAAATTTTGTTACTAGATTAATTAAGTCATTACAAAATAAGGAGATTGTAAAAGTACCAATGGATCAAATTGGTTCACCTACTTTAGTTAATGATATAGCAGAAGCTAGTTGTCGATTAGTGGAAACTAAACAACAAGGTTTATTTCATGTGGCAGGAGTTGATGTTATTAGTCGTTATGATTTTGCCCTTAAAGTTGCAGATGTATTTAATTTAGATTGTCAATATGTTATCCCCATCGATACTCCTAGTTTACACCAACTAGCTCCACGTCCTTTAAAAGCAGGGATGATATGTGATAAACTTTCCTCTACTCTCAACTGGAATTTAAAAGGTACGATCGAAGGACTTAATTTTTACGGGAATGATGAGAAATTTTAAAGACGATTAAATATAATCGAAACTATACTAAATAGTAAATTCGTTCAATTAAGTGATCAGGAGATATTAGCTATGTTAGACCTAACAACTGCCACAATGCCAAAAGAACCTCGTTTGTATAAATTAGTAGTTCAAATGTGGAAAGAACAAGCACTAGAAGAAGGCATACAGAAAGGTTTAGAAGAAGGCATACAAATTATTGTGATATAAGTGGTATAAAAAGAGAAAATTGTGTTCCTTTATTTTGTTGATTTTTTACCCAATTATAGGGACTAATTAGGCTAATTTTAACTCCTATTTTATCACATAATTCCTTGACGATCGACAACCCTAAACCAGTGCCAGAAATATCTCCTTGAGTTTGAATACCTCGATAATGTCTTTCAAAAATATGAGGTTGATCTTCTTCGGGAATACCATAACCAGTATCACTAATTTTAATCAGTAATTCTTGATTTTCTGGAGATAATTCTATCATAATTTTACCCTGATTAGGGGTATATTTTACCGCATTTTCTAAGATATTATTCAGAATTTCCTTTAAGGCTTTTTCATTGCTTAAAATTAAAGGTAAAAAATCATTAGTTTGATAAAAAACTTTGATATTTTTTTCTTCGGCAATAACTTTAATACTGTTAATTAAAGGATTAAGAATATTGGTTATATCTAAAGATTCTAAGGCTTCAATTTTTTCTGGTAAAAAGAAACTACTTTGATTTTGATTTAAAGTAATAATTTCATCATTGTTAAAACCATCCCATTGTTGACTAAAATCAGTAATTAAGTCTTTCATTCGATCGCTCTCTCTGATAATATTTTCAGTAATCTGATAATTTTTATCATCGGGTAATAAACGTTTTAATAATAATTTTCCGAAGGTACGAATAGCTGTTAAAGGATTGCGTAATTGATGTACAAAATCGTCTATATGGTCATTTTCGATCGATCTTAATTGCTGTATTTGATTTAATTTAAGCTCCATTAATTGTTGTTTTTGCTCAATAAAACGAACTAAAGCGATGGTGTTCGCAATCTCTTTAATTTGTAAAATTTCTGATTCATGCCAAGGATTCGTATTTCTTTTAATAGCAAATAAACCGAGGATTATTCCTTGATAAATAAGGGGTAAAATTAATTGATGAGGGGAAGAAGTATTGGGAAGATAACGAGTTATTTCTTGGGATAACAAAGAATCTTCTAATATTTGACTATAGTTATAATAACTATCATTGGAGATATTATCAGGTAAATAAAATAAAGATTTAATATAATTATTAAAAGCACTATCAGGATAAATAAAAATAGGAATTAACTGGGTTTTATCAATACTATTATTCGTTAAATAAATAGCGATTTCTTGCACAAAAAAACTCTTAATGAGTATCGTTAATTGAGCATGACAAACATTGAGAAATTCTTGACTAATATTTATATCGTCTTCATATTCCCTCATAGTCATTAAGTAGATTTTGCCTTATAGTATTTATCGATTAGGGAGTTAAATGTTAAGAGGTTAGGGAATTAGGAAATTAGGGAGTTAGGGAATTAGGGGTTGTTAATTCTTAATTCTTAATTCTTAATTCTTAATTCTTAATTCTTAATTCTTAATTCTTAATTCTTAATTTTTAATTGTTAATTCTTAATTATTTATCGGATTGTTTAGTAATTAAATCTAATCCACAAATAACTTTTTCACGGTTAGATAAATCACCAATAATTCTTTGTAATGGAGGAGGTAATTGTTTAATGAGGGTGGGAGTTACTAAGATTTTCTCTCTTTCCGCCCTTTGTGGTTCTTCTAATACATCAATAATTTCTACTTTATAGCAATCAGGAATCATTTGTGAGAAATAAATTATTAGAAAAAATATCGAAGATACGACTAATCTTGCCTTTTGCCTTTTGCCTCTTGCCTTTGATGATAAGATAATTTTCACAACTCATAACTGACTGCTATATATTGATTACTCAATTCCTCTTTGCACAATTTTAACAGATTAGCGATCGCTCGTTGAGAATTAAGAGAATTTCCTGTAATGTATAAACGTAATATGTAGTTGCTCATGAATTAAAATTGATCCAAGTCAGGGGTAGAGATAAGATTAAGATTACCTAAACCAATATAATATTTTCGATAATAAGAAGTTAAATAACCCATTAATTCTAATAATCTTAACCTACCTTCATCTACATAGGCTTGAATTTTGGCAAAATTAACATTTTGGGTTTTCTTTTTGAGCGCTTTTGTGTGAATATCGACAATATCCCTCGGACTTGCTTTAAAAAACCCTAATTTACTAGCTAATTCTCTTAATTGCTCAGAAATGTCATGATTGACTCGAAAAGCCCTTTCTTCTAAGGCTAAATCCAACAATTCTCCATATTTTTCGCTTAATTCGGCAAAAACTTCGGGAATACTCTCTTTGAGTGCTTCCGAAGCAAACATTCTCGCCGTGATACTAGGTTGGATGGAATTAGCGAAAATTTCTAAATTGGCAAATTCCTCTCGCTGTTGCTGTTGCTGTTTTAGTTGAGCTACTTTATCAATATATTGTTGTCGCTCGATCGCAAGACGAAGGGCATAAACTAACAAGTTAGTATCTAAATCTTTTTTGCGTAGATAACCGTTAGCACCCATTTGGAATGCTTTAACTACAATATTCTCCTCTTGATCATGGTTAGCTGTTTGAACAATAATCGGCGTATCAGGAGCATTTTCTTTAATTTTTAATAGGGATTCGATACCTTTGGCATCGGGTAACATTAAATCTAGTAAGATAGCATCAAATTCTTGTTGATTGAGAAGATTAATCGCTTCGGTTAAATTACTGACTAAGGATAGGTTGAAAGACAATCCTTCTGCTAAAACAGATTGATGGGCATGGGAGAGTAAACTTTGAATTAATTTGGCATTAACTGAATTATCCTCTACTAACAAGATTTCATAGACACAATTTAACATATTTTTATGATACTTCAAAATATTATTTTAACTAAAAATGTTTAGTTGAAAATAACCTTGAAGGGAAAAGTATATTATTACGTTATCATTTATTTTCGCAATTTATATTATTTTTGATGAGCATATTGATTAAAACGTTATCAGAATTGCAACGCCAAAAATAAGACGATACCACACGAAAACCCAAGTATTTTGTTTTTGTAAAAAGCGAATTAACCAAGCGATGGAAAGATAGGAAAAAATCCAAGAGGAGATTAAACCAATGGTTAAAGGTATTAAAGAGGAAAAGGTTAGGGTTTGATCAAAAACGTCTTTTAGTTCTACTAAACCTGCTAGAGTAATAGCTGGAATACCTAGTAAGAAAGAAAAACGAGCTGCGGTTGCCCTTTCTAAGTTGAGAAACAATCCTGCGGTAATAGTTGAGCCTGAGCGAGAAACACCGGGTATAAGGGCTAGGGCTTCAGCTAATCCCATGAGAATACCGTCTTTTGTGGATAATTGGTCAAAATTGCGTTTATGAGTGCCTATTTTTTCGGCGATACCTAATAATATAGCCATGACGATCGAAGCAATAGCAATAGTTTTGAGACTGCGAAAACCAGCGTTATCTAAATCTGTGACAAGAAGTTTTAAAGCCAACCCACAGATAACAATGGGAATTGTACCGATGGCGATACCTAAACCGATTTTAAACTCTTGGGTATCATAATTTTTTTTTTCGATCGACTTAAAAATACCTTGGGTTAAATTGCTTAAATCTTGACGAAAATACCATAAAACCGCCACAATACTTCCTAGTTGGATAATAGCAGTAAAAGAAACTCCCGGATCGTTCCATCCTAAAGCTAAAGGTATCACCTTTAAATGGGCTGTGCTACTAATGGGGATAAATTCTGTTAATCCTTGAATCATGCCTAAAATAAAGGCTTGAAAAATATTTACTTCTGAGAAATTATTGCTCGTGACAGTATCAATCTCTTGAGATAATGCCACAGAATGAGCAAGGAAGACAAATAATATTCCCCCGAAAACCCCTGACACGGCGTTATAAAGATGATAATTAGATTTAGACATTCCTTTGAGTGATAAATTACTGCAACGAGTCTAAAATTATACTCGATCGACCTCACTTTTTGTCATTAAAGTCAATTATCCAGAATTGAAAATTGATCATAACACATCTTTTTTTATCCTAATAGGTTAGGTTGTTTGAGCTAAATAGACGATCGCACCTAAACCAGAAGCCATTTCTTCAGGGGTAATTTTACCATCATGGTTAATATCAATAGCATCAAACACCGCATCAGCGCCTGCCCATTCTTCTCTGGAAATAAAACCATCACCATCTAAATCATAGACATGAAAAATATCTGCCACTGCATGGGCTAAAGATTTATCCCCTTCTAACCTTTTTAAGCGAGTCGCTAAAAGTTGTTCAAGAGTTTCTAAGGCTTTTGTAAATCCGATAATACCTTCCTCTAGTTTTTCCGAAGCCATAGCATCTTCTGAGTGCATTTTGTCAAAAGTAGCCTTATCAACGGTTATTCGCTCAATATCAAGGTTTAAAGCCGTCTCAGGGCATAATTTACGAAGCAAATCTCCTTGTGTATTACTTAATTGTTCTAAAAGTTTAGGAGAAATAGTTAATAAATCACAGCCCGTAAGTTCAATAATTTCGCTAATATTGCGAAAACTTGCTCCCATGACTTCGGTTTTATAGCCGAATTTTTTATAGTAATTGTAAATTTCCGTCACGGATTGCACCCCCGGATCATCTGCACCAGTATAATCTTTACCAGTGGTTTTCTTATACCAATCAAGAATTCTACCCACAAAAGGAGAAATCAGGGTAACTCCAGCTTCGGCACAGGCTACCGCTTGATGAAAACCGAATAATAAGGTTAAATTGCAGTGGATACCTTCTTTTTCGAGAATTTCGGCGGCTTTGATACCTTCCCATGTAGATGCAATTTTAATTAAAATACGCTCTTTTGGAATCCCCGCTTTTTCATATTGGGAAATTAAATAACGCGCTTTTTCGATCGAACCTTGGGTATCATAGGATAAACGAGCATCAACTTCAGTGGAAACCCTCCCCGGTACAATATTTAAGATTTGTTTACCAAAGGCAACGGCTAACCAGTCAATGGCAAGTTTCACCACTGTATCAATATCAGCTTTTTCCCCTAACTCCTGTCTAGCCAATTTTAAAGTATCATCAACAATACTTTGATATTCGGGCATTTGGGCAGCCGCCGTTATCAGAGAAGGATTGGTGGTAGTGTCTCTAGGAGTAAAATTTTCAATGGCTTGAATTTCTCCCGTATCTGCCACGACGATGGTGTATTGTTTTAATTGTTCTAGTAAATTAGTCATTTTTGTCTCAACTCAATTTTTAAAGAGGATTATTTTTCCATGATAATCATAAAAAAATTAAATATTTCTTTAAATACTTATAATAAAATGACTTTAGCCATCACTACAAACTAGCTTATAACCGATTAACAAATACCTATGAAAAAGAGAGTAAATTTAACTTTTCCCCGAAGCGTAGTACAAATGCCCGTCACCTATCGATTAGCGAAAGATTTTAACATCGCCGCTAATATCATACGAGGACAAGTTGCACCCAATCAAGTGGGAAAATTAGTATTAGAATTGTCGGGAGATATAGATCAATTAGATGCTGCCATTGACTGGATGAAAGCAAACAATATTAATGTTTCTCTTACCACAGGAGAGATCATGATTGATGAAAATATTTGCGTACATTGTGGATTATGTACGGGAGTATGCCCTACGGAATCTTTAACATTGAATGCTAGTACTTATAAACTACAGTTTCGACAACAGACTTGCGTCGTGTGTGAGCAGTGTATTCCTACTTGTCCTGTACAAGCTATTACAGCTAACTTATAATAGACTTTTGCAATAAATCAAGGAATTAGGGTGTTGGGGTGTTGGGGAGACTCCGAAGAAAAGAAGATATTTTTTAATTCTCCATTCTCCATTCTCCATTCTCCATTCTCCATTCTCCATTCTCCATTCTCCATTCTCCATTCTCCATTCTCCATTCTCCATTCTCCATTCTCCATTCTCCATTCTCCATTCTCCATTCTCCATTGTTTTCTTAACATAAATTAAAATTTGATTGATGACGAGGGATGACTAACTAATGTAGGATAGAATTTAAAGCAATTATTTGTGATAGGTTATTAATATTTTTACAGCATTAAAGCTGAAAGCAACATTAAGCAGACTTGATGAGTAATCCTAATTCTGTCGTTACCGATTTATTAACAGCCTTCCCCCAATGGCGCTCTCAAATGTATTTTAAGTCTTCTCTGACGGCTTTATCCCATGCCATGGAAGATCAAGTTTTGGCGGGAGATGAACAACCTTTAATTATCGCTAGTTTTCAAAAGGAAAGGTTTTATCGTCAAGAAGCCCACCGCTATCAACGTATTGGGCGTATTTCTCCCCATGTTTACGTTTTGGCTGCTCCTGAAACTGAGTTTAGCAGTATTTCGGATGTGTATGAAAAAATCGCTTTTACCCCTGAAGATGAGTTAATTCACGAATGGCATTTAGTGGTAATTGCCAAACATTATGCTAATTGTTTAATTTGTCGGGAAAAAACCCATCATCCTAAAACTCAAGCCTCGGAAATAGCTATGGATAATAGTCGCCGTTTTGAGGGGATTTGGACGTTCGATCGAACTGTAAGTCAAAAATCAGCAGTAATATTACTAAAACGCATTGTCAATTATCGCCCCGAATTGAAGGGTAAAATAGATGAGGCGTTAGAACTTTATTGCAGTGATATTGACAATATCACAAGTACGCCCTTAGAATTTTCCTCTAGTTCCAATCCTGATCCTTTTGTACAAAGGTTGGTAACATATTTACAGGCTGGACAATATAAACTGATTAAGGCTAATCGTTTTTTGAGTGTCAAGGAGAAAAAAGAACGATTACTTAATTCGATTACGGAAGCAATACGTCGATCGCTCGATCCTGATCAAATCTTACAAGTGGCAGTGGATAAGTTAGGAGAGGGGTTAGATGTTTGTCGTTGTTTGATTTATCGTTGTCAGGAAACGGACTTAAATGCGGAAATTCAACACGAGTTTTTGAATGGTAAGATAAAATCAATTAAGGGCAAAAGTTGGCCGGTTAAAGCGAATCCTTTGTTTGAGGAAGTGTTGACTTTACGGGAATCTTTAAGTATTGATGATGTTTCGATCGATCCTCGTATTCAGAATAATAAATCATTATTATCACAATTAGTCAATAGTTGCTCCATCATTTCATGGCTAATTGTGCCGATACTTTATCAAGGGAAATTATTGGGGATGATGGAATTACATCATTGTGACTCTATGCCCGTCACATGGAAACCCGAAGATATTGCGTTAGTAGATGCTATTGCTACTCAAGTGGGGGTTGCCTTGATTCAAGCGGAGTCTTATGCTAATTTAGAAGACCTTAATGAACAATTGGAGGCTCTCGATCGAACACGCTCGAATTTAGTAGCGATTACGGGACATGAATTGCGTACTCCCCTTTCTACCATTCAGGTATGTTTAGAAAGTTTGGCGAATGAACCTGATATGTCACCAGAATTAAGACAAGTGATGTTAAGTACAGCCTTAGAAGATGCGGAAAGAATGCGTAAATTAGTGCAAGATTTTCTTACCCTCTCCCGCCTCGAAAGTGGTACGGTGGAATGGAATCCTGAGCCTTTATCTTTGCAAGAATGTGTTGATTTATCATTATCTCATATTCGATCGAGACAAGATCAAAGTAATATCCCTTCCATTAATAACTTTATTCTCGATTCTATGGTTTTAGTGGAAGCCGATGGAGAATGGTTGGTAGAAGTCTTGAGTAAATTATTGGATAATGCTTGTAAATTTACCGATAAAAAAGGACAAATTATCATCCAAGTTGAAGAAAAAAATCCTAGTCAATTAAAAGTTATGGTATCAGATAATGGGAGAGGAATCGAACCAGAAAAATTAAAACAAGTGTTCGATCGATTTTATCAGGAAGAAGGCGCATTAAGACGATCGGCAGGAGGCACGGGATTAGGATTAGCCATTTGTCGGCAAATTGTGAAGAATTGGGGGGGAGAAATTTGGGCAGAATCCCAAGGTAAAAATAAAGGAAGTCAATTCTATTTTACTATTCCTAAATATACTCAAAAATCGACTTCTAACTCTAATAATACGAAAAAAAATCGTCGTTCTTCTTCTCAACAAAATCTCCGATAAATAAATATTTCTCCTCTCTCCTTATCTCCTGATTAACTAATTTTTTCACCACTCAAAATAAATACAGGTGCGATCGCAGCGAATACTTGACTTAATCCCCTTGTTTCTAAACGGTTAATGGAAGATTGTACAACTTCAATATTACAGGCTCGTAGTTGAGCAAAACCTTCAGAAAGTTGATACAGATTTTCTAAATTACTAGCCATTGCCACCACTTTCCCTTCGGAGGGTAAATAATCCCAGAGAGTCAATAAGATATTTTTGACAGACTTTCCTCCCCCAATAAAAACTCGATCGGGCTTTTGTGTTAATTTTGTAAAACAATCAGGAGCATTTCCTTCGATTACTTCGACATTTTTTACTTGAAAAACCTCACAATTTTTTTTAATTAAGTTTGCTACATCTGCATCTCTTTCAATGGCAATAACTTTTGTTTGAGGACATAATAAAGCTATTTCGATCGATACTGTACCAGTTCCAGCCCCTATATCCCAAATAACAGAATTTTCTTTTAATTTTAATGCCGATAAAATTAGTAATCTAACTTCTTTTTTTGTGAGGGGAATACCGTCTAATCTTTCAAAAAGTTCATCAGGAATACCGGGAGTTTTATATTGCCAAATCATAATAATTATTAGTAATAAAGAATAATAAATAATCGTTTTTAGTTGTTATTTTTTACTCCAAAGCCGAGTAATTAAAATTAAACAAACTAAAAAATAAGTAGTAGTAATTATGCCATTAAGATAAAGTAATCTAAAAGAAATAACATCAGAAGCAAGACTTCCTCCTAACCATAAAGTACTATAACTTATTAACCATGCCAAACCTAAGTTAACAGAAATTTTACCTGTTTTTTTCTGTTGTGAATTGAGATTATAAGAAAAAAGTTTTAAGTTAATTAATGCCCAAATAGGTCCAAATATCGGCATTAAATATAATGATAATTGAAATTTATCCAGATTTTGTTCTCTATTTTTAGCCATAGCATTGATTAAGAGACTATTAAAAGTTTAGTCTATCAGTTATTTCGTGGAAAAATATATTTTGTTAATAATTAGCAATGTTGCCCCCTTCCAAAATTGAGAGTTCAATTTATTGAACGTGATCATAATAGCTGTGTAATTTATTACACAGTGAGATTGCTTATTGCTTTGTTTCCTACTTCCCAATCACAATGTAGAATGATGCCATTTCGATCGATAATAAAGAGTTGATCAATAATAAGTATAAATAAAAATGTCCGAAGTTAGAAAAGCCGTTCAAAAACTTTATAACACATATCCCTTTCCTCCTGATCCTTTATTAGATGAACCACCTCCGGGTTATAATTGGCGTTGGCATTATCAATCTGTCTATAATTTTTGTACGGGAATGAAACCCCAACGGGAAAAAATCCGCATTTTGGATGCTGGTTGTGGTACAGGTTCGGGAACGGAATATTTAGTTTTACATAATCCCTATGCAGAAATTATCGCCGTTGATATAAGCGAAAATGCCTTAGCAATGGCACAAAAACGCCTCGAAAAATCGGGGGTATTAAATAACTTTCACGGTACAATTACTTTTAAACAACTTCCCCTGGAATCTGCTCATACTTTAGAGGGTACTTTTGATTTAATTAACTCCGTTGGTGTATTACATCATTTACCCGAACCCGAAATTGGCATCAAAAATTTAGCTGAAAAATTGGCGGAGGGGGGCATTATGCACATCTTCGTTTATGGTGAATTGGGCAGATGGGAAATTTCTTTGATGCAACAGGCGATCGCACTTCTACAGGGTGACAAAAGAGGAGATTACACAGACGGGGTGAAAGTTGGTAGAGATGTTTTTGCGACTTTACCTGAAAATAATCGTTTAGTGAGGAGAGAAAAAGAGCGTTGGCAATGGGAAAATCAACGAGATGAATGTTTTGCGGATATGTATGTGCATCCCTGCGAAACGGATTACAATATTGATACTTTATTCGATTTTATTAATGCTTCTGGTTTAGAATTTATCGGTTTTTCTAACCCTGATATATGGCAATTAGATAGATTAATTGGCAAAAATCAAGACTTAATTAATCGGGCGAATAATTTAACTCATCAAGAGCGTTTTCGTTTAATAGAATTACTCGATCCTGATAATATTACTCATTATGAATTTTTCTTGAGTAAACCGCCTTTAATAAGGGAAAATTGGGAAGATGACGATCGACTTCAACAAGCTAAACCTGAGTTAAATCCTTGTATTTTTGGTTGGGAAAGTAAGAGTTTATTAGACTATCAATTTCAACCGATTACCGTTAATGATGAGGAGTTTATTTTTATGCAATATTGCGCTAAAAATCCTCAAGCAAATTTAACGGTAAAAAATATTATTGCTCAAACTAATTTTAGTCTCGATGGAGTTCGATCGTTGATCAAAAAACAGCTAGTTATGATGAGGGTTGAATAATGAGGAATTAGGGTGTTAATGAATAATCCACCGTGTAATTTATTACACGGCTAATAGTGTAAAGTTCAATTTATTGAACTCTTTTTTTCACTCATTAATTCTTAATTTTTAATTCTTAATTCTTAATTCTTCCTAGCTCATTTTAAACTTACCACCCTTAGCAGGATCAGTCCAGTCACAAGAATAACCTTTGGTTTCAGCTACAAACTGATTCCAAGGCACTGCGTCGATGGGTCCATCAGTAGCATAGACAATATCAAATAAACCATCATCTCTCACTTGACCAATACGCACGGTTTTAGCAATATGATGATTAGGTAATAGTGTAACAGCACCATGGGGAGCAGCAAAAGTTTGTCCTACGGCGCTCGATCGAACCTTCTCAATATCATCCACACTACCTGCGGTTTCTACGGCTTGTTTCCAGAGATAAACCATAGTATAAGCCGCTTCCATAGGATCATTTACTACACGATCTTGACCGTATTCCGCTTTGAAAGCCTCGACAAATTTTGTATTTTCAGGACTTTCAACGGTTTGAAAATAGTTCCATGCCGCATAATGTCCTTTGAGGTAATCAACCCCAATTTGTTGTACTTCTTCTTCCGCAATACTTACAGACATAACAGGGTATTTATCAGGAGTTAAACCTGCCGCCTGAATTTGTTTGAAGAAAGCCACGTTACTATCACCGTTAAGACTGTTAAAAATTACGCCCCCGTTAGGTAACGCCGTTTTAATTTTACTGATAATAGGAGTTACTTCAGTGTTTCCTAAAGGTAAATAATCCTCTCCGACAACTTTACCGCCTTTGGCTTCTAATTGGGCTTTAATGATGGTGTTTGCAGTACGGGGGAAAACATAATCTGAACCAACTAGGAAAAACTCTTTACCTTTGTTTTCTAATAACCAATCCACCGCAGGTTCAATTTGTTGGTTAGGGGCCGCTCCCGTGTAAAATATATTATTAGAACATTCTTGTCCTTCATACTGTACAGGATACCAGAGCATATGTTTTTTGGACTCGAAAACTGGCAATACAGCTTTACGACTAGCCGAAGTCCAACAACCAAATACAGTACTGACTTTATCTTGATCTATAAGTTTATTCGCTTTTTCTGCAAAAGTATCCCAGTTAGATTGTCCATCTTCCACAATGGCTTCGATTTGTTTGCCTAAAACACCGCCAGAGGCATTAATTTCTTTGATAGCTAATTTTTCTGCATCCACCACGCTGGTTTCACTAATCGCCATTGTACCGCTTAGGGAGTGTAAAATACCCACTTTGATGGTATCTCCACTGGTGGGAGTTTCTGTGGGAGTAACGGCGGTATCATCTGCTGGAGGGGCATCAGCACAGGCTTTCAATAATATACTTGTGCCGATCGTAGCAGAACCATATAAGAGAAATTTTCTTCTACCAAGTCTGGACATGATTTAATCCTTGCTATTTTTCTGTGTTAAACTTACTCATGGTAAAGATAAGGTTAATAAAATTTTGTATCGTAGAATACATATTTTTCCTATGAATGTAGTGTTATACTAATTAAATAATATAGAATTGCTTAATCATTTCCCTGAAATAATTTGTTAACATCAAAGCATTAAAGCGTTGTTAGGCTTTAGGTGCTATAGATAATCAATACTGTTCGGTTAGTCGCTCAAGTTATTGTGTCCGCCCCTAAATCCCCAATACTGGGGACTTTCACCAAGTTTGATTCCCCCAAAGTTGGGGGGTAGGGGGGCTTAACAGGGCAGTATTCGGTAATAGGTAACATTCTCCATTCTCCATTAATTTTGTTATGATTCCTAGAAAATTAACCCTTAAAAATTTCCTCAGTTATCGATCGAGCATTCTTGATTTTAGTGGACTTCATACCGCTTGTATTTGCGGTGCTAATGGTGCAGGAAAATCATCTCTTTTAGAAGCAATTACATGGGCTATTTGGGGTGAAACTCGTACTAATAGTATTGAGGATATTATTCATTTAGGAGAAAAAAATACAAGGGTGGACTTTGAGTTTATTTATGATGACCAATATTACCGTATTATTCGCACTCGTCAACGGAAAGGGGGAAGTACTTTAGATTTTCAAGTAGTAAATAGCGATGGTTATAAATCTTTATCAGGAAAAGGATTAAAAGATACCCAAGATAACATTATAAAATGTCTAAAGATAGACTATAAAACCTTTATTAATTCTGCTTATTTAAGACAGGGTAGAGCTGATGAATTTATGCTACATACATCGGCGGAAAGAAAACAAATTCTAGCGGATTTACTAAACTTAAATCAATATGAAAAACTAGCGGATTCTGCTAAAAATTTGGCTAGAGAATATAAAATTAGAAGTGAAGAAATAGCTCGAAATGTAACAGAAATTGTTAGTCAACTAGAGGAAAAACAAGCGGTATTTTTAGAGTTAGAAAATACGGAAAAAGATTTAAAATTTTTACAAGAAAAAGAGGAAACAAAAGCTCAACAACTAAGGGAGATTAACTTACTCCATAGTCAACGGGATGCCCAACTCGATCGAGCCGTTAGATTAAGAAGTCAATTAGATGGTATTGTTAGAAGAATTAATAGTTTAGATATAGAAAAAAACACAGTAAATGAGCAGATTAATAAATTAAATATTATCCTCAATAAAGAAGATATTATTCGAGAAAAATATCAAGAATTAAATAGTTTAAGAAATGAAGATCAACAATTAAACGATCGATTTCAAACCTATCAAAATTTATTAAGTAAAAAACAAACATTAGAGCAACAATTAAGGGAAGAAACGAATAACTTAATTTTGACGATTCAAAAAGAAAAAACTAATCTTGAAAACCTCATTAAACAACAGGAAGAATTAGAAAAAACTATTAATAAAGCAGGAGATTTAACGGCGGACATTGAAGCCTTACAAATCTGTCGAGATAGATTAAAAAAACTAGATCAAATTCAAAAAGATATTGTACCTTATATACAACAAGAACAAAAATTAAAAACTGAGTTAGAAAGAGAGTTAACTAAAATACAAATTAACTTAGAAAAACTAGCCCAAGAAGAAGTTATTTTACAAAATAAATTGGCAGAAGTGCCAAATAAAAGGCAAGAGTTTTTTACTCTCGAAAAACAACTTAAAGAATTAGAAAATAAGAAAAATTATCAAAAAAGAGTCCAAGAAAAAGGGGAAAGTCATAAAAGTTTAATTCAAGTCTATCTTAATAATCAAAAAAGTCTCGAAAAACAGATCGAAAAATTGCATCAAAAACTTGATATTCTTAATCAGGATCATGCTGTATGTCCTTTGTGCGATCGAGAGTTAGACGAAAATCATTTAAACCATGTAATTAGTAAAACTAAAGAAGAAGAAAAACAGTTAGAATCGGAATCTTGGCATTATGACGCAGAAAAAAGAAACTGTGAAAGGGAGTTAGAAAAACTTAGGTTAGAATATGGGCAATTAAATCAAGAATTAGCCTCAGAAAATCTTTTAAAACAGAGTTACATTAAATTAGAAAATCAACTAGATTCTATTGAAGATATTTACGCTCAATACGAGGAAATTCAAACAGAAAAAGAAAGATTAACTCAATTATTAACTAATGATAATTATGCTCCAGAAATTCAAGAAAAATTAATCGAAATTCAACACTCGATCGAATCTTTTAATTATAACGAAAAAGATCACGCTTTATTGAGACAGGAAGAATCTAATTTAAGACGAGTGGAATATCAACAATTAAAAATAAACGATGCTCAAAAAGACTTAAATAAATTATTACAACGTAAACCAGAATTAGAAAATAAGATCAGTGATTTAGAATTACAATTAAAAGAATTAACAGAAAATTCTCCTAAACAATTAGAAATTAACGAGATTAATACTGAAATTCAAGAGATTAATTATGATAGCCAATATCATCAAAATATTAGGCAAAATTTACAATCATTACAATCCTATGAATTTCAATATTTACAATTAGAAGAAGGTAAAAAACAATATCCTCAATTAGAAGAAAATTTAAGTCAATTAATAACTAATTTAGAAAGTTATCAACAGGAAAAATTAACCACTGAAACGGAGTTAAAAATTCTTGAAGAACAGCTATTATCGTTAAAAGATTATAGTGAACAATTACAGACTTTACAACAAGAATGGGAGCAATTTCGCAAAAATATTGATGATCTATTCAGAAAAAAAGGCGGTTTAGAACAATCTTTAGCTACTTTAAAAGATCGAGAAAACGATCGAATAAAACTAGAAAAAACATTAGAAGAATGTCAGAAAAACTATAGAGTTTATCAGGAATTAAGCATTGCTTTTGGCAAAAACGGCATTCAATCTCTAATGATTGAAAACATTTTACCCCAATTAGAAACAGAAGCAAATAACATCTTAACTCGTTTAACAGGTAGTCAATTAAACGTTCAATTTATCACCCAAAAACCGAAGGCAAGTCGTAGTAAATCTTCTTCAGCCTTAAAAGATACCCTCGACATTATCATAGCTGATACTCAAGGAACTCGATCGTACGAAACCTATTCAGGAGGGGAAGCATTTCGCATCAATTTCGCCATTCGTTTGGCAATATCCCGCATTTTAGCCCAAAAATCTGGCACTCCCTTACAATTTCTCATCATTGATGAAGGTTTCGGCACTCAAGACAGTGAAGGGTGCGATCGCCTTATTGCTTCCTTGAATGCGATCGCCGATGATTTTGCTTGTATATTAACAGTAACTCATATGCCTCAATTCAAAGAGGCATTCCAAACCAGAATAGAGGTATATAAAACAGAGGAAGGCTCACAAATTAATCTTATCACATAAATAATGGACGATGGAGAATAAAACATATTATCATATTATCCCACATTCGGCACGTCAAACTGTATAAATCCAGATTATGAGGTTAAGAAAAGTGATTGACTACTACAAGAAATATGTTTTGTCTAGAATAAGTTGTTCAATTTTCATACTTTGACATTAGTACTTTATGACGTGCGGAATGTGGGTTGGAAACTAACTCTTCCTCTATGAAAATACTTTTTCAGTAACTCCTACTTCTAAGATAAAATACTAAGGAAAGGCAAATATAACGGAATCAGAATAGCCAATGAGAGATAAAATTACCACCCTCAAAGAAAACTTAGCTCGTACTATTGTCGGCAAAGATGACGCAATTAAATTAGTTATTGTAGCATTATTAAGTGGTGGTCATGCTTTATTAGAAGATGTCCCCGGAGTGGGCAAAACCTTATTAGCTAAGTCTTTAGCTCGATCGATCAACGGCAAATTTCAACGGATTCAATGCACTCCCGACTTATTGCCTAGTGACGTAACAGGTACAAATATTTGGAATCCCAACACCAGAGAATTTGAATTTTTAGCAGGACCTGCTTTTGCTAATATCTTATTAACCGATGAAATCAATAGGGCGACTCCTCGAACCCAATCCTCTTTATTAGAAGTCATGGAAGAAAAACAAATAACCGTGGATGGTGTAGCTCGTTTTGTGCCGTCTCCTTTCTTTGTTATTGCCACTCAAAACCCCGTAGAGTATCAGGGTACGTTTCCTTTACCAGAAGCGCAAATGGATAGATTTACTATTTCTTTCAGCTTGGGTTATCCCTCCTTTGAAGAAGAAGTTCAAATGTTAGAAAGGCAACTAAACACCACTACTGTTGATGAGCTTTCTCCCTGTATTTCTTTAGATGAAGTAAAACAGTTACAAGCAGAAGTAATCAAAGTAAAAGTAAGTAATGAGTTACAAAAATATATTGTAAATTTAGTTTCCGCATCTAGAACTGATGACGAGATTACATTGGGGATTAGTCCTCGTGGTGCGATCGCTCTACAAAAAGCCAGTCAATCCTTCGCCTATTTAGAAGGTAGAGACTACGTTATCCCCGATGATATTAAATTTTTAGCGCCTAGTGTGCTATGTCATCGTTTAATTCCTTCTGGCGGTAGGAATGCTAAAGTTATCGTTGCCCGTTTATTAAACACGATCGCCGTGGAAGGTGAATAATACCTCTATTTCGATGTTTAACAAAACCCTACTTACCTCAGTTCGACAGAAGAAAAATGGTGAAGACGAGACAGGTGGACAAGTGGACAAGTGGACAAGTGGACAAGTCGAATGGAAGAAAAATTTTCAATATTTGTACATTTTTGAGAGAATTTTATTGATTCACAAGAAATATAATCCCCCTGTCTGCCTGTCTGCCAAGTCAGTTCTCACCAATAATTTTATAGTTCACTCAGGTTACTTGGGATTTAAAGCGTCTTTAAGTCCATCGCCAATATAATTTATACTTAAAACGGTCAAAAATATTGCTAACCCGGGAAATATCGCCATATAGGGAGCGGAGGTGAGATAATTTTGGGCATCATAAAGCATTCTTCCCCATGTCGGAATATCAGGAGGAAACCCTAACCCTAAAAAACTAAGGGTGGACTCCACAATAATAGCATTCCCGATCGATAAAGTTGCCGCCACGACAATGACACTAAAAACATTAGGCAGAATATGCACCAAAATAATACGAGCTGAATTTGCCCCTAAACTTTTCGCCGCACTAATAAACTCTCTTTCTTTGAGTTGTAAAAATGAACTCCTGACAAGTCTTGCCACAGACATCCAATTAAGCAACCCAATAACTAAGATTACTAAAACAAAAATTCCTGTTTGTGCGCCCAAAATGGTTTTAATGGCATCCCGAAATAAATAAACGACTAACAACAATACGGGTAATTGAGGTAAGGATAAAAATATATCTGTTAATCTCATCAGGATATTATCAAGGATGCCTCCATAATAACCTGCGATCGCACCAATAATTGTACCAATAGTAATAGAAACCGCCATAGCACAAATTCCTACGGTTAAGGAGATTTTCCCTCCAAATAATGCGCGTGCTAATTGATCTTGTCCTAGATCGTTTGTACCAAAAGGATGCTGTAAACTAGGGGTAAGAGTGGATTTAGAAAAATCTATTTGCTCGATCGAGGTTTGATAAAATAAGGGCAAAATTAAGATACTGAGAATAATTAATATTAAAATCCATAACCCCGTCATCGCCATTTTATCTTGAGTAAATTTACGCCAAAACATAATTAAATAGGTGTGATGAAAAAGTTTTTTGCTGAAAGTAGGCAACAAACAACTTAGATGCTTTCTAATTTATTAACTATAATACTCCTAAAAAAGATTTAGATAATGTATCAAGAAAAATTAATCCAAAAAATGCAAGAGGGAAATTTTTATCCCCATAAAGTTAACCATCCTATTGAAATTATACAAACTCATTGTTCGATCGTCTTTTTAACAGGAGATTATGCTTATAAAATGAAAAAAAAAGTTGATTTTGGTTTTTTAGATTATTCTACCCTTGAGAAAAGAAAGCACTTTCTTGAAGAAGAATTGAGAATGAATAAAACCATCGCTCCAGAACTTTATTTACAAGTAATTCCTATTAGTTATTTTCAGGAAGAATTTATTTTTAATGATGATAGCCAATCGATCGAATATATCTTAAAAATGAGACAGTTTCCCCAAGAAAATCTTTTTTTAAATCTTTTTGAAGTGGGTAAATTAACCGAAAAACATCTTCAAGATTTAGGTAAAATAGTTGCAAATTTCCATAAAAATACTGACACTAATGATTATATTAATAGTTTTGGTACTGCCGAAAAAATTGGAGAATCTATTAATCAAAATTATCAACAAACTGCTAAATATATTGGAGAAGTTCAAACTTTAGAAAAATATCAACAAACAAAAGCCTTTACTGATAATTTTTTAAGGTTAAATGAAAACCTCTTTAAACAAAGACAAATTAACCATAAAATTAGAGAATGTCATGGAGATTTACATTTAAAAAATATCTGTATTTGGCAAGACAAAATTCAACTGTTCGATCGAATAGAATTTAATGAGCCTTTCCGTTTTGTGGACGTGATGTATGATGTTGCTTTTTTAGTGATGGATATTAATTCTAAAGGGGAAAAAGAATTAGCTAATGTGTTTCTAAATACCTATTTAGAAAGAACAGGAGATTGGGAAGGTTTACAAGTTTTACCTTTATATTTAAGCCGTCAAGCCTATGTGAGAGCAAAAGTTACTTCCTTTTTATTAGATGATTCTGCTATTACTGAAACTCTTAAAAAAGAGGCGAAAAAAAATGCAGACGATTATTATAATTTAGCTTGGCAATATACCCAAAAATCTCAAGGAAAATTAATTTTAATGTCGGGATTATCCGGCTCAGGTAAAAGTACTATTGCTCGAAAAATCGCTCAACAAAATAATGCTATACATATTCGCTCTGATGCTGTCAGAAAACATTTAGCAGGAATATCTTTAGAGGAAAAAGGAGACGATTTTCTTTATTCTTCTTCCATGACACAAAAAACCTATGAGCGATTATTTTACTTAGCAAAATTGTTAACAAAACAAGGATTTACTATTATTTTAGATGCTAAATTCGATCGAGTTTCTTTAAGACAACCAATGGTTGAATTTGCCATTCAAGAAAATATTGATTTACAAATTATTTACTGTACCGCACCTTTAAATATTTTGTTCGATCGACTTCAGCAAAGAAAAGGAGATATTTCTGATGCAACCCCTGAATTATTAGCACAACAACAAGCTAAATTAGAACTTTTTACGGATACAGAAAAAGCCTTTTTAAAAATTATTAATACAGAAGAAAATTGAATTAATAATCAGTATATTTAAAAGAATTAAACATTTAAAAAGCCCTCCTCCACATAAGAGAAAGGCTTATTTTTTACTAACATTTTCTGAAATTAACCTAGTGCATTTGCCCCAGAGACAACTTCGAGAATTTGTTGAGTAATAGAGGCTTGACGAGCTTTGTTATAGGATAAAGTAAGGGTTTTCATCAATTCCTTAGCATTTTCACTAGCGTTACTCATAGCCGTCATCCGCGCAGCTAATTCACTAGCCGCCGATTCCTGTAATGCTCTCAATAATTGGTTATTAATGTACAACGGAAGTAGTGAGTCAAGAATCTGAACGGGGTCTTGTTCAAAAATCATGTCTCTAGGTAAACTAGAAGCAGTATTAGCAACGCTTTCTCTTTCTACCTGAAAACTACCACCTTTGACGGTTAAACGGAAAATTTCATCGTCTTGTACTTCTAAACCTTGAGGAGTTAAGGGCAACAGAGTTTGAATGACAGGAGAAGAACTAATTAAGGACACAAAACGAGTGTAAATTAATTCTACTCGATCGACCGTTCCTGTAAAGAATAAGGATAGTAATTCATCCGCCATCGCTCCCGACTCATTCGCCGTAGGAATTTGCTCTAAACCAAAATACTGCCCCGCAATGGGCTCGTTTCTACGTTTGAAGTATTGTCCTGCTTTACGTCCGATCGTGACGTAGGTATAATTAATACCTTGGGCTTTTAATTCAGCAGCTCGTTGTTCGGCTTTTTTAATTACGTTGGTATTGTAACCACCACATAAACCTCGATCGCCCGTAACTACGAATAAAGCAACGGTTTTAACTTCTCGTTGTTTGAGTAGGGGTAAATCCACATCTTCAAAACGGAGACGATTTTGTAAGCCGTAAAGAACTTGTGCTAAAGTATCCGCAAAAGGGCGGGTTGCTGTCACTTGTTCTTGAGCTCTTCTCACCTTCGCCGCCGCTACTAGACGCATAGCTTCAGTAATTTTTTTTGTATTTTTTACTGAGTCAATGCGATCGCGTATCGCTTTTAAATTAGACATAATATTAATTGATAATTGAGAATGGAGAATTGAAAATTGAAAATTACCAATTGACAATAAAAAATATTACCCAAGTAGGGTGGGCATTGCCCACCAAAATCATCGAGTAATCAATTAAATTAAGCAGAGAAAGCCTGTTTAGCTTCGACGATCGCCTCTTTCAATAAGGTTTCAGCTTCGTCGGTTAATTTTTTCTCAGTGCTGACGATTTCCACAAATTTAGGCTTGTTGTTTTTGATGTAGTTTCTTAACTCAGCCACAAATTCTACAACTTTATCCACAGCAATATCATCTAACAAACCGTTGATACCACTATAAACCTGAGCAACTTGTTCCCAAATCGCTAAAGGAGAGTTTTGAGGCTGTTTGAGTAACTGACGTAAACGTTGCCCTTTGGCTAATTGTGCTTGAGTGGCCGCATCTAAGTCAGAAGCAAATTGAGAGAAGGCTTCTAATTCAGCAAACTGGGCTAATTCTAATTTTAATTTACCTGCAACCTGTTTCATGGCTTTGGTTTGAGCCGCAGATCCCACACGGGATACAGAGATACCAGCGTTAATGGCAGGGCGGAAACCAGAGTTAAACAAGTCGGAAGATAAGAAAATTTGACCGTCAGTAATAGAAATTACGTTGGTAGGAATATAAGCGGATACGTCACCGGCTTGGGTTTCGATGATAGGTAATGCAGTCATACTGCCACCACCTAAAGCATCGCTGAGTTTAGCGGCTCTTTCTAATAAGCGAGAGTGTAAATAGAATACGTCTCCGGGATAGGCTTCACGACCGGGAGGACGGCGTAATAACAATGACATCTGACGGTAAGCCTGAGCTTGTTTGGATAAGTCATCGTAAATTACGAGGGTTGCTTTTCCTTGATACATGAAGTGTTCTGCGATCGCAGCACCAGTATAAGGAGCTAAATATTGTAAAGTAGCAGGATCGTTAGCGTTAGCCGCTACAATGACGGTATAGTCTAAAGCGCCTTTTTCTTTTAAAGTATCCACAACACTAGCAACGGTGGAGGCTTTTTGTCCGATGGCAACGTAAACACAGATTACATCTTCGGATTTTTGGTTAATGATGGTATCAACGGCGATGGCAGTTTTACCTGTTTGTCTGTCACCGATGATTAACTCCCGTTGTCCTCTACCTACGGGAATCATAGCGTCGATCGCAGTGATACCTGTTTGCATAGGTTCACAAACGGATTTACGCGCAATGATACCGGGGGCTGGAGATTCGATTAAACGAGTTTCAGAGGTAACGAGTTCACCTTTACCATCGATGGGACGGGCTAAAGCGTCTAAAACTCTACCGACTAAGGCTTGTCCTACGGGAATTTGTGCAATTTTTCCAGTAGCTTTTACGTTACTACCTTCTTGGATGCCAACACCGTCACCCATTAACACAACCCCAACGTTATCAGCTTCTAAGTTAAGAGCGATACCGATCGTACCATCTTCAAATTCTACAAGTTCCCCGGACATGACTTTATCTAAGCCATAGACACGAGCGATACCATCACCGATTTGTAAGACTGTACCAACATTAGAAACTTGAACCTGTTGATCATAAGATTCAATCTGTTGGCGAATAATACTAGCAATTTCGTCTGGTCTGATCATATTCCTTTATGTTTAGCGACTTATATTTAAAAGTTTGCTTGTTAATACAATTGATCTTTTTTACTAAACTTTTGACAGTTTATTTTTATATATCAAGTTTGTAGTAAACCCTTTAGGGTTAAAAATAACAACTAAAGTTGATACTACGAACTTTAATTATTAGCACCTAGAACACTAAGACTAATACGACGCAATTGCCCTTTCAGACTAGCATCATATACTTGAGAACCGACTTTGATGATTACACCACCAATAATATCGGCATCAATTTTAGTCTGAATTTCTACGCCAGTAGCACCAGTAAGATTTTTGATCTTCTCTACTAATTTTTCTGCTTCGCCTTCATAGAGTCTCACGGCGGAGGTAACTTCAGCTAATACTATGTTATTTAACTTGCGTAAAATTTCCAGATATTTCGCTAAAACACCTTCAATGAAGCCTATACGTTTTTTGTCCACCAATAACAGCAAAAAGTTGAGCAAATCATGATTAATTTGCCCCGATATTTGTTTGATAATGGCTTTTTTATCCTCAGCTTTCACCAATGGACTAGCAAAAAATGTTTTTAACTCTACGGATTCACGGATTAATGTCAATAAGTTACGGACATCTTCACCGATAGCATCAGTTACATTTTTTTGTTGCGCTAGGGACATTAGGGCTTCAGCATAAGGCTCTACTACTTCGGCGGTAATAGCACTTTGCATAAATTTAACCTCCTAGTTGGTCAACCGCACGACTAATGAGCTTACCTTGAACTTCATCAGTCAAAGTTTCTCTTAACTGCTGTTCTGCTTTTTCAAGCGCTAATACAGCAATTCTTTTTTTCAAACCTGCGACTACTTTTGCTCTTTCAGAGTCTAACTCTTGTACCGCAGTAGTGCGCATTCTTTCAATGTCTTTTTGTCCTTGTGCCAAAATTTCTGCTCTGAGTTTTTCGGCGGTGGACTCCGCATCAGATTTGATTTGTTTTGCCTTAACTTGAGCTTGGTTTAAGTTGGCTTTCCCCTCTGCTAAAGCCTTAGCGGCAACGGAAGCACGATTTTCCGCTTCTTGTATTTCTTCAGCGATTCTATTGCGTCTTTCTGTGAGTAAGTTTCCCACAAATTTCCCACCATAGACTACTAACAACCCAATTACGAGAACGAGGTTAATAACGTTAGAGCCGAGAATATCTGTACTTATACCAAATCCGCCTGACGGTTCGTGAGTGGCTAGATAAAATAAAGTCACCATAAATTAATCTTTAGTGGAATTAGGCTTATATTTGTGATGTCTTATTGATCCTAGGCTTATTAGCCTAGATAATCTTACAGGCAAGATGCCTGTTGTACGGACACCTTTATCTGACAAATTCAAGTCCGATTACTTTCTCTAAAATTTGTCGGCTTAGGGCGCTGACTTCTTGTTCTAAGGAACTTAAAGCCTGTACTCTTTCTGCTTCGATTTGTTCTGAGGCTTTTTGACGTTCTGCAATTACTTCTTGCTGTGCCTGTTGTACTTGTTCTGTTACAATTTTTTGAGCTTCAGATTGAGCAGTACCGATGATTCCTTGAGATTGTTTACGGACTTCTTTTAGTTCTTGTTCGTATTGTTGAGCGAGGGCGATCGCCTCTTGTTTTTGTTTCTTGGCTTGGTTTAATTGACCTTGAACATAACCTGCTCGATCGTCAATGGCTTTACCTAAAGGTTTATAAAAGAGAATATTTAGTATTGTTGCTAACAGTAAAAACTGAATTGCCATTAAGGGCAAAGTAGCATCAAGATCAAATAATCCACCTTCTGCGGTTTCAGCTGCCAATAAAATCCATTGTGTCATCATAATTTGACTTAGGGGCAGAATTTATTTGTTCCGTTTTTCTAATGTGCAATTATGCTTAGAAATATTACTGCAATTGTGCATTTTATTCAGTGCTTAGGCTTTAGGACTAAGGTATTGAGATAAAAACCTTAAATTTCCTAAAACCTAATACCTGATTTTTTTGCTTTGGGTTATCCTAGATTTAACTTAGTTAATTAGGAGAAAGGATTGGCAAATAATAATACTAATGCAACAACTAAACCGTAAATGGTTAACGCTTCCATGAACGCTAAACTAAGAAGTAAAGTAGCGCGGATTTTTCCTTCAGCTTCGGGCTGACGTGCAATACCTTCTACTGCTTGACCAGCAGCGTTACCTTGACCAATACCAGGTCCGATAGCTCCTAAACCTACAGCTAAAGCAGCGGCGATGACGGAGGCAGCAGCGACTAATGGATCCATAATTCTTACTTTTTCCTTTTAATTAATTTAGTACAACAAAAAATTTAGTTTTTGGTTTTTATAAGAGAAGGAATTGAGCAATCTTTCTCTTATGATAGTTAATCACACAATGGTCATTAATTTAGTCCCAAAAAGTATTTAACTATATTTTGGGTTTTTATGATAGTCAGTTTGATTATTTTTTCTGACTTAGGTTTTCACATCAAATTTCGATCGAGCTTTTGTTGGGTTTCATTTTTCAACCCAACCTACTTAATCGTGATGTTCTTCACCGCCGTGACTTTCCATAGCTTCTCCGATGTAGGAGGCGGCTAGGGTAGCGAAAATTAACGCTTGGATGGCACTGGTGAATAAACCTAAGATCATCAAGGGTAAGGGTACAATTAAAGGCACTAATAAAACCAATACCCCTACTGCTAATTCGTCCGCTAAGATGTTACCGAATAAACGGAAACTTAGGGATAATGGGCGAGTAAAGTCTTCAATGGCACGGAATGGCACCATGATGGGGGAAGGTTGAGCATAGTCGGCAAAGTAGCCTAAGCCTTTTTTGCTAATCCCTGCATAAAAATAAGCTAAAGATGTTAATAACGCAAATGCTACGGTGGTGTTGATGTCAACGGTAGGAGCGGACAATTCTCCTTCGGGGATTTCGATCAACTTCCAAGGAATTAACGCACCTGACCAGTTAGACACAAATATAAATAAGAATAATGTGCCGATAAAAGGAACCCAAGGGCGATATTCTTTTTCGCCAATTTGATCTTTGGCTAAACCGCGCAAGAAGTCCAACACATATTCCATAAAGTTTTGGAATCCTGTGGGGATTCTTTGGACATTTCGGGTAGCTGCGATCGAAGCTACAACGAGAACACCGATAACGAACCAAGAAACGAGAAATACTTGTCCGTGTACTTTGTATTTTCCGATTTCCCAGTAGAAGTGTTCTCCTACTTCGATGGCGGCTAAGTTAAGAGAGTTGAGTAAGTTTATTGTATTTGCAAGTTCCATTGAACAAGATTTTTCCTGATTTTAGGAATCTTTGACAATTTATCATAAAATTAGCCTTTTTTTTCTGATTTATTTAGATTCCCCAATAAACTACTGGGTAAAATATAAAAAAGAATAGCGGCTTTGTAAGTCATAAAACCGAGAAATACGGGTATGACTTGTAATTGTTCCCTTTGGGTGGCAATGATAATTAAACCGACAAAAATAGCTAGACGTGTTGCACCAATCTTTTTTTTGAATGTGCCTACCCTTTCTACTTCCCTCGCCAACATATTGACATACACCAAGCTAAAACAAGCTCCTAATAAGTAATTAAGGCTTGTATTGAGGCTATAAAAGCACCATACGAGAATAAAAACCGCTACACCGATAGATACAGTTCCAATCAGAAGATTATTGCGGAGTTGATAAAACTCTTTCATGGTGTCTTCTTTTTTGACGGGTTCGTTATTCTCAACTTCTGTTGATGTTTCAATGGTGGTTTTGGGGTTGGATTCGGTATTAATCACGTTGACTGCTAGATTCTTTGGTAATTACCGTTATGAATTTTACCATGAGTTCGATCGATTATGTTAATTTTTATTAATTTGTTAAAAAGGGAATCTATTTGAAAAAATTTACGTCTTATTGAAAAATGTCCGTTACAATAACGAAAAACAAATTTTTCAAAATCAAATGTTTAAACCTTTACTAATTTCTACTCTTATTTTTGCTGGTGGTAATCTTTTACCTGTCATGGCGGAAGCTCAACGCTCTGCCCCTGTTACAGAGAACACTACTCCAGAAACAACCACTACAGAAAATCCTCCTGCGGAAACTTTTCAACCCGGTTTTTGGCAACCTATCGCTAGGGTGGATATGACGAAACCCATCACATTAAAAATTATTAATGATAGTGGTATTCTTTTAGATTATGCTTTAACGGATGCGGATATTGAGCCTCTTAGATTAGAAGAAGGTGCTACAAGATCGATCGAAAATGTTGAAGCCCCTATTTATGTAGTTATCTATCCTGACATCAAAAACCCTAATAGTTCGAGAATTAGTCTTAAATATTTTGTGGAAGTTACCCCCGATAATGTTGTGGAATTGACAGTGAAACAAATAGAAAGTATCAGTCAAGGAAATCGGACTTTTAACCTACAATCTAGTGGTGCAATTTTCTTATACTAACTCAGGATTTACGCAGAAAAAGGCCTTGGAGACTAAATTGACAAGGCTTATAACTTAAATCTACTAAGTGCGATTATAGAGACTTCGATCGACTTTAAACAGCATAAGGGTTAAAACTCTTACTACAAACAAATAAAATGCTATAAAGATAATATCAAAACCTTTATTTTTCAGTATTTCTCCTATCTCCTAACTCCTATCTCCTAACTCCTATCTCCTACCTTCATCAAAAGACTTATTCAACAATCCCTACTTATGAATGATTATCGTTTATTAGTTGATAGGGCGATTAAAGCCTGTATGGAAAAAAATGCTTCGAGATTTTCTTCCTTATTTACGGAGGATGGAGAAATTATCTTAAATCAAAATTTATGTTTTTCTAAACAAGAAATTGAGGAAGTAACCCACAAATATTTTGTCAGTTTAAAATATGTTAAAATTGAGACTAAATATATTATAATTGAAAGAAATAAAGCCTTTATTCAATGGTCTTGGTCTGATTTTAATTTAGTTAATAATCAAGAAAATAGTCATGATAATGTTATTGTTTTAGACTTTAAAGATAATTTAATTTATCGTTGGCGAGAATATAAAGGATAAAAAAATATTAAGATTAAAATATATGACTTTTAAAATCCTTACAAATTTTTTTTGTTACGCTAAGATTAAAATAGAGTCTTACTCCATATATTTTTTTAATCTCCTGTTCATTTTAAACTCTAAAAGACTATGAATACTTCTACTTTAACTAAATCGCCTTTAAAAATTCGTGCTATACAATATCGAGACTTAAATGCTATTTCTAGCTTATTACAACAACGTTTGTCGATCGAATTTAATAATCGTCAAGCAACCTTATTAGAGAAAATACAAAAATATCAAAGTTTTTACGGATTGTTAGAGTTATCAAAGTTATTACCGTTAAACAATGATTTTTATATCTATGTAGCGGAAAAAGATCAACAAATACAAGGTGTAATTCAAGTCGCTCCTTTTAATCATACTCGCAGTACATGGAGAGTAGAACAAGTTTTAATTAACTATAATACCTCTATAAGTCATTTACTTATCGGTAATCGTAGCATCGGCTCACAACTTCTCAGACATTGTTTTGAGAAAATATGGGAAGCTAGAACATGGGTACTAGAAGTTAATGTCAATGAAAAAAACACGTTGGGATTATATAGAGAGAACGGTTTTCAACCTTTAGCACAAATAACCCATTGGCGTTGTCCATGGGAAATATTACAAAAATTAGCACAACAAGAACCTAACTTACCGAATTTGTTGTCTGTTAGTAATGCTGATGCAAAATTACTCTATCAATTGGATTGTGTCTCTATGCCTCCCATATTACGACAAGTGTTCGATCGACATATAGAAGACTTTAAACTAGGATTGGGACGTTTCATTCTGCAAAAAATACAAGGATGGTTGAATCATACCTCAGAAATTAGTGCCTATGTATTTGAACCTCAAAGAAAAGCTGCCATTGGCTATTTTAAATTATATCTGTGTAAAGACGGCAGTAAACCCCATGAAGCAGTTTTAACGGTACATCCTGCCTATACATGGCTTTATCCTAAACTTATTAGTCAAATGGCAACGGTAATTCAAGGTTTACCCCCTCAATCTCTGTTGGTTTCTTCCTCTGACTATCAACCTGAAAGAGAGGAATATTTAGAGAAATTAGGGGCGGAAAGGGTAGATCAAAATTTACTCATGTCTCGATCGGTATGGCATAAACTTAGAGAGGCGAAACCCTTAGAATCTTTAAACCTTCCTGAAGTCTTAAATGGCTTAAAACCGGTGCATACTCCTATCCCTACCCCTTGGATAAAATCGTGGTTAGAAAGTACTTATAATTCTTCTTCTTTAACTAATCATCCAGACTCGAACAATTCTCAGGAGTAAATTTTTCCCTCATTTCTTGTCCCTAATTCCTAACAACATAATATATTTTAGGGAAATTATATTATAGTTTCTCTTTTTTTCGATAAATTTTTAAATTATAAATTCCAGTATCTAAATTTTTCCCCGTGTCAAACCATTGTTTTTCATTTTCTCCTACAATTTTTAAAAAGTCTGGATTATAATCTGCTCTAACTGTTTCTCTAGGATCTATATAGAAATTTCGAGAATGAGATATTTGTTTAAATTTTTTCTAAGTAAAATCATCTATAAAACCTTTAAAAAACAATTTAATATATCATAATGCACAATAATTGACTATTTTTCCTGATGGAGAGGAATACCCGAATTAATTTTATAAGTTGCTTAACATAAAATTAATTCAGTCATCGTCATACTCAATCACGAATTTCTAATTCTAATAAGTCTTCTAGTTTTGATAGATTGGGATTACCCACCAGATAACCGATACCTCGATGAAGATGTAGCCTAAATTGATTATTGAGAGTTTCTGGACTTGTATCAAAACCGTCTTGAACGCATCTATGTTTTAAAGCTAGAAACAAAATATCAGCTAAATCACCGCCGAAGGTTTGCCAACTCATTTCTAAATTACTATCGGCGGGAATGGGATAGGGTGCTGGTTTATGAATTTCTGCTAACGATCGACAAAATGCCCAACGACATAATACATTCCAGTTGTCAACTTTAGTGATTCGTTTGAGTTTCACTAATTGATCTTTTCCTTTCTTTGATAATTTGATTCTTTCTATGGTGGATAACATTTTTTACCTAAGTTCTGTTATTGATCATCTATTATTTACTAATTTGAACGGCGGAAATGATCGATCGAACTTCTGTAGTACCTTCTGACGGCTCGAAAGAAACAGGAAATTTACCTGAAGATAACAGCCGTAAGCCTAAAGGCATGATACTTAATAAGCCTTTTATATCTCGAAAATAATTCCCCATGACCATTAAACCAAATTTACGTTCATCAATCCAACCGCCATCTTTAACTAAATCGATTAATACTTTACGATGACGCACCGCTCGACTATCGTTAATATCTTTTTGGGCAAGAATTTCTCCTTTAATTTTACTAATTTGATCTAAAGGAGCAACATCCATGGGACAAACTTCATTGCACATCAAACAACGAGTACACCCCCATACTCCTCGATCGACACTATTATATTGTTCTAGTCTGTGTTCGGAATTGCTATCCCTCGAATCCGTTAACCAACGATAACTTTTTGCTAAGGCATGAGGTCCTGCAAATTCTGGATTAACTTCTTTGGCGTTACATTCAGAATAACAAGCACCACACATAATACAATTACCCGTTTGTTCTAATAATTCTCTTTCTTGAGGGGTTTGTAAAAATTCTTTTTCGGGAACTTGTCTCGCATTAGTACTAATATAAGGTTCGATCGATTCTAAATCTTGCCAAAAATTAGTCATATCCACCACTAAATCTTTAATTACAGGTAAATTATTCAGAGGAGAAATGACAATTTCTGGGATAGATTCCCCCCCAGAGGCATTAATTTTTTTTAATTCACCAGCTACATTTTCTTTACAGGCTAAACTCGATCGACCATTGATTTTCATGGCACAACTTCCACAGATAGTATTGCGACAATTTTTACGATAGGTCAAACTACCATCAACTTCCCATTTAATCTGATTTAAACAGTCTAAAATGGTGCTAGTGGGATTAACATCTAAAGTGTAGGACTGAAATTGAGGAGATAAATTAGCATTTTGACGGAGAATTTTAAAGGAAACTTTCATAGGAACTTTGTAAATTATTGATTAAATTATCTCTATTGTCATCGGTTAATTTATAACTGACAAGGAAAATTTCCTTAAGTTTTGTAAAACCAAATAAATTATCATCTTATTTTATTTTGATACTCTTATTTAACTATCATCCCTAAAAAATAACAATGATCAAGTATTTTTTTTCTGTTCAGTTTAGATAAAAACTTAACTTACTAAGGTATATTAATAATATTGATCAATTTTTTTTTGTAAAAAAGATGATTTAATGATCATTTTTTGTTATGATAAATTATCGTAAGAAATAAAATAACAATAAAGGTAAAAAATAAAATATGAGTGCAGAAACACCAACTCCTTTAGTGGGAAAATCCTTATTACAAAAAGTAAAAGAGTTATCCGCTATTCCTCGTCGTCAAAGAGCAAAAGCCTGTGGTTATTATACCCTAGGAAAAAATGGTAAAGAAAGAGTGAATTTAACGGAATTTTATGATGCCGTTTTAGCCGCAAAAGGTGTTCCTCTCGATCCAGAAAGAACAAAAGATGGAAGAGGTAGAGAAGCTACTTTTCGTGTTAGTGTTCACCGTAATGGTCAAATTGTCATCGGTTCTAGTTATACTCAAAAAATGGGATTAGAATCAGGGGATGAATTTGAAATCAAATTAGGTTACAAGCACATTCATCTAAAACAAGTAGGGGAAGATGGAGTAGATTTTGAGGACGAAGAATAATCGTTAATATTCAGATTAATGAATAGTAATGATTGAAAATTAACTCTTAGAAAGGACGAGAAAATTTGTATTTCTCCCACAATTAACCTTGTAAATAATAATGGTAAATATTGCAGGTGACTCAGTAATTGCTTTTTTTAATAATTCCCATTCAATGATAAAAATTATTTTATTCTTGATAATATGGGCGGTTATCTGGTTTCCCATCGCAATTCCCCTCGCAAGGTTAGTTAAATGGCAAATAGCCGCACCAATTTCCAACACACAAAAACTAACTTTTATTATCTCCCTCTACTCTTTATTGCCGATTCTGACTTGGGCATTATTAAAGGTAGAGGACATTCCCATCGCAAAAATAGGATTGATTTTTCAAGGTAGCTTTTTTAAGTCTATCCTATTAGGCTATGGTTTGGGTATTTTATCTATTCTTTTAGTGGATGGAGTTCAGTTGTTAGCAGGATGGTTAAAGTTTCAGCTTCCTGATGATAATACTCCTAATCTCTGGGCTAATTTGCCCTTACTTTTATTTATCAGTCTTTTTATTAGTTCGATCGAAGAATTAGTATTTCGGGGCATTTTTGTTCATTTTCTCGAAGTCGATTTTTCTTGGTTATGGACTGCCATCATTTCTAGTGCTATCTTTGCATTGTTACACTTAATTTGGGAACAAAAAAATACATTACCTCAGTTACCCGGATTATTTCTCATGGGTTTAGTGCTTTTTTACGCTCGTATCCTCAACAATTATACGATCGCACTATCTATCGGACTTCATGGGGGATGGGTATTTATTTTGGCTTCCGTGGATACCTTTAATTTATATACCTACAATCCAGAGGTAAAAAGTTGGTTAATCGGCAAAAAAGATCAACCCCTCGGAAGTGTTGCAGGTTTAATGGTATTGTTGATAACAACTTTATTACTTATTAATCTTCCAGCAATCTTTTAAAAAAGAGACTAATTAACAGCTAAAATGATATTGTCATAATTGAACTAATAATACGGCTCGATCGAACTATGTTTATCAAATGTACCACTCGTCATATTAGAATTTATACCGCAGAAATCAAAAATAACGAATTGATTCCCTCCAACCAAGTATTAACCCTTGATGTTGATCCTGATAATGAGTTTAATTGGGAAGAAGTTGCATTACAAAAAGTTTATCGTAAATTTGATGATTTAGTCGAGAGTTATAGCGGAGAAGACTTAACCGATTATAACTTACGCCGTATCGGTTCAGATTTAGAAGTATTAATTCGTAACCTCTTAAATAAAGGAGAAATTAGCTATAACCTTAACGCTAGAGTGCTTAATTATAGTATGGGTTTACCTAGGGTTGATGCACCAGAATCCGAAGGTAAATATCAGTTAAGTTAAAAGGGTTAAAACCCTTACTACAAACAAAAACAAATATAAAGTTAAGTTTGTAGTGGTGGCTTTAGCCATTTCTCGATAAATTTATTAAATTGATACAAAAATGAATATTTTATTACCCCTAGAGGGTTTTTTTTTGCTAACCGTCACAGGAATTATCATCTATTTATTAACTCCTCGCCGTTATCAAACTACAGATTCTGTAGCCACTTCCTATGATGAATGGACTCAAGACGGTATCTTAGAATTTTATTGGGGGGAGCATATTCACTTAGGGTATTATGGTTTACCACCTCGCAAAAAAGACTTTTTACAAGCTAAGGCGGATTTTGTCCATGAAATGGTGAAATGGGGAGGCTTAGATAAGTTGCCTTCGGGTACAACGGTTTTAGATGTGGGTTGTGGTATTGGGGGCAGTAGTCGCATCTTAGCAAAAGACTATGGTTTTTCTGTTACAGGTATTACCATTAGCCCTCAACAAGTGCAAAGGGCAACGGAATTAACTCCTCCTGATATAAATGCAAAATTTCAAGTAGATAACGCCTTATCTTTGTCTTTTTCTGACAATAGTTTTGATGTGGTATGGACTGTTGAGGCGGGTCCACATATGGAAGATAAAGCCTTATTTGCTAAGGAATTAATGCGAGTGCTTAAACCTAATGGTATTCTAGTTGTCGCTGACTGGAATCAAAGGGACGATCGAACTATACCCTTAAATTTTTGGGAAAAACCCGTTATGAAACAATTATTAGACCAATGGTCACATCCTGCCTTTTCCAGTATAGAAGGCTTTGCGGAACTTTTAGCCGAAACAGGATTAACCAAAGGGGAAGTAATTACCGATGATTGGACACCACAAACCCTTCCTTCGTGGTTAGATTCCATCTGGCAAGGCATCGCCAAACCCGCAGGATTAGTTAAGTTTGGAGTATCAGGTTTGATTAAATCCGTGCGAGAAATTCCCACTATTTTGTTAATGCGCTTGGCGTTTGGTAGTGGGCTTTGTCGATTTGGGATGTTTAAAGCCATTAAAAATGACTCAAAATAATGTTTGTAGTGATGGCTTCTCGCCAGTGACGTGGTATAATGACTCTTATAGTGGGGCTGGGCGTGTTCCTCACTATAAAATGCCGTAGTGGGAAAGAAGGAGTACCACGATGGAAGTTCAAGAAGGATAATTTCCGCTTGAAGCCTACACTCTACGAATGTGAGTGTATGGAGCGTCACCCATTCATTCAGTGGTGGTTGGTGGGCAATGCCCACCCTACATTTGTATAAAGGAATAAATTTTTTTTAACTTAACGCCCAGTTGACAAGAGTGCGCACAGCGAAACCAGTGCCTCCTTCGTTATCAATAGCGGTAGGTTTTTCCGCCCAAACAGGTCCAGCTATGTCTAAATGCGCCCAGGGGGTATCTTTGACAAATTGTTGTAAGAATAGGGCGGCGGTAATTGAGCCTCCTGCACGACTTCCTGTATTTTTCATGTCTGCGATCGAAGACTTCATTTGTTCAAAATACTTGGTTTCTAAGGGCATTTGCCAGAATTTTTCTCCTGCGGTTTGGGCGGAGGCTTTTAACTGAGTCGCTAAATCATCGTCAGATGTCCATAATCCTGCGATGTCGTTACCTAAAGCCACGATACAAGCCCCCGTTAAGGTTGCTAAATCCACCATGGCATCAACTCCTAATTTATCTGTGTAAACAAGGGCATCAGCGAGGGTTAAACGTCCTTCTGCATCGGTGTTGTTGACTTCGATCGTTTTGTCATTGGAGGCGATTAAAATGTCTCCGGGGTGCATTGCTTTACCGCTAATCATGTTTTCGGTGACGGCACTGATAAAGTGAATTTCTACATCTGGTTTCAACTGTGCGATCGCCTTCGCCGCGCCAAAAGTCGCCGCCGCCCCTCCCATGTCCATTTTCATGGTTTCAATTCCGCTACCACTAACCTTGAGGTTTAAACCACCAGAATCGAAGGTTAAACCCTTACCAACTATTGCCAATTTGCGTTTAGGAGTGTTTTGAGGTTTATAGACGAGATGGATAAATTTCGGGGGTAAATCGGAGGCTTTGGCTACCCCTAAAAATGCACCCATGCCCAATTTTTCGCAGTCTTCTTGTTCTAAAATGGTTAATTCTAAACCGTATTCTGAGGCTAAATTTTCAGCCATTTCTGCCATAGTAACAGGATTGAGGGCATTAGCAGGAGCGTTGACTAATTCTCTGGCTAAAATGACTCCTGATGCAATTTTTTCCGCTTTTTCGATGGCTTGAGGAGAGGCAGGTAAGTCTAATAATTCTATCGTTTCAAGGGTGATTTTTTGATTTTCTGTGTCGGATTTGAAACGGTTGTCTTGATGTAAAGCTAAAATTACTCCTTCGCTGATGACTTGGGCAAGTATCTCATTATCATAACCATCATGGTTAAGGGCGATCGACAAGGTTTTTAACTTAGCTTGTTTTGCTACCCTAGCGATGCTTCCTCCTGCTTGACGAAAAGAGTCGAGGGTGAGGTCTTCTTCTTTACCTAAACCGACTAAAATAATTTTGCGCAGAGCATTTTTGCCACCTATACGCTCGATCGAAGTAGTACCAGATTTGCCTTTAAACTCAGTTTCAGCAATTAATTCACTAATAGTACCATCTAATTTTTGATCTAATAATTTTAAATCCCCCGTCAATTCTACTTTGTCGGCAAAAAATCCGATGGCTAAAGCGTCACCACTCCAATTCAATTTAGAAATATTGCTAATTTTAATTTCCATAATGCAGTTTAAGCTCAATTAATATAACGTTAAAAATGTCGATTATTTTACTAATTTAGCTTAGATAGGGCATTTTTACTTAGAGTTTGCCCAAAAAGTTAAACGGGGAGGTACTTAGTACAGGAATAATTTGATCAGAAATAATTTATTATACTCAAAGTAAGAGAACAATTTTTCTTTTATTGAACATTATATATCGGGTTTTCTTACCCTTTTATATTGGGAAAAAATTAATCATGTACGAAGAAATTTTAAAGAAAATTAAATCAAAAATTCAAACTTTAGATTATGTTGTTACTATTCATGCTGAAGAAGAAATAAGCAATGATTATTTAAGTATTTATGATGTAGAAAATGGGATTAAAACAGGGAAAATTGTCGAGCGTCAACCTGATAAAATAACAGGAGAGTATAAGTATCGTATTCGTGGTTATAGCCTTGACAATGAAATGATCGAAACTATTGTCAAATTTAGTTTGACAGATAAAATTGTTATCATTACAGTATATGCACTATAAAAAATATTATTATTATGAAATGTGATCTTTGTGATTCAAAAAAAGCTAAAATTCGTTATATTTCTCGCAGTTATGGTAATGATGAAGAACTTTTTGTTATTGAAAATATACCTTTAATAAGTTGTCCAGATTGTGGAGAAAGTTATTTTACGGCTGAAACCATGAAAAAAATTGAGGCTATTAAACAACAGAAAACATCAATCTCTGTTGCTAAAAATATACTTGTAGCAAAATTTGCATCCTAAAATAAATTATAGAAATTTCTATCCTTATGATGCTCATTATTTAACTTTAGCTAATCGTTTTAGTGTGGAATTATGAATTGTCGATTCTCGATTATATAATGCTGTTTCTGATTCTTTACCTTGAGGTGAAGTCTTGCATCAAACTCAGGTACGGTTAAATGGTATAATTTGCCTTTGATTTTATCATTTTACCTCTAAAAATATTCAAACATGAGTGTTGAACTCCGAAGTTACGTTTATTTAGATAGATTACAACCTCAACACGCTTCCTATATTGGTACGGTTGCATTAGGTTTTTTACCATTGCCGGGGGATGCTTCTCTCTGGATTGAGATTTCTCCGGGTATCGAAATTAATCGCATTACCGATATAGCCTTGAAATCTGCTGTCGTACGTCCCGGAGTTCAATTTGTAGAAAGGCTTTATGGTTTGTTAGAGATTCATTCTAGTAATCAAGGGGAAACGAAAACCGCAGGAAAAGCTATTTTAGATGCTTTGGGGGTGAGTGAAAAAGATTGTTTAAAACCTGAAGTAGTCTCTAGTCAAATTATTCGTAATATTGATCCTTATCAAGCACAAATTATTAACCGTAATCGTCGTGGGCAAATGTTGTTAGCGGGGGAGACGTTATACGTTTTAGAAGTAAAACCTGCGGCTTATGCGGCATTGGCTGCCAATGAGGCGGAAAAATCGGCTTTAATTAATATTCTATCAGTTCAAGCGGTGGGGAGTTTTGGTAGGGTATATTTAGGAGGCGCGGAAAGGGATATTAAAGCTGGTGCGGCGGCGGCTTTGGAGGCTATCGCTAATGTGGGGGGAAGGATTTTAGGGGATGAAATTAAAGAGTAATAATTTAATAATTTTTGAGGAGGAGAAATCGATGGATAATCAGGAATACTGGGGAAATTTAATCAAAAATGTGGACAAATGGAATCAATGGCGATTCTATAATCAGGATGTTTCGATCGATCTTTCGGGGATGAGTTTTAGTAGTTATAATCTGGAAGGGATTAATCTAAGTAATTGTAACTTGACGGAGGCGAATTTTATCGGTGCTAATTTACGATTTGCTGATTTAAGCAATGCTGACTTAACGAAAACTAATTTGATTGGTGCTAATTTACGGTTAGCTAATTTAAGAAATGCAATATTACTTAATACTTTTTTAAGTCGATCGAACTTGAGTGAAGCTAATCTTAATCATAGCACGATCGTAGAATCTGATTTAAGTAACGCTATTTTCTACGAAACAGAATTAGGAGAAGCGTTAATATTAAAAAGTAATTTTACGAATGCTCAACTGATTAATACCCATTTAATTAAAGCAAATTTAGTTTTAAATAACTTTGAGAATACTGTTATTAAAAATGCTGATTTTCGTTGGGTAAAAAGTATCAAAAATAATTTGCTGAGTTAAGACTAAAAGTCAATCATTAATTCCTAAGCATTATTACCTCATAAATAACCTTAATAAATATGAATTTAGAGTTTTTACCACCTTCTAAATCTGGAGAATATTTAGCCACAAAAAATATTAATTTATATGCTAAACCAAACAGTGAAGAATTAGCAACCCAAATGGCACAAGGAAGACAGTTAAAAGTGATTTCTTCCTCGATTATTGAAGGCTCGATCGAGATTTGTTTATGTGAAGATAATTACATAGCATGGCTTTCAGTGGAAGATTTAACTTACTTAAAACCAGCGGAAAATCCTTATATTTCTCATGCAATATCAGAAGCAAAAATTGCTGATTTAATACCGCAAATTATTGAATTTACCTATCAGGCAATGAATACTCCTAATTACTATCTTTGGGGAGGTACAGTAGCTCCGAATTACGATTGTTCGGGTTTAATACAATCTGCTTTTGCTAGTGTCGGGGTTTGGATTCCTAGAGACTCTTATCAACAAGAAAACTTTGCTACTAAAATCCCTATTACCGAATTAAAAGCAGGAGATTTAATCTTTTTTGGCAAACAACGAGTTACCCATGTTGCTTTATATTTAGGTGATAATCAATACATTCATAGTTCGGGTAAGGAAATTGGTAATAATGGTATTGCTATTAATTTTATTAAACCAGAGTTTCCTCTCGATGATCAAGTTAGCCGTAATTATTATGCACAATTTTGGAGTTGTGGCAGAATCACTCAGAATCTTACTTAAATCTAAGTTTTGTCATAAAAATTCATATTTAGCGAAAATATGTATTAAAATAGATGAAACCTTAATTTGTTAAGAAATGTTAATTCCGATTCTGATTTTTGATGTTGCTCTTGTAGCTTGGTCATTGCATTTAATGCAACAAGCCTTTGATCATCGTGAATTTTCCTTAATGTTAGCAGGTGCATTAGTTGCTTTGTGTGCGGCGGCGATGATGGTAGTCTATTTTTTAGTCAACAATTGTTTATCTTATTTGGCTCATAGTAGTTTATAGTTGATTTTTTAATCACTTATTTTTTTAATACTATTATTATGAATAACCAATGATTTTCTCCTCATTTAATCATCCAGTTAGTTATAATTAAAGGTTGCTGAAAAAGTTTTCTGATCAAACGAAAGAATAGGCATTAATATTCTTGCTCATAATATTAGGTTATCTCACTTTGATTGTGATAAATTATAGCTTTTTTACTTTGAGTATGATAAATTATGTCTAAAAAAAGGTATTAAGTGAAATGCAAACCATAAATTTATAATAATTGCATTTTTAAAATACTAAAATTATTATATATCAAAGATTTTATTGGTTATTTATTATTAATTTGTCATCACTACTGTAGAAGCAGGGTTTTTTTAAAGTCAGGATAAAATTGTATTTTGTAAGTTCAATTTCCATCAAAAATATCATGGTTTCTAATAATAATTGATTTTCTAATCAGAAAAAATGGCTAGATTTCTTACCAATTATAGTTTTTAATTAAACCAAATTTTGAGAAAGAAAAAACCCTGCGGTAGAAGAGCCTAATATTATTTTAGGGGTAAATATAATGATTAATTATTTAATTAAATTAACCCTTATTCTATTAAATATCTTTAATGTCTATGGTAAAAATTGACTGATTTTTTTCTGTGGTGTTTTTTTAGGTTAAAATAATAAAAAAACTATATTATTTCTATGAAAGTTTTAATTGCTGAATTTGATTTATTTCATAAAATTGGAGGAGGGCAAACTTTTTATTGCCGTCTTATTGAAACGAATCCAGAGATAGAATTTTACTATTTAATTATAGAAGAAAATTTTAAAGTCGATCGACCCAATAATTCTAAAGTTATACCTTATCAGCAACAATATTTAAAGTCAGATTTAAACGGATTATCGACTAATTTACCTTTAGAAAAATTATCTCGTCCTTTTTTAATTGCAAGTAATATTAGTTATTCTTTAAAAGGTTTAGATTTTGACATTATCGACTATCCTGATTATGAACAATACGGACTTTTTTTAGAATCTGCTTTAACTTTTTATCAAGTAAAATTTGAGAAAATTGTTATCTCTTTACATGGTATTGTCTCCCAAAGTTTACACCATGATTGGATGCTCGATCGAACTTATATTAATAATTTAGAATTTGCAGAAAATTTACAATATCAAACTGCAAATATTCGTTATGGTATCAGTAAAAATTATTTAGAATGGTGGCAAAAAAAAAGCAATTTCCCTAATTATTATTTACATCCTTTCTCCTTTCTTAATTTAACTCCCAATATTAATTATATTCCATCAGATTCAAAACCTAGTTTAAACTTTATTGGTAGAAAAGAAAAAGGGAAAGGAGTCGATATTTTTGTTAATTTAGTTAGTTTTTTATCAAAAAATCTCTATAGTGAAGTCAATATAATTGGCGGTAATCCCGAAACCTTAGATGGCAAAACAGGAGAATTTTATTTACAAGAAATGTTAGCCTTACGTTTTAGTCAAATAAATATATTACCTCCTGTTAATCGCTACGCATTACAAGAAAAATTTAATCTCAATGCCGTAACAATTTTACCCTCTCGATTTGATACCTTAAATTTAGTTGCTTTAGAATCATTATTTGCAGGTTGCCCAACTATTATCAGTGAAAAAGCTGGAGTATGCCGTTTTTTAGAAGATAATTTTCCTCAGATACCTTTTATCAAATTAGATATAAATAATTTTTATTCATCCTTACCTGAAATTATCGAACTTCTCAGCAATTATCAAGAATATCGTTTGAATTTAGAAGCAAAAATATCTCTTATTTCTCCAGAATTGATACCAAGAGAATTAACAATTAAAGATATTTATAATCAATGTAGTAATTATGATCAAGAAATAAGAGAAAAAACAAATCAATGGTATCAAGAATTAATTAATTATGCTCATAAAAAACAATATTGGGGTAAACCACAATTTATTCAAATTACTAAAAAAATAGTTAATCCTATAGTTAATCTAGGAAAAAAGCAAATAAGTCAAATAAAAAAGCAAGTAAATAATAGAAAAAATATTGTTACTAATCAATTAATTAAAAGTCTCTTTTTTGCCTCTAAGTGGAAAATAATCGAGAGTTTAACGGAAAATTCAGCTAAGGAAATTGATGATAAAATTCAACAATTAAAAAATTTAAGTCATCCTCTTAAAACTGATACTGAAAATATTAATAAATTTAAAACAGGATATTATATAAATCGTCTGAAAATTTGGCAAGAGATAGCAAGATTAGAAAATATTAGGGGAAATCAGCTATTATCTGCTACTTATCACCTCAGAATTATTCGTCTTCTTAATGAAGATAGATTTAATCAGTTAGAAAATGTTAGTCAAATTTTAGTTAATCATAATTTTCAAGAAGAAGCATCGTTATTAAATCTACTTTATTCTCCCTCTCAAAATTCTCCACAATTAGTTTATGAATATCTATTAAATAATTACCAAAATTTACTTAACTATCAGGAAAAATCCTACGAATTTATTAAGGATTATCGTGAGCAAAAAAATTATCGAGTTTCGGTGATCGTTTCGTTGTACAATGCAGAAAGTAAACTGGAGTGTTTTTTGTCAATTTTAGCTCAACACACGATCTTCCAAAAACAAGACGCTGAAGTTATTTTAATTGATAGTGGCTCACCACAACAGGAATATCAAGTTTTTCAACAACTTTTACCTCATCTGAATATACCGATAGTTTACGTCAGAAGTGAAGCAAGGGAAACTATTCAAAGCGCTTGGAATCGTGGTATTTTACTCTCTCAATCTCCGTACATCACTTTTCTTGGGGTAGATGAGATGATGACTATGGATGCTTTAGAAATTTTAGCACATAAGCTCGATCGAAATCCTGATTTAGATTGGGTTGTGGGGCATAGTTTAGTAACGGAAGTGGATGAGAAGGGAAATTGGATTAAAGACTTGATGACGTATAACCGCCGTGGATTTAGTCAGAATTTAGTTTATCTTGATACTTGCTATTTAACCTATGTGGGGGGTTTATATCGTCGTAATTTGCATAGTCGTTTTGGTTTTTATGATGAGAAATTTCGAGGCGCAGGGGATACAGAATTTAAAAATAGAGTCTTACCTTATATTAATTGTGATTTGGTCGATCGAGTTTTAGGGATTTTTTGGAATTATCCTGACGATCGAACTACCCAAAGTCCATTAGCGGAAATTGAAGATATAAAAGCATGGTATTTATATCGCAGTTTAGGGGGAATAAAATATAGTTTTGCCCATAAAAATACTCAAGAATTAGAACAATTATTATTACATTGTCTTAGTTATCGAAAAAGTTTTTTAAAGGAAAATAGTACCGATTTTACCTTAGCTTATGCTCTCATTTTATGGTTACAAGAAAATCAAGATCGATCGAACTATTTACCATTAGGTGAAGGTATAATTAAAATGCAGAATCAATATCATCAACTAGAATATTTAACCTCTGATTCTTTAATTTATTATCATCTCTGGCAAACAAAACAAATAGCCAAAAAAATCAGTTATTCCCATGAACAAATATTAGAGAAATTAGACACAAATAATAAACTTAATCTCCAGTATCATCTTTTCAACGATAACCGCTATCAACAACACTTTTTATTATGGTGAAAAATTAACAATTAACAACTCCCCAACTCCCCAACTCCCTAATTCCCTAATTCCCTAATTCCCTAATTCCCTAACACCTTAACTCTTACAATTCAGCCATACGCCCCTTCTGAGGGAATATGCCCGAAGGTTTAATTTGTAAAAAGGTAATAATTAAGACAAAAACCAAAACTTTCGCCATACTGGTATTGGCAAAAAAGTTGATAATTTCTAACAACGTACCCCCAGAATCCCCCGACATCAACATTAAAGACAGACTACCAGAACCTACGATATAAGATACGATGCCGATCGAAAGTGCCGCAATAATAGTACCCAGTAGATTACCCACACCTCCTACCACTACCACCATAAAAGCATCTACAATGTAGTTTTGACCAGTGTTAGGACCGACTGAACCTAGTAAGCTAATAGCTACTCCAGCAATACCTGCTAACCCCGAACCAAGGGCAAAGGTAAGTGCATCAACGGTTGCCGTGGGAATCCCTAAACAAGAACTCATGGTACGATTTTGGGTGACAGCTCGTATTTTTAAACCCCAATCTGAGCCGTTTAAAAACCAATAGACTCCTGCGATACATAGTATTGTGAGGATGATAATAAAAACCCTTGCCATAGGAAATTGAAATGCACCCAACGGGATGCCACCTCTTAACCACGCTGGAGCAGTTACATCTACATTTCTCGCACTAAACCACGCTTTTGTTAAGGCTTGATTTTTGGAGTTATTTATTAAAATTCCCGTAATAATTGCGATCGCACTAGCTAAAGGTAAAGTAATGGCAATAAATTTAGGGCGAATTTGTTCCCAATTTCCCTGACGGGATAAAAACCACATTCCGCCAAAAAATAGGAGGGAAAATACTATAATTCCGATAGTCATTGACCAGTTTACACTGCGTACTAATTGCCGTAGAATGAGACTAACCCCCCAAGTTGCCAACAGGGTTTCTAGTGGTCGCCCGTAAAGAAAACGAATTACACCCCGTTCTAAAATTATCCCTGCGATCGCCGCCACCACAAAAGCCACGGGAATAGCGACAATAATATAAAAATTAAACCAAGGATCACCGAAAGCCTTAAAAATATTTTGCACCACAAAAGTTGTATAAGCACCCAACATCATCAATTCACCATGCGCTAAGTTAATCACACCCATTAAACCAAAGACAATAGCTAATCCTAGCGCAGCAATTAACAACACCGACCCGATACTAATACCATTTAAAAATCCTTCTATCAGGGGTAACATTTTTCACTCTAAATTAATTTTCTGGTACATTATCACTATTAATTTAGTTTTTTTTTAGTATCATTCATCACAATTAAGGGGAATGGAGAATGGAGAATTGAAAATTGAAAATTGAGAATTAATTACCCAGTTTAATTTATAGAGATTATCCCTATCGAGGTAACGAAGCAATCTGAAACAAATTTTTCTATTTTGTTAAATCTTCATTCCAAAGCAGATTTTGAGATGGTTATAATGGTTACTTTATGCGTTTATTATTCATCAAATCATGTCAGAAAATAATATCAATCCTCTTAATCGAATCCGCAATATTGTCATTGCCTTAATTGCTGTAACTCTGGGTGTCTTACTAGCTTTAAGCTCTCACACTACGGTTAATGCTGAATCCTTAGAATCTCAGGCACAACAAGCAACTCCTTTAGAAGTCGCCGTGAATAACGGTAAACCTTCCCTTGTGGAATTTTATGCTAATTGGTGTACCAGTTGTCAAGCAATGGCAGGAGATTTAGCTACTTTAAAACAAGAGTACCAACAAGATGTTAATTTCGTCATGCTCAATGTTGATAATAGTAAATGGTTGCCCGAAGTTCTCAACTATGGCGTAGATGGTATTCCTCATTTTATTTTTCTTAACAATCAAGGAAGCGCGATCGCATCTACCATTGGAGAACAACCTTTAAGCATTTTTCAAGAAAATTTACAAGCGCTTATCGTCAATAAACCTTTACCCTATGCCAATAATCGGGGCAATATTTCCTCTTTGAATCCTCAGAATATCATTATAGATGGCAATAACGACAACCCCAGAGATCATGGATAGGGTGATAGGGTGTTAGGCAATTAGGGGGTTAGGGAAAATTTGTTAATTGTTAATTGTTTTTTCTTTCTTGTAATTGTAAACGAATGTTACTATGATATTCTCTCGTAATAGGATAAAAATAAGCTAGGATTATTCCTGCAAATAAAACAACGGCGGGTAACGGTGCAACTACTAGACGAATTGCCCATAATGCACTTTCTGGTTGCACGGGAATTGGTTGCCCTTCTATGGGTTTTATAAATCCTGATGCCTCTAAAGCAATACCTACTAAAAATAGTCCAAAAGCTAAACCAAATTTTTGTAAAAGTACCATAAAACCATAAAAAATTCCTTCTCGTCTTTCTCCTGTATTCAGTTCATCTAAATCAATAACATCTGGTATCATTGACCAAGGAATTAAATAAGCTACTGAGACTCCACAACCTGCTAACATTGCTAAAGCATATAATAAAAATGTTTGTCCCGGTTGTACTAAAAATAAGCCAATTTGAGCAATTATCCAAATAGTTGAACCAAGAAAATAAACGATTTTTTTATCTAATATATTACTAATTTTTTGCCAAACAAATAACATGATTAATGCCGTTCCTTGCACTGCGATCGCAACTCTGGGAAACTCAGCATCAGGTAATCCCATCCAATTTACCACAAAATAAATCAAAATAGATGCGGTTAATTGTACGGCTAACCATGAACATAAATAAATACCAACGACGTAGAGAAAAGGACGATTTTGAAAAACGATTTTTAACTGTTGAATATAAGTAAAATTATTCTCGGTATTTTCTTCACTTTTTCCTAAATGGGGTTGCAATAAATGAGGCTCAGTTTTCGCAATTATTAAACTCCATGCCATGATACCCATAAATAAACCAATTAATAACGCTATTATTGCGTTAAATATATCTTCTCCTGAACTATTATTAATAAGATTCACTAAACCATAAATAATTGATATTGTGGCGATCGAAATAAAAATATAAGCAGTTATTTTACGTTGATTTTTATTTAATAAAGGTTCATAACCTCTTTCTTTAATAATCAAAGGACACCAAAATAATGGTAAAGTCGAAAAAATAGTAGAAATTATTCCTAAAATTAAATATTTTTCTTGATTATTGCCTTGATAAACTTGAAAAATTGCCCCTGCTAAAATCAGAGAAACAATACTTGCACCGATGGAAAAACTAAACCGAAAACTGTTTAAATTTGTGCGCTCATTATAGTCTTGAGTTAACTCTGGAGTTAAGGCTTGATAAGGCAAATTTACCGCCGTATAAAAGACATTAAACACAATCCCTATCATCATATAATAGAGAAATAAAAGATTATTATTTAAAGAAATATCTTCACTAAATTTAGGCACTATCCACTGTAAAAAAAACGTCAATCCAAAGGGTATCGCCGCAAATATCATCCAAGGAATACGCCTCCCCCATTTTGTTTGAGTTCGATCGCTAAAAACCCCGATAATAGGATCATTGATAGCATCCGCAATCTTGCCTACAAATAAAATACTTCCCGCAATGGCAGGGCTTATACCTGCTACATTAGTAAAAAAAGGCATCAAGAAGAATACTAATATATTAGCAGTAAAAGCCGGTCCTATATCCCCTGCACCAAAGGCTAATTTTGTCGTTAAATTAAGTTTTTCTGAGGTTTGATTCGATGTCATGTTGATTCAGTCTGTAAAATTAACAGTATAAGTAATTTAACTTCTAAAACATTAACTTACTGATTTTTTTCTCACGCAAAGACGCAAAGACGCAAAGAAATAAAAGTATTCCTAGGTTTTTCCTCAAAGTTCGCAAAGCCTTCTCAGAAAAAATGCTATAGTCGTAAGGTTATGTTTAATTTTTGAAAATCATTCTTCATTCTTCATTCTTCATTCTTCATTCTTCATTCTTCATTCTTCATTCTTCATTCTTCATTCTTCATTCTTCATTCTTCATTCTTCATTCTTCATTCTTCATTCTTCATTCTTAATGATGATTCCTTCTTGGTTAGTAATTGGTTCGATCGCATTTTTAGTGAGTTTCTTGGTTAATCGTATTCCAACCGATGATTTTCGGTGGTTTTTGCGGTTAAAACGCCCTTCATGGTTAACCTTTGAATTTGCTATACCCTTTATCTGGATTTTCATTTTTGTCTGTCTAATTTTATCTGCCAGTATCATTTGGGATACGGATATAAACATGGACAAAAAAATCGTTTTAATGACTCTATATCTTGCTTTGGAAATAGCGATTTTAGGTTATACGAGGGTAATGTGTGCTTTTCGCAGTTTATTGGTTGGGGTATTCATTGGCGGAGGAGGCTTTTTTCTAGGTTTAATCTTGGCAGGATTAGTGTTTTTTGCCAATAAATCAGCACTATATCTACTCATACCATATCTTTTATGGAGTCCCATCGGCACTTATGTCACTTGGGCGATGATACCTTTAAATCGTGAGGCTATTTGATAATTACAAAAAATAAATATTTGTTTAGCCCTTAGTTAATATAGATGTACGATCGATCTCTTATAGACTAATACTTGTTGAGTCAGAATATCTGTAACAGTAACTAACAACATTCGGTTATCATCTATTTCGAGATGTATTTTTAGACGATCTTTTCCCACAGTGCCAAGGGGATTTAATTGAGCAATACAGGCAGACTTAATAATGTTTCCTTGCCAATCTAATTCATAGGTGAGAGATTTATAGGTATTTTGAGATTTTACTATACCACTGGTCATTTTTTCCTGTATTATCGTAACTAAGTTCAGCTTTGCCCATTTCTACGACTTGCCCAATATCCAAATAAATGGCATCTTGTCCGTTATTAGCACATTGTAAAATTAAGGGGTATTCTAACTCACAAGGATATTGTAAGCCCGATCGAAATAAAGGATTATAGACATATTCTTGGGTTAAAGGATTCCATGTGCGAAGGGCGTAGCTATGATATAAATGATCATCAATGGTTTCTAATGAATTAAGGGTTAAAGCACCATGACAAACAGCTTCAAAAGGCTTATTTATCAACACTTTTTCCCTGCCAAAATAAGAAGTAATTAATTCTCTTACGGGGGCAATTAAACAACTACCGCCGACTAAAACTACTTTTTCAATCTGTTTTTTATTGATGCCCTTACCTATTGACATCTCAATAACTTCATCGAGACAATTTCGTAATTGAGGTAATAATTGTTGAGTTTCTAAGATTTCTGTTAGTTGTTGTCGATCGAACACTATATCATAGGCAATAAAGGTATCTTCATCTAACCAACTTTCCTTTGCTTCCTTAGTCTGAGATAGTTTAATCTTAATACGTTCAGCTATTTCTAATAAATTTTGCCAAGCTACGTTACTTAAATCCTTTTTAGCAATGCCTTGTTTTTTCAAATAATCTTCTATCAACCAAATATCAATATCTTCACCGCCCACATAGGCTTGAGTTTTAGCAATTACCTCCCCTTTTAATTCCTTGAATTGAGAAGAAGATGCGATCGTACGCACTAAACTAAGATCTAATGTACCTCCTCCAAAGTCCACAACTAAAACTAAAGTATTAGGCTTTTTCACAGCATAACCAAAGGCGGCGGCGGTGGATTCATCCACTAACTGCACTTTTTCAATACCTAATGCTGTAGCTACCTCACGACACCAATTCGAGTAACTTTCAAAACCTCCCACTGGCACGGTAAATATTGCTTGAGAGGGGTTTAAATGCTGTAATTTTAGTTGTTGCCAAATTTCTTGTAAAAATATTTTTGCTACTGCTTCACTGGGGTATTCTTTCCCCTCTATTATCCTCGCAGGAGAGCGAAATTCGGCGGCTAAATCTCTTTTAAAGGCTTTAAAAAACCGTTCAGGCTTACTACATCCTAACCGACGAGTGCGTACTTGTTCTCCTAATATAAACTCATGTCCTTCTTTGATAAAGACTAAGCTAGGTATGACAGGGATTTCTGACACTGAGTCGTTATTAAGTTTCATCCGAAATACCTTAGACATCTTCTCAAAACGGAGGGATTTTGCTTCTTTGGTATCGGGTTCGATAATACTAACGACAGTGTTACTTGTGCCAAAATCGATCGCTATAGTAGTCATAAATGATGAGGAATGAGGAATTAAGAATTATTAATAATAATTAATTGAGAGGGTGTTAAAATAGGTAAATTATTGTTAGGAAAATCTTTAATATTTCGAGTAACAATTACATCCAGATTATTAATAATAGCAGAATAATATTGAATATCATCTTCAAAATCTTTATAGCTATTATTTAGTGCTTCAATAATAATAATTTCGTTGATAGGATTAATTTTACAAAGATTAGTTAATCGTTTTAAAAATTGAAATGTCCACTCTTTTCCTTTTTGTTTACGAAGGATATAATAAATATCAGTTAAGGTAGTAGCACTAATAAAACCTTCTATTTTTCCTTGTTCAATTAAATAAAAGATTTCGTCTGCTTCTTCATAAAAAGGCAATCTAATTAAGGCTAAATCTAAAACAATATTGGTATCAATCAGAACTTTCATAAATTATGTTTATCTTTTAAATAATCCCATTTTTTACCATCAACATTAAAATTCTCATCTGTGGGAGATTGATTTTCTAATAAGTCTTTAAAAGTTTGACTACGATGTTTAATAGGTGGAGATTTAATGCTAATTTTTGTGTTGTTTAAATTATCTATTTTTAAGATAACAATTTCCACTTCTCCCGGACTAAGATTAATACTTTCTTCTATAATTAATTGTCCTTTCTGATTAACAATTCCTTTGAGTTTTGTTGCTTCCATTTTCTATAACCTCTACCTAAATTATTTTAATAGTAATTTGTCGCTAATTCGCTAATTTATTCATCATTAAATAAAAGTAAATTAACCTTGTAAATTGGGGGGAAGATTGAGACTTACTTTGGCAGGATAAAGAATATTATCGCCGTCACGATAACCTACAAAACGAATATAAACCGATTCTCCCACTTCAATATCATCACTATCGGCTTGATGAATTTGAGGATTATAATTAACTTCCTCCCAAGGTTTACCGATGGTTTCATAACCCCAATTTTCCAACAAGTTTTCTAGGGATGTAAATAAAGAGATTAAATTTTTTGCGGGTAAATCTGGTTTGATTTTTGCCATTTCACGGGCAGTAGGATAGTTAGTTAATAAAGTCTGTAATTGTTCAAAAACCTCACTCCGAAAATCACTTTTTAACAGGTTCGATTGAGCTTCTAATTCTTCTCGTAATCGTTGACATTGTTTTTGCAAACTAATTATTTCTTCTCTGTTATCATTATTGTTTAAATCATTAAAATTATTCTCTTTTAAAGTATGAGATGGAGATTTTTTTGCAAGGTTAAATTTATTCTCATTTTTCCCAGATGACGAACCAAAAGTTATTAAGAAAAATATACTAATTATTAACCAAAAAACAATGCCTGTTAAAATATCAGAAAAATCCATTATTTGTTATATTTACCCTTAGAAGACTATGAAAATTTTTGACAATTAATACTTTAATATTAGCAGATAAAAACTAATTATTAACAGAGTTCGATCGTTGAATATTATCGGTAGTTAAGATTTCTTCTCCTTCGTAATATTCGGGGAGTAATTCCCTTGATTCGATTTCTCCTAATGCCTCCTCTAATGCTTGGGTGGGTTGCAAACAACTATTACCACTGGCATCAATTACCCTTTCTGTGATTTTACCATCTTTGCCGATTTGATACTCTATCCGTTGATATTCTGCCATAAATCATTTTGTTTTTACTTTTAGACACTCTTAATTATACCTCCTTGTCGTGTTAGAAAAAGTTAGCTATGATGAATATATCTAAAACAATACTGTTGATATTCTGTCATTGCGAGGCATATCAGCAATCTCCTAAATCTTGATTTTTAGTACAAATATGTAAGTCCTATAATATAATAGAAAAAAATGGAAACTATTGAAATAGATCAAGCCGTATTGCACATTAACCAATTACTGGAAATAGTCGCTAAAGGGAAAGATATTATTATTACGAAGAATCATCAACCTATTGTTAAATTAAGCTCAATAAAACAAGTTAAAAAACGTCCTCCATTATTTGGCAGTGATAAAGATATTATTGCTATTAGTGACGATTTTGACGAACCAATTTTTTCTTAGTAGTTCAGTATAAAGGTTATGTTCGATCGCATCTAATATTGTTATATTGCCTGATAATTTTCTCCCTTACTTCTTCAAATTCTCTCCAAATTTGTTGAGCTGTTTTTTTCGGCTCTAATTCAAGTACTTGCAAGGCTTCAGCTATAATTAATTCAGCATTTTCTAATTCTTCTAGGGTAGGCTTGGGATAAGTTTCGTATGTTTGATCTGTTGATATGGTCATAATTGATCTTAATTTTATCTCTTAAATTCCATTATATTGCTAGTTTGATGATTGCTCTGTATCTTTAAAAATACAAACTTTAAGAATTCGTTTTTTATATTTGTTATTGATAATTGTTTTAGCATCAATTAAAGCACCATGAAATTTAGCATAATTTAGATTTGTTGATTCTAAATTAGCACCACATAAATTAGCAGAACTTAAATCGGCATTACTTAAATTAGCATCCCTTAAATCAACCTCAGTTAAATCAGCACCGTTTAAATTAAGATTACTTAAATTAGCACCACTTAAATCTGCTCCTTTTAAATCTCTTGTCTGTTGAGGATTATTGACAATATCCCAAACCAGTTGCCATTTTTCATCTATCCGTGTATCTACACATAACTTAACATCACTTAAATTAACACCTCTTAAATCAGCACCCCTTAAATCAGCATTACCTAAATCAGCATTTCTTAAATCTGCATTTCTTAAATCTGCATTTCTTAAATCTGCATCACCTAAATCTGCATCACTTAAATCTGCCCCTTTTAAATCTTTTGTCTGTTGAGGATTATTGAGAATATTCCAAACCAGTTGCCATTTTTTATCTATTTTCGTATTTTTATCTAAATTAACATCACTTAAATTAAGACCACTTAAATCAACACCACTTAAATCAACACCACTTAAATTAACACCACTGAAACAAGCACCTCTTAAATCAGTATTTCTTAAATTAGCATAGCTTAAATCTGCATCTGTTAACATAGAACAGCTTAAATCCGCCCCTCTCAAATCAACATTACTTAAATCAGTCTTTCTTAATCGGGCGAAAAATAAATCAACACCACTTAAATCCGCATCTCTTAAATTAGCATAGCTTAAATCCGCATCTCTTAAATTAACACAGCTTAAATCAGCACCCCTTAAATCAACACCTATTAAATTAGCACTGCTTAGATCAGCACTTCTTACTCTAGCCAAAGATAGATCAATATCACTTAAATCCTTATTGTGTAATTTAGCACGGCTAAAATTAATACCCCTTAAATGAATAATGCTTAAATTAGCATTTCTTAAATCAGCACCCCTTAAATCAGCATCACTTAAATTAGTATGTCTTAAATCAGCATCTCTTAAATTAGCACCTCTTAAATCAGCACCTCTTAAATCAGCACTGCTTAAATTAGGGATAAAATTAATATTGTTGGCTCGAAAGTGATTCCAAATTTTTATCCCACCAACTTTTAAAATAGTGGCAGGTTGTTGTTCAAAAATTATGTTGATAATAAGCTCTGAATAAGTATGATTTTTTAATAATATTTCTTCAATAAGATTTTCTTTATTTTCACTTTTAAAAACATCAATAATAAATTGTTTTCCTTCTTCTTCATACTGTAGGGCTTCTTCTAATATCCTTGCTTTTTGAGAGGCATCTTCCACTGACTTAAATCGGTTTTTAAGTCCATCAATTCCCCCCATGACTGCACCATACATAGGGGATTGAGATTGTGTGCCGATAACCGCATCGTATTTGCTGGGTTGTTTATTTTCTGACATGGGGTTTGTGTTTTACTTCTCTTTAATTAGAATTATATGAGAATTTGATTTTCAACGAAAATATTTTATAAAATCCTGTTAAACCCACCTACCGACAACAACCCTTAAAGTGCCGTCTTCTAAAGTTTCCTCCTCCTCGATATTGAAACCTTGTTTTTCTACCTCCTCCATTAAAGTATAATGGGCATATTTCTGAGAAATGTCATTAATAAACTTAGTTTGATCAATTTTAGCACCCCAAAAGTCCGCTACTAACTCATAATTATCTCCTTGACGGCGGAAGCCTAAATCATAGCCGTTGTTTTGGCGAATAACGTATTCTGCTTTGGTTTTTATGCCTTGATAGCCTCTGACGTTGGTATTCGTTTCAACGGTATAACCCAACTCTTGTAAGGTTTTATGTAAAATCTCGCCGTTTTTAATTTGAACTTTGATAGTAGTAAAATGTGACATAATTCGATAAATAATTTATTTACTAGGTGGAAACATAGGGTTCGTGTCATGAGGGGCAGTGTTCAAAAAATAAGTACAAACAAATTAGTTTTTAGCCTTGATTGATAAGTTATTTTCAATAAATCGTATGAGAAGCTAATTGTCTGTACTGCAATATATTTTTATTCATACTTGTTAATTGTTAAACTATTTATTGCTTCTTTTGCTATTCTATAAGCATTACTCGCTTCTATCTCTGTAGGTATTTTTCCCGAATGAATAGCATTATTTCTTAAATTTTCAATTCCGTTTTCGTAATCTAATGATGGTGATGGTGATGGAAGAGTATTATTCGTTAATTTTAAAAGCTCTCGCTTTTGTCTTAATCCATTATATTTCTTTAGAATATGAGGTAATATTTCCTCATTAACTTCTAAATCTCTTCTAATTGCATTTGTTATAGAAACTTCTAGGGCTGTCGCACTATCTAATACTGATTTTCTATAATTGTTATTTATTAATTCAGTATTTGCATTTTTTAACAATTGATACTCAAGTATTAATTTTTTATTTAAAGAAGTTACATTTATCACATCTCTAAATTCACTTTCTGTCAAAGCATTTGATGGATGCAGGTTAATTAACACATTAGTATTTTCAAAGTATTCATTAAAACATTTATTATTATTAAATGTAAAGAACTTAAAATTTGAAGCTATCGATGTATTGACTGTTAAATTAGGTGAGTCTATATTATAGTCGTAAGCGAATAAATTCTCTTGAAATCGATTTATCCAATTGTTTATTTCTTGTTGCAACTTTAACTTTTTGTCGTTGGAAAAGTCATCATCAATATTAAGTTCAATTTTTAGAGTTGAAACACCACTATCTCCTATTGGCCAGATAGATGGAGTTCCCCAATCTAACGTTTTATCATAAATATCAAATTCGTTTTTTGGAGGTAGTAATTTTGTATGTAAATAGTTTTTGTTAGTTTTAAAGTTTTCAATTAAAATGGGTGTTAATATATTTCCCTTATATTGACTGATTTGAAAGTCATACTTTTTATTGAGGCAATCAGAAGTAAGATTTAATTCTTTTTTCAATTTAAAGTAGCCAAAAATTTTCATATTTTAAAAAAATGTGTTTAACTATTTCATTACAATTTTTGTTGTAAATTCTGCTTTCATTTTTGGTTGAGATTATTTTAAATAGGTAGTATGAGGAGTAAAATAGAGTGAAAAACATCAAATTTAAAGACAGATGGCACAAATAACGATCGAATATCCCGCAACTTTTCCCGACGCTTTAAATCAAACACCTCAAGAATTTGAACAAGAAGCAAAATGGGCAATGGTAGTAAAACTATTTGAAATGAAACGAATCTCATCAGGAATGGCGGGAATATTATTGGGAGTTGATAGAGTAACATTTCTACTCAAACTAGCTGATTATGGTGTACCAATGATTGACTTAACTTCAGACGAATTATTATCAGATTTAGCCAATGCCTAACACTATTGTTATCAATACTTCTCCCATAATAGCTCTAGTTTCTGCATTGGGAGATTTAGAAATTTTGAGTTATCTTTATCAACAAGTCTTAGTACCCTATGAAGTCTGTCAAGAAATATTAGCAGGGGGTAAAATTGGTTTTGCTATTTCTGCATTTGATAATGATACTTACTTACAAAAACAATCGTCACCTCTCCAGATTTCACCCTTTTTATTAAATTCCTTAGATTTGGGCGAGGCTTCCGTAATTCAACTCGCCTTAGATAAAAAAATTACGACAGTTTGCATTGATGAAGCCATAGGCAGAAGAATAGCAAGACTTAATGGACTTTCTCTTACGGGTTCGATCGGCATACTTCTGAAAGCTAAACAGAAAGGATATAATATTTCTATCCGTAACTGTATCGATAACATGAAAAAATCTCATATTTATTTAAGTCAAAGTCTTATAGATTGTGCCATTGAACAAGCAGGAGAATAATAAAACTGATTTGACTTAGGCATTTGTACCAAAAATCAAGGGTTTTCAGATTCCTCGACAGGCTCGGAATGACAGTTTAAGAAAAACTCGATAGTAATTCGATTTTAACATTTTAACTCTGGGGAGGATCAACATCGAGATATTGATTTGTGCGAATCCCTTTTTGTTGGCGATAAGTTTCTAACTCCCTCTCTAGGGAGCAGGTCAGTTCTGCGAAACAAAAGTACTATTGAGTGCTTAAAGACAATTATTGAGATATGCACATCTATGTTTGAGTACTTGAGAGACATTTTCTTTATTCCATTGTGCACCAGAAATTTTGAGTCGCCGATCTATTTGTTTTACCGTTGACTCCACTGCCCCAGAACCAATGGAACAAATTTGTTCTTCCTGATAATAGCCGTAATTGATGATACGATGTCGGTGAGTCTTGAGATAATTACAGAAATTTTCTGCCTGTTTTTTCTTCATCCCAGATATTAGTGTGATTGTTTCATCTACTTTTCCTCTCCAAAGTAAATTTTCCGCTTCTTTTAATCTTTTTTTACTCCCCCCAACTTTGTTTAAATTTTCCATCAAATGATACCAATCAAGTATACTTGGCGAGGGTATAACTTGAGTTTGGTGAAGGTAGGCAAAAGGCAAGTAGGCAAAAGGCAACTGTACATTTTGCAACATCAGATTATAACCTTGATGAGTATATTTCCCTTTTTTCACCATCTGGATTTAATTGTTTAATGATGTTCCAAATTCCAGAATGTCCATCCCCCAAACAGGTTAACGGTTCTGATAGTTTTTGTTGATTCACCCAATGGATTAATTCTTCATTTTGTGCAAACCACGCTTTTCTTTCTTGTTGATTAACACAAATCGCTTTATAGTCGCGCCAAACACAACTTTCTCCTTTTTCTTCTGTTCTTAATCTTACCTTGCCACCATCGAGACTAATTTCTTCGATTTGTTCTTCCGTAGCTATTTCTGGAAATTGATAACGATGTATAATTCGTTGTTGGGTTCTCCCAGATATTTTCATCCCCGTATAATATTCCACATCCCGAGCCGCATTTTCATAAGAAACATTGGCACTAGCTCTGACACAACATTTTTCTAAATAAGGACTAATTCGTTGATTTGTGTTTAAATTTAATCTGATAGCTTGTTTTTCTGTTATGGGTAATTTACCTAGAATACTTCTGATGTATCTGAGTCGTCCTGATTGAGTTTCGGTGATTTTTTGGATAAAAAAAATCCTATTTGTGGGGTAATATATTCAAGAGTTTGTTGTCTAACAGTTTCTTCGATAACTGCTAAATTATCTAGTTGAGAGGGATCACATTCTTGATAAAGAATACGAGCAATACCTTGAAGATATAAATTTATTTCTGCTTGTTGTTCTGGTGTCATTGTCAAAAAAAAAGGATTATGATTAATTTAATGTAACCTACCTATATTTCTTAGTCAAGTAGTTTTTTTGTTCTGCAAGTTTGACCTGCTCCCCCTCTCTAATTCTAAATCTTGGGAAGCGGTTTTAGCTCCTGTTTTAACTGCCCACAATTTTAACTCCTCAATTTGTCTCATCGCTACCTTAGCTAAGGGTACTGTATCACCACAGGCTCTTAATATATCATCAGTGGTAAAATCTCGACTATTACCCTGACTGACATCCGCAAATGCAAAACTCATACCATCAATGATGCTTTGTTCAATTTCCGCACCACTAAAGTTTTCACTAGCATCCGCTAACATCGATAACTCAAATTCCCTGAGACGATGGGGGCGTAATTTTTGTAAATGCACCTTGAAAATCTCTTGTCTTTCTCGATGGTTAGGTAAATTCAAGAAGAAAATTTCATCAAAACGCCCTTTTCTTAATAATTCCGCAGGTAAAATTTCCACATTATTAGCGGTGGCAACGATAAACACAGGGCTAGTTTTTTCCTGCATCCAAGTAATCAAACTACCAAACACACGGCGAGATGTGCCTGAGTCTCCATCGCTTCCCCCTGAAATATTGCCAAAGGCTTTATCAATTTCATCCATCCACAAAACACAAGGCGACATAGCTTCTGCTAGTTGAATCATTTGTCGGGTTTTACTTTCACTCTCTCCCACAATGCCTCCAAATAATTGTCCGACATCCAGCCTTAACAGGGGTAAACGCCATTCATTGGCGATCGTTTTAGCGGATAATGATTTACCTGTACCTTGAATGCCTACTAATAATAATCCTTTAGGGTTAGGAATACCGTATTGACGGGCTTTTTCTGTAAAGGTATTTTTCTTGATTTGTAGCCACTGTTTGAGTTTATCCAATCCCCCCACATTTTTTAATGATTCATGGGAGGAATAAAATTCTAAGATTCCTGTTTGTCTTATAATTTGTTTCTTTTCTTCTAAAACTAAGGCAATATCGCTCTCGTTTACCTGTTGCTTACTTGCTAAGGCGGAGGCTAAAACTAAGCGAATACGGGTACGACTTAATCCTAAAAAGGCTTTTAAAAGTTGCTCTTTGCCTAATTCCGTTAAGTTGAGTTTTTCTGGTACTACCAAATCTTTAATTAAGTAATCTATTTCCCTAGTATCGGGTAAGGGGAAATCAATCACCGTCATTTCTTCCGATAAATCAGTGGGTACAACGGCAGTATGTCCGGTAATAATAATAGTTTGACGGCGATATTTTAATTCTTTGACAAGGTTTTTGAAAGCTCGAATGATGGGAGCGTTACGTTCGGTTTCAGGGTTTTTGAGGACAAAGTTAATATCTCTGATTACGAATATACAAGGCTTATTAGTATCGGTTTGACTGATGCGCATTAATGCACCCATGAGGGAGTTTTTATCTTTACCGCCATCATCCCAACCGTTAACAATATCCCACATTAATAATTCTCTGGAAGGATGAGATTGATTCGCTACTTGCACTAAAATTTGTTCGACGGGTTCTTCTTCCACCGCCACGATGTAAAGTAAGGGATACCTTGCCCTTAATTTCAAGTCAAGGGATTCGATTAATTTTTGATGGGGATTATTGGTAATGACGGCATCGTGTTTGTCGGGTTGTTTTTTTTGACCAACCATAGTCATAATTTATGTTAATTTGATCTCTTAAATTCCATTATATTGCTAGTTTGATGATTGTTCTGTCTCTTTAAAAATACAAACTTTAAGAACTCGTTTTTTATATTTGTTATTGATAATTGTTTTAGCATCAATTAAAGCACCATGAAATTTAGCATAATTTAGATTTGCAGATTCTAAATTAGCACCACATAAATTAGCATCAATTAATCCAGCATGACTTAAATAAGCACCACTTAAATTAGCATTACTTAAATTAGCACCACTTAAATTAGCATCTTTTAAATCAGCACCACTTAAATCAACACCACTTAAATTAGCACCACTTAAATTAGCATCAGTTAACCAAGTACCACTTAAATCAGCACCAATTAACCAAGCACCAGTTAACCAAGCACCACATAAATTAATATTACTTAGATGTCTTTTTTGTTCTGGATTATTGAGAATATTCCAAACTTGTTGCCATTTTTTATCTATTTTCGTATTTTGATCTAAATCAGCATTCCATAAATTAGCACCCCATAAACTAGCACCACTTAAATTAGCACCGCTTAAATTAGCACCACTTAAATTTGCATCCCATAAATTAGCACCGCTTAAATTAGCACCACTTAAATCAGCATCACTTAAATTAGCATTCCATAACCAAGCACCTCTTAAATCAGCATTACTTAGATCTCTTTTTTGTTGTGGATTATTAAGAATATCCCAGACTTGTTGCCATTTTTCATCTATTTTTGTTTTTTCATCTAAATTAGCACCGTTTAAACGAGCACCACTTAAATTAGCACCTCTTAAATCAGCACCTCTTAAATCAGCATTTTCTAAAATAGCCTTACTTAAATTAGCACCACTTAAATTAGCACCACTTAAATTAGCACGAGTTAAATGAGCATCTCTTAAATCAGCATTACTGAAATTAGCACGAGTTAAATGAGCATCTCTTAAATGGGCATTACTTAAATGGGCATTACTTAAATCAGCGTTACTTAAATTAGCATTACTTAAACTAGCACTTCTTAAATTAGCATGACTTAAATTAGTATCCCTTAAATTAGGGATAAATTTAAGATTCTTTTCTCGTCGAAAATTATTCCAAATTTTTATCCCACCAAGTTTTAAAATAGTAGCAGGTTGTTGTTCAAAAATTATGTTGATGATAAATTCTGAATAAGTGTGATTTTTTAATAATATTTCTTCAATAAGATTTTCTTTATTTTCTCTTTTTAAAACATCAATAATAAATTTTTTACCTTCTTCTTCATACTGTAGGGCTTCTTCTAATATCCTTGCTTTTTGAGAGACATCTTCCACCGACTCAAATCGGTTTTTAAGTCCATCAATTCCTCCCATGACTGCACCATACATAGGGGTTTGAGGTTATGTGCTGATAACGGCATCGTATTTTCCAGCCTGTTTGTTTATTTCTGACATGGTTTTAGGTGGTTGTGAAAATATTTTTTCTATATCAAGAGTAACACAATTTAAGAGAAATAGTACTTGGGCATCAATACTGTTCGGTTAGTCTTTCAAGTTCTTGAGTCTGCCCCCTAAATCCCCCAATTCTGGGGGACTTTCACCCAATCTACTCCCCCAAATTTGGGGGCTGGGGGGCTTATCCGAACAGTATTGACTTGGGCATTTTTACCAAAAATCAAGGGGTTGAGATTCCTCGACAAGCTCGGAATGACAGAATACAATACATTCGATCGAGCAGCGCCACTTTTAGTGATCGAGATTTTAGGATTATGGGGGAGGGTTCGATCGAACTACTGACTTTATTTAGCTTATTATTTTGAGGTAATAATGAAAAATTTGCCATAATTAATAGTATTGTTTTATTGCTCAGATTATGCCCACTACTACTAAGTCCAGAAAAAATTCTGCCTATCAAAATTTAATGTCAATTCATTGGTGGATGTTTTATTGTTACATCATTTTGTTTCTTGGTGGTTTTTTTATGTCTCGTTTGCCCAGAGAAGTTTTTGGGCGTAACCTTCTTTATGATTTCCATAAATCCATAGGTATTTTAACAATGGCATTACTAACTTGGAGAATATTAACTTTATTACAAGTTTGGTGGAAAAAATACACAAAAAAATTACCTAAATATACTCCTCAATGGATACAAAAATTCCTTTTGCATACTTCCCTTTATATTTTTATGTTAGTTATTCCCATAAGTGGCTTTTTTTTCTCTAATTCTTTTAAAAGTAATAATGTGAGGTTTTTTGGAATTACTGTCCCCGATTTGTTCCCCGAAAATAAAGATTTAGTTGATTTGAGTAGAAGTATTCATTTTTGGTTAGCTTATACTTTTTTAGCTTTCATTATTCTACATTCCATAGATCAATTCAAAGTAATCAAAGCCTTTTGGCGACGTATTAGCAAAAAAAAATTAAGACTTAGGGGAAACTTAGCTTAAATTTCTCATCAATCATTCCTGATTGATATAATTGTATGATAATGATTCATAAAAATTAATTGTGGTAAAGTCTATGAAAATAGAATATACATTTTGGCAAGAAAATGATGGTAAATATTTAGGTTATCTAACTGAATATCCAGAACATTGGACACAAGGAGAAACATTAGAAGATTTGGAAGAACATCTTAAGGATTTGTATAAGGATTTTTCTGAAAACTTTATTCCGGGTATTAAAAAAGTGGCATTATTAGAAATTTAATGAAACGAAAAGATTTAATCAGCATTATCGAAAAACATGGGTGTATTTTGATTCGTCATGGAGGAAAACATGATATTTTTCAAAATCCTAATACGGGAATTTCTCAGCCCATTCCAAGACATAGAGAAATTAATGAAAGATTAGCCAAAAAAATAATTAAAGATTTGACTGACAATTAAAGTTCGATCGCGCAGCGCCACTTTTAGTGATCGAGATTTTAGGATTATGGGGGAGGGTTCGATCGAGCTACTGACCTTATTTAGCTTATTATTTTGAGGTAATGATGAAAAATTTGCTATAATGGTAAGGTTATGTTTAATTTTTAAAAATCATGCTCCCTATCGTTGCCATAATAGGCCGTCCGAATGTTGGTAAATCCGCTCTGGTTAATCGTTTATCTGGTGAACAAGATGCGATCGTATATGATGAACCGGGTATAACGCGCGATCGAACTTATCGTCCAGCATTTTGGCAAGATAGAGAATTTCAGATAGTCGATACTGGTGGTTTAGTCTTTGATGATGATACCGAATTTTTACCCTTTATTCGAGAACAAGCTCAAGCCGCCCTCGCTGAAGCCATAGCCGCCATACTTGTCGTAGATGGACAAATGGGATTAACCGCAGGAGATGAAGAAATTGCCGCATGGTTGCGCACTCAAAATGTGCCTACAGTATTAGCCGTCAATAAATGCGAATCAGAAAAACAAGGATTAAGCCAAGCCGCCGAGTTTTGGAATTTAGGCTTAGGTGAGCCTTATCCCCTTTCCGCCATTCATGGTAATGGTACAGCAGAACTATTAAACGATTTAATTCAATATCTCCCCACGATGGATGAGATAGAAGACACCGAAGAAATCAAAGTCGCTATCATTGGACGACCAAATGTAGGTAAATCAAGCCTTTTAAACGCTTTAACAGGGGAAAATAGATCGATCGTCAGTCCTGTTTCTGGTACAACCAGAGATGCTATTGATATGGTAATCGAAAGAAATGGTAAAGCCTATCGTCTTATCGACACCGCAGGTATTAGACGCAAAAAAAATGTCGATTATGGAGCAGAATTTTTCGGCATCAATCGAGCCTTTAAAGCTATTAAACGGGCTGATGTCGTCTTATTTGTCATCGATATTATTGACGGCGTAACCGAACAAGATTTGAAATTAGCAGGTAGAATCATCGAAGAAGGACGCGCCGCCGTTATCATTGCCAATAAATGGGATGCCGTAGAAAAAGATTCCCATACTATCTACGAATACCAGAAAATGCTGGACGATCGACTATTTTTCATGGAATGGGCAGAAAGGGTTTTCGTCTCAGCTATGACAGGTAAAAGAGTAGAAAATATCTTAGACTTAGTGGATAACGCCGCCGAAGGACATAAAAAACGAGTAAGTACTGCGGTAATTAATGAAGTGATAGAAGAAGCCGTAAAATGGCATTCTCCTCCTACCACACGTCAAGGAAAACAAGGGCGCATCTATTACGGTACACAAGTTACCTCCAAACCTCCTACTATTGCTTTATTTGTCAACGATCCCAAACGGTTAGATAATAATTATCGTCGTTATATGGAAAAACAATTCCGTCAACAGCTAGGCTTTAAAGGCACACCCTTAAAACTCCTTTGGCGTGGTAAACGTGTGCGTGAAGGAGAAAACATGGGAGGAACTCGTGCTACAAAAGTATAAATAGAAAATGGATAATTGAGAATGGATAATTGAAAATGATGAATTAAAACCTCCTCAATATCTCACAAATCTAAAGTACTTAGGAGGTTTCCAAGAAAGAATATACCAATATTCTCAATGATTCCCCCTTTTTTTAAGGGGAGTTAGGGGGGATCGATCGGGTATAATTATTGTCAGAAATCACCTTAACAGATTTTTCTCGAATGATAAATAATTATAAATCATGAAAATAATCAATAATATCATAGCTATTTTACAAAAAGAATTACAAGGTTATTTTGCTTCTCCTTTAGCTTTTAGTATTGCAGGAATTTTCTGGTTTATTTCGGGGCTATTTTTTGTGTTTATTCTCTTGAGTGAACAGGGTATTATTCAATCAGTAAATGCTCAAGAACAAATGGGTTCTCAAGTACCTATTGATGTGGTTTATGAGTTCATGCAAATATTTTTTGGGGTGATTGGCTCATTAACTATTTTCATTTTACCCGTGTTATCTATGGGGTTATATGCAGAAGAAAGAAAACGAGGCACGATCGAACTTTTAGCGACTTCTCCTATATTTAATTGGGTGGTAGCTGTGGGTAAATTACTGGGAGTTTTAGCCTTTTTTATTACGATGATTATGCCTATTTTACTCTATGAGGCGATCGCATTTCAAGGAGCAACTCCTCCTGTTAATCCTCAAGTTGTACTATTAGCACATCTAGGCTTAATTTTAATGGCGGCTTCTATTTTATCTTTAGGAATGTTTATTTCTTCTTTGACCGATAGCACAATTTTTTCAGCTATTATGACTTTTACCCTAGTAATTTTTATCTCTATTTTAGATGGTATGGGTAATTTAGTTGGAGGACAATTAGGGGAAATAATTGCTAACTTTTCTCTGTTAAAAAACTATGAAAATTTTGTCAAGGGTATTTTTGAAACTAGCACTTTAATCGTCTTTTTTACCTATATTATTTTAGGCTTATTTTTAACTTCTCAGTCGATCGAAACTTTAAGATTTAGCCGTAAATAATAAAAATATAATAAAATATTTATATAGGTTCGTAGTGAGGGCTTTAGCCCTTATATTCATAAACAACTTTAGCAATTATTGAAACTCATGTCAAATTCAGAATATAACAATAATCGTAAAAAATTAGAGGAATTAGAGGCAGAAATTTTAAATTCTACCCCCATTAAAACTAAAACTTTTGGCAGTATAGTTGCTTCTGTTAAAAATTGGTTTTTTACCTTACCCACAGCAGGAAAAGTTATTGTGGGAGTGTTGGGTTTAATGATTGCTTTTTCTCTTTTAAGAACGGTTTTATCGATCGTACAATTAGCGTTTAGTTTAACAATTTTAGCTGGTATTTTTTATATTGTTTTTCAATTTATTGTTAAGCCAAAAAATTAAAATCTGTTCTCCTAATTCCTCTCTCCTTAATCACTAAAATCATGAGATAATCTGTCATCATTAGTTATAAAAAGGAGTTAAATTTTGCCAATTATTTAAACTATAATCATGATTATTAGTCATTTTAATAGTAGCAATTTCTAATAAACTTTTTGTCGTAAAAGCTAATTTATCAGGGGTAATAATATGATGAAAATTATTACCATATTTATCTTGATAATCTTTAATAATTATTTGCCATTCTTCTGTTTTATAAGTTTGATCGATCGAAATATTTAATAGACACATTTTTTCATTAATAAATTGATAAATTCCCCCGAAAATTTCTTCAGTATTTGCCTTCATTTCTACAGCGAAAAATCCACTATTTAAGATTTTTTTTCCGTGATACCAAGCTAAAGATTCTAAGGTAGAAATGCCAAAAATAGGTATATCTAATTGTTGAGCAATAGTTTTGCCTGTGACAATACCTATTCGAGTACTGGTGAAACTACCCGGTCCTTTTGCTACGGCAATAAAATCTAAATCTTGCCATTGCATTGGAGGTAAAAATTCCCCTAATTTTTCTTGTAAATTATTAGCTAAATCTCGCCCTAAATCCCATGATTGAAAACGATATAATCCTTCTGGATTAATAATAGCAATTCCTAATTCTCCTGTGGTGGTATGTAAAGCTAATCCTTGATTCATTCTGATATGGTAACTTGGTTTTTATTCGTTTGAGGTTGTGTCATCATCCGTCAAAGGATTTGAGGGAGTGTTGCTATTTGGATTGTCAACTTTTTTTAGTAATTCTTGATATTGTTCATTTAATTGTTTCAAATCTTTTTTTAATATTTCTACTTCTAATTGTCTATTGGTATCTAAAGTTTCTTGAGCTTTTATCTCCTGTAATAACTGATTATATAACAATATTTGTTCATCTTTTAAATTTCCTATTTCATTAACTAATTCATTTTTAATACTATCTATTTTTTGATCATTTTTAGAGAATAAATTCAAAGAAAGATTATTTAAAATTAGAAATCCTGTTAATGAACCAACGGTTAATAAACCTAATGCTCCTAATCCCCATAATTGATATTTATAAGTAATAATTAGTTTATCTAATTGAGCTAATAAATTTAAGGATTCTTGATCATCTGGTTGAATTTCTAAACACTGTTTTACTCTGATTCTAATTTGTTCTTCATCTTGAGAATTATGTTTATCTTTCCATCTTCCTAAATAACACGTTATCAGTAAATGCAACATCGGTAAATTAAAAGGATTAAAAGCTAATGCCTCTTGTAATTCTACGATCGCATCATCCCAATGACGTAGATTTGAGTACCCTTGAGCGCGAATAAAATGGGCTTGAGATTGTCTTTGTGCTGATTGGATTTCTTCATCGGAAATACCTAATTCTGAAGCAATTTTTAATAAGTCTTGATTTGTAGGAATTTTTTGTCCTAATTGGCTTAATTCTGTTACTCTTTGAATATAAAGTTCGATGGCATCGTTAGGATTTGTCGGATTATTTGATTCAGCCATAATTGAAAATTTTTTATGGGGATAAAGACATCTATAATAATTTTAACAAAATGTCAAAAAGAATTTTTTATTCCGATAAAAGTTATGAGCTTTATAAATTATCGATAATGTGATGTAAGGAAATATGGTTATTTGAGGTAATTAAGAATAAATAGGGTTTGCCTCATAGTCTTTATCGATATAGAAAATTTTTGATACTATTTGGCAGGGGAAATAGGGAGAAAGTAATTTGATAATCCCCTAATTTCCCAATAATTAAGGCTTTTTCCAACCTTCAATATTTTTTTGTTTCCCTCGTGCGATGGCTAGTGAATCATTAGGGACATCATGGGTAATTACAGAACCAGCCCCCACAGTGACATCTTCTCCGATGGTGACGGGGGCAACAAATACACTATTTGAGCCTGTTTTTGTTCGATCGCCGATGATGGTAGGATGTTTTTTGACTCCATCATAGTTAGCGGTAATTGTACCTGCACCGATATTGACTTGATTGCCTAAAGTTGCATCGCCAATGTAGGATAAATGGGCGATATTGGTTTTATTGCCGATCGAGCTTTTCTTAATTTCAACAAAGTTACCGACTCGACAATTTTCTCCTAATTCTACTCCGCCCCGTAAATGCGCATAGGGACCTATTCTAGTATTAGCGGAAATTTTGCTATCACTGATGACAGAATATAAAACGGTGGTATTATCTTCAATGATACTATTTTCGATGAGACATCCGGGTCCAATTTTACAGTTTGCACCAATAATTGTATTGCCTCTGATATGGGTTTGAGGCTCGATCGTAACATCTATTCCTAGTTGCACTGTTTCATCGATCGTAATACTATCAGGATCAATCATGGTGACTCCTGCTTTCATCCACCCTTCTTTTACCCTTGCTTGTAAAACATCATAGGCGACGGCTAATTGACATCGATCGTTGATTCCGCTAATCTCTGAATGATCATGAACATCTAAAGCCATGACTGGATTAAGAAAATCCACCACTTCCGTTAAGTAATATTCTTGTTGATCATTATTCGTGGTTAATTGAGGTAAGGCTTCCTTTAAACACTGCCAATTAAAACAGTAAACTCCTGCATTGATGCGATGATTTTGTTTTTGGGCGCTATTGCAGTCTCTATCTTCGACAATTTGAGTCACCAAGTTATTACCATCGCAAAAAACTCTCCCGTAACCCTGAGGATTTTTTAAATTAGCGGTTAATAATGTGGTAGCGTTTTTGTTTTTTTGATGAGTGTTAACTAATTCTTCAACGGTTTCGGGACGCAAAAGGGGAACATCTCCATTTAAAACGAGCAAATCTCCTGTAAAATCTTTTAAATGGGGTAATAATTGCATAATAGCGTGACCTGTGCCTAATTGTTCGGTTTGTTGCACAAATTCTACATTTTCCAGATGATTAAGGGCATTTTCGATTTTATCCCCTTCATAACCAATAATGACAAGAGTTCGATGGGGCTTAACTATCTTACAAGATTCGATCGCCCTTTCTACAAGACTTTTACTTCCTAGGGGGTGTAAAACTTTCGGAAGTTTTGATTTCATTCGAGTACCTTTTCCGGCGGCAAGAATTGCAACTGCTAACATGGGATGATTTGATTTTCGTTCATGTTTGAGTATATCAGGAGTTAGGCTCAATTTATGAAATAAGGGTTAAAACCCTCACTAGGAACTATTTTTTTGAATAAATTTAGATATTTTTAGGGTTATTGTTGATAATTAAAGGAGTTTGCATTGCTTCCATAAATTGGGATACTCTGGTGGGATCGATCGTCTCATCTATTTTACCATGACGTTTGAGGGAACTAGATACAATCACCCCGTCAGCAAAAGTCATCAAATCGGCTATATTCTCAGGGGTTGCACCACTTCCAATTAAAACAGGTGTACCGTTAGTGACAGTTTGGGCTAATTCTAAGTCTTCTTTATAAGGGGGTAAACCAGTAGCCCAACCTGATAAAATTACCGCATCGGCTAAACCTCTTTCTATAGTATCTTTCACGGCAGTAGTTAAATCTATTTTCCCTAACGGACTAGCGTGTTTCACTAAAACATCGGCAAAAATGGCTATATCTTCCCCTAATTCTCGGCGATATTTCTGGATTTCGTGGGCTTTTCCTTCAATAAATCCTTGATCTGTTGCCATTACTCCTGTATAGACGTTTACCCTAATAAAACTTGCCCCGACACAACTGGCAATGGCTAATCCTGCTTTGGCATCGTTTCTGAGAACATTGAGCCCTATGGGTAACATAACTAAATTCATGATTCGATCGACAATTAAAGTCATGGCGCTAATAGTGGCAGGATCAACGTTATCCTTAGTAAAAGGAGCATCAAAAAAATTTTCAATAATAATCCCATCAACCCCTCCCGCCGCCAAAGCAGTGGCTTCCTGTTCGGCTCTTTCCATCACTGCTTTTAGGTTTCCACCCCATCGAGCTGAAGTTGGTAAGGGTAATAAATGAACAACACCAATCACGGGATTTTTTTTCCCAAAAATTTTTTCAGTTATCATAAAAAGTTAGTATATATATATTCTCTGTTTTGAGAGAATTTACAGTCAAAATATTAGATTAGTTAAGTTTATGGCGCAAATTTTATCAAAAATTATCTAATCAGCAAACTCTTATTTTAATGGATAATGGGGAATTGAGAATTGAGAATTGAGAATTGAGAATGGAAAATTGATAATTGTGGATACTGTTATTAACAGGTGCGTAGCGTAGCGAGGAAACTTTATGATATATTGATTTTCACAACTCATGTAAGCTCACTAATAATGTCAGAGGAAAAGCAACCCGAACCGTCTTTCTTATTGAAACTGGTTAAACGTTTTCAAAATACTTTATCTTCTTTCATTAATACGATCGCCGAGGCAATTACTTCTTCTGTGCATATTCCTGAAGTCGCTATCGGTCCGATCGTGGGTGCTTTAATTAGTGCGACGACAACCCTTGTGATCGGATTTTTAACTATCTCTAACATATTCAGTGAGCAGTTTCTGTATCGACCGCTACAAATACAGGATAGTAATGCTAATTATACCTTAGAATTAGAGCGTTATCGTCAGACAATTTTAACGGATTATTTAACTCAAACAACCCAATTAACTTTGGATAATCCTCTGTGGAAATTACAACAAAATCCCTATTTATTAAGGGCAATAACTCAGACAGTTTTAGATGAAATTGATGGGGAAAGAAAGCGTTATATTATTATGTTTTTACAGGACACAAATTTATTAACCTTTAATGATAAAGTTAGTTCTCCTCCCCTGTTAAAAAATGCTAATTTAACGGAAGCAAAATTAAATAATTTAGATTTATCTGGGGCTAATTTTTCCGATACTGATTTAACTAAAGCTAATTTTAATCAAGCTAATTTACATAAAGCTAATTTTGCTCATGCTAAATTAAATAATGCTTCTTTAACTAATGCTGATTTGAGGGGTGTTAATTTGACGAATACTGATTTAACAATGACTAATTTTACTAATGCTTGTGCGGATCAATTTACTTTATTTGATGATAAGTTCGATCGAGCTAAAGCAAAAATACGTTTAATTTCTTCTTTTGATAATTGTCCTATTATTCCTATAGAAAAAGAAGTCAAAAATAAGTAATTGATGATGATTTTAGTTCCTAGAAAGATCGATATTAGCCCTGTAATGAATTACACTTTGGGAAAAAAATATTGTTAACTATCATTCAAAACAATTAAAACCTTTTTCCGATTTTAATTTCTGATCAAATGTGGCTGTGATTGTGCAATCAAATTGTTGAGCAATTGCTCCAATTAAATAATCATAAAAATCAGCTTTTCCCTGTTTAAAACGCTGTAAAGATTGATAAATTACAGAACGATTTTCCCATGCAAAAGTCGGACATTGCAACATTATTTCTAAAACATTACTAATATTTTCCCTCGTAAATTGATAGGATTTACTCCGCAAAACCCAAATTACTTCACACAAAACTACATTATAAATAAAACATATTTCTCCACTCTCTATGATCTCAACAGCTTGTTTCCATTGTTTGTCATCATCTTGTGTGAGATAACGAACTAAAATATTTGTATCAAGTCCAATCACAAGCACCCTCAACGATAGCTTCTTCCATGTCGCCTAAAGTAACAGAAATCATGCCCTTTTTATGTAAAATACCTGATAATTTTTGCACTGGAATATTAAGAGGAATCAGTTTGACTGCTCCATTTTCATCCACAATAAAATCAACTTTACTACCAGTATCTAACTTTAGATAATCTCTAATTTCTTTAGGAATAGTGATTTGTCCTTTACTTGTTAATGTTGTGTTCGCCATTGCTTTAAATCCTTACTTACATATCTTACTCAATCATAAAGCAAATTAATAGAGATCGATCGAATCTTAGATTTGAGAAAAATTGAGCAAAAAAAGGGTTGAATAATATTCAACCCCTACGAATTTTTGACCTTAAATTAGAAATACATTCCAGCTTCTTGTACTTTCTCGATTTGTTTTTTCTTGAGTACTAAGAGAATCTGAGATAACATGATTCCAGCGATAAACACTAATAACCAAAGAATACGAGCAGGACTTTGTAAAACAACTTCGGTGTCTTTTTGTCCAAAACCGCCTACGTTGGGATCATTGGTTAAGGCTTCAGCAGTGGCTACTTGTTGACCTTCAGTGACAATTATGCTAGGACCCGCAGGAATCTCTACACTAGAGGAGTTGCCGTCTTCGCTAGTAATGGTAACGGTATAGCTACCGCCTTCTACTTCATTAATGGCGGTGATTGTACCTGCTACGGGAGCTTTGAATACATTATTATTACTAGGTTGACCTGTAGGATAAAGTTGTCCTCTGCCTCGGTTTGCCCCTAAGTGAACGGAATATTTACCAAAGTGAATATTAGGATTGGTAGCAGGATCAGGGGATAATACAGGAAATACGATTTCTTCGTAAGTATCACCGGGTAAAGGACCTACAAGTACCCAATTATCGTGTTCTTTGTTATAGGTTTGGAAGTAAGCACCGTTGACTTTTTCTTTCATTTCTTCAGAAATACGATCGTCGGGGGCAAGTTGGAAACCTTCAGGTAACATTAATACTGCACCTACGTTTAAACCGCCTTTGCTACCATCTCCTAATACTTGTTGTTGAGAATGATCATAAGGAATTTTCACCACGGCTTCAAAAACGGTGTTAGGTAATACTGCCGCAGGAATTTCTACTTCCGCAGGTTTAGCGGCAAGGTGACAGTTAGCGCATACAATACGACCAGTTGCTTCTCTGGGGGTTACGGGAGCGGTTTCTTGCGCCCAAAAAGGATAAGCGTTGGCACTTTGAGGTAATAATAAGTCACTAGCTAGGAATAAACAAACACTTACGATCGAAACTAAGACAATTTTGTTTATGTTTTTTACCATACTAGCCAAAAAAGAATGATCTCTCATTGATATTTTTTTACAGTTATTGAATTTTATCTAAATCAGTTACAAAAAAAACTGTTATGTAGTTAATTGTTAAAGGTCAATTGTTATGCCCACCAAGGATTTGAACCGTCTCGGAAGTCGGTTTCTTCCCAATCGGTTAAAACTACTTTATCATCGGTTACATCAGCATGAACTAAGGCAAGAGAAAGAGGAGCGGGTCCTCGTACTACTTTACCTTCGTTGTTATATTGTGAACCGTGACAAGGACAAATAAATTTATCTTCCGAAGCATTCCAAGGCACAACACAACCTAAGTGAGTACATACGGCGTTAATACCATAGGACTCGATCGCTTTATCTTCTGTGACAACTAGATAGGTAGGATCACCTTTTAAACCTTGGGCTAAAGTGCGATCGCCGGGTTGATGATTAGCTAAAAAAGCACTAGCAACAATATCACTACCTAGTTTGTCTTTAGCAGTAACACCACCAGCACCACCACCAGAAGATTTAGGAATGAAATAGCTTACCACAGGATATAAAGCTCCTGCGGCTACGCCTGTAATAGTGCCAAAAGTCAGTAAATTCATAAACTGACGGCGCCCCATATCGGGTACATCAGCATTTCCTGCAAATTGAGTCATAACTAAATTAGATTATGTGATTGATTACTTTGGTTATAGTGTGAGAATCAACGAAAAACCTTTATGCTAAATTAAGGTTTGTTAAAGTCATTCTCTAATTATTACAAAAAATGAACCGTTTGCAGAATCAATCAATTATTTTTTGTTAATTTTCCTCTGAATTTTATGGCTCTTCTACAGTAGTTATAATAAATTACTAGAAAATAATCTCTTAAAACTTTAATATATATAGTTTTGAGAATTTTAAAAATGCAATTGTTATAAATTAAATTTATAGTTTTAATTTAACCTAACACCTATCACCCTTTCTGCAACCTTTTTTTATACATAATTTATCCTATTCAAAGTCGAAGAGCTATAAATACTTTTTAAGCAGACTCTAATTTACTGATAAAATGTAATAATTCTTAATATTTTTAGCAATTATAATGTCCGATAAAAAGAAAATCGTTGTCATTGGTGCAGGTTGGGCAGGTTTAGGGGCGACTTATCACCTCGTCAAACAGGGTTATGATGTGACTTTACTGGAAGCGTCTGGCTATGGGGGAGGATTGGTGGCTGGTTGGAAAACCCCTCAAGGCAGAAGTGTGGAAGCAGGAATACATGGTTTTTGGTATCCCTATGAAAATATTTTTCGTTTAGTGAGGGAGTTAAAATTACATCCTTTTACCCCCTACACTCGCTCCAATCAATATTCTCCCTACGGTTTAGAAACTTCTTCCCCTATTTTTCAAGAAAAGCCTCTTTTACCGACACCTTTAGGCACTTTTCTCTATCCTGATTTTTACCGTCTTCCTTGGCTCGATCGAGCTTCTGCGTTACCCTTAATGTATGCTTTAATCGATTTTGACAATTCTGAGGAAGCATGGGAAAGATACGACAAAGTAACCGCTAGGGAGTTATTTAAACAATACGGAGTATCGGAAAGACTCTATAAAGACTCCTTTGAACCGATGTTGTTAGTAGGTTTGTTCGCCCCCGGTGAACAATGCAGTGCGGCGGCGGCTTTGGGAATGCTATATTATTTTATCCTTGCCCATCAACCGAATTTTGATGTTATGTGGTGTCGTGGCACAGTGGGAGAAATGATTTTTCAACCTTGGATTGAGAAAATAGAGGAGTTGGGAGGAAAGGTTTTAACAAATAAACGAGTCACGGATATTGTTATCGATACCGAAGGAAAAGCCACCGCCGTTGTGTGTGGTGAGGAGGTTTTTGAAGCGGAAGCGGTGATTTCAGGGGTTAGCATCTCAGGGATTAAGAAAATTGTCAGTAATAGCCCCAATTTGAGCAAATATCAGGAATTTCGTAATTTACAGAATTTGAGATCGATCGATGTGTTAGCCGTTAGACTATGGTTTGATAGACGGATTAATATCCCCTTGTCTTCCAATGCCTGTTTTGGTTTTGATGCTACCACTGGATGGACATTTTTTGATCTCAATACCTTACATGACAAATATAAAGACGAAGAAGGAAGCGTTATCGAGGTTGATTTTTACCATGCCAATCAACTGCTATCCATGAGTGACGAGAGAATCCTTCAAAAAGTACATCAAGACTTAACCACTTGTATTGGTGACTTTGCCAGTGCGGAGATTATCGACTATTCTATAGTAAGAGTACCTCAAGGAGTTACCCACTTTGCGCCCGGAAGTTATCAACACCTGTTGAAAGTGAATACCAGTATCCCTAATTTATTCATGGCTGGTGACTGGATCATAACAGATCACGGTTCATGGTCACAGGAAAAAGCCCTAGTCACTGGTTTAGAATCTGCCAATGAAACGATAAAATATTTTAATATGGGAAAACAAGCTAATATTATTCCAGTGGAAAAAGATGAACCTCATATCGAAATAGGTCGTATAATTAACAAAAATATTCGTACTTTAAGTAAAGGTTTTTTACCTGATTTTTGGCTACCCTAATTAATGAGTAATGAGTAAAAAGTAAAAAGTAAGAAGTTAATTAATAAAATTATTTGTTTTTAATTCTTAATTCTCAATTCTCAATTCTCAATTCTACATTCTTAATTCATATTATGTTTAGTAAAAATAATCCCGAAAAACAAGCAAATACACCCCAAATTGAAGATTTAGTGATGAATAATAACCCTGAATATTTAACTCCTGAATTGCCGATCGAGCAACAATCAATGGTCAAATTAGTGGAGAAAATTAGCGGTATTTTATCCCCCTATTTTATCGTTATTGTGGGCTTATATTTATATGATAATAACTTCTTGTTTGGCTCAATTTTAATCTTAGTGGGGATACTTTCTTTACTCAAAGTTTCCTATGAGGATATTTGGGAATGGATAGAAAAAATTAGGAGTCTTTTTAATCAAAATAATACCCTTAATAAATAAGGGAAAATTGAGAATAGAAAATTAGTGATTTAGACTTAATTAATGATTGATATTTTAACAAATAAGATTAATATAAAAATAATAATCGATCGATAAAAAAATACTACTATTAAAACATTTTTCTTACACTGTTTTCTTAACTAAAATAACGATTAAGATGAAACTATTATTTAAGCTATGGTTTAAATTATGAAATATGATATTCGCTATCGCCCCGCTTTTGCTGCTATTTTTGTAACCTTAGAACCAAAAGAAAGAATTACCGCCGAAGCTGGTGCTATGGTTAGCATGGATGCAGGTATAACCATGACAACGGAATTTTCTGGGGGTTTAATTCCTGCTTTGATGCGCAAATTTTTTGGGGGGGAATCCTTATTTGTTAATGTCTTTCATAATAAAACCAATCGCCCCTTAAATCTTGTATTAACTCAATCCGTAATTGGGGATGTGGAAGCCTTAAAATTAGAAGGTAAAAGCATTTGTTTAGAAGCTGGAGCATATATTGCCCATGCAGGAGGCGTTAAAATGGGGGTTAAATGGGCTGGTTTTGCCAGTTGGTTTGCAGGGGAGGGCTTATTTAAACTGCAATTTAGCGGTAAAGGTAGAGTCTTATTTGGAGGCTATGGCGGTATTACCCATAAAGAAATTAACGGGGAGTTTATCGTTGATAGTAGTCATCTTCTTGGTTATGACTCTAATATCAAACTAAATGTCGGTTTATCTGGAGGGTTATTGTCTTCTGTTACCTCTGGGGAAGGTTTTGTTACTAGATTGAAAGGTAGAGGCACTGTTTTGATTCAATCTCGCAGTGTCAGTGGTTTAGTCGGTTTTTTACGTCCTAAAGTAAGATAATTTATGGATATACAAATTTTACAACAACCCGATAGCTCGATCGCCAAAATAACCATGAATGCCCAAGAAGAATTAATCGCTGAAGCGGGTACAATGGTTGCTATGAGCGATTTTATCAACGTTAGCACTACTTTAAGACAAGGAAAAGGAGGGGGAATATTAGGCGGTTTAAAAAGAATGATGGCAGGAGAATCATTATTTTTAAGCGTTTTTCGTTGCTATCAACCTAACGGCGAAATTTTTTTAGCACCTCGTTTTATCGGTGATATTATTGTTTATGAAATGACTGGTAATAAGTTAGTAGTTCAATCAGGTTCTTACTTAGCTTGTGCTTCTGGAGTTGATATAGACTTAGGATTTCAAGGCTTAAAATCTCTCTTTTCAGGGGAATCAGTTTTTTGGTTAAGTATCACAGGATTTGGTGCTGTAATTCTTAGCTCTTTCGGAGGTATTTATGAAATAGATGTTGATGGTGAATACATTGTTGACACAGGGCATATTGTTGCTTTTGAGAAAACTTTAGATTTTAAAATAGGTAAAGCTGGAAGTAGTTTTCTTGGTTCATTTCTAGGCGGAGAAGGGTTAGTTTGTCGTTTTTTTGGTAAAGGAAAAGTATTTTGTCAAACCCATAATCCGGGTAGTTTTGGCAGTTTAATTGGCTCACAATTACCACCACGATAATGGAGAATTAAGAATTAAGAATTAAGAATTAAGAATTAAGAATTAACAACCTAAAACCTAGTTATCTTATTATTTATTATTTTCAAATAGGATTATTATATGCTTAATAAATCGGAAATAAAGTATCGAATTGAACATAATCCAGCTTATGGTTTTTTGATTTTAGAGCTTCAAGCAAATCAAACAGTAATTGTTGAAGCAGGGGGCATGGCTGCCATGGATACCTCTATCGAAATGAAGTCAAAAATGCGGGGTGGTTTGGGCAAAAGTGTTTCAAGAATGTTTGGAGGTGAATCTTTATTTTTAAGTGAATTTACGGCTAAAAAAACTAAGGGAGAATTGTATATATCTCCCGGTGAACCGGGGGATATAAGCTATTATTATTTAAACGGAAATTGTGGTTTAATGGTGCAATCTTCGGGTTTTGTTGCCTGTAGTCCTTCGATCGAAATTGACACTAAATTTCAAGGTTTTAAAGGGTTTTTTAGTGGAGAATCTTTATTCTTATTAAAAGCAACAGGAATCGGTGATTTTTGGTTTAGTTCCTATGGTGCTATCATCGAAATAGAGGTTAAAGGAAACTATATTGTCGATACTGGTTATATTGTCGCTTTTGAAGATACCCTTAATTATAATGTAGAGATGATGGGGGGGTTATCTTTTCGTAGTTTGAAAACAGGAATTTTGGGGGGTGAGGGTTTAGTTTGTCGTTTTAGTGGTAACGGAAAGCTATGGTTACAATCTCGTAATTTGTATTCTTTACTTAATTTTCTTAATCCTTTTCGCCCTGTTAAAGGTGATTAATTAACTATAATTTTTATCATAAATATTAGGTTCTTCTACTTTGAGTATGATAAATTGTTGATGAAGATAGGGAAAAGGGAAGAGGGAAAAGTAAATTTTTAATAATAAATTATAAATTTTTTATTTTTATTTTGCTATAAATATTATTTAATAAAAGTTATAGCACTTATTTTCTATTAATTTATCATAACTACTGTAGAAGAGCCAAATATTATGCATTATTCTTCACCTATAAGTAATAAAAATCCTGAAGTAAATAATCGACAGTTATTAATAATAATAGCTTTATTTATCGGGTTAATAATCTCTATTATCTTAGGTTTATTTGTATTAATTAATCAGATAGTTAATGTCATTCCCGTTAGAGTAGAGCAGAAAATTGGAGCGTTAATTACGGAAGAGTTTAAGCAAAAAAGTAACTCATCTTCTACACAAATTCAACTTAACAAAATAGTTGATAATTTAGAAAATTTATTACCTGATGAGAATGTTTCTAAAAGAGATTATCAGGTTTTATATATTCCTGAAGATACTGTTAATGCTTTGGCAATTCCGGGAGATACTATTATTATTTATGAAGGGTTATTAAAAGAAGTAAAATCACAAAATGAATTAGTGATGATTTTAAGTCACGAAATAGGGCATTTTGCTAATCGAGATCATCTGAGAAGTTTAGGTAATATTTTACTATTAAGAATAGTCATTAATTCTCTTTTTGGTGGTGTAGAAATTTTACAATCAGGAGCAGATATTGCTAATATTTTAGCTCATGCTCAATATTCTCAAAGTCAGGAAAGTAAAGCCGATGAATTTGGTTTGAATTTATTAAATAAATATTATGGTCATGTAGCAGGGGCTACAGATTTTTTCGATCGTTTAAGTGAGGAAAATAAACAGCAGAAAATTACTGACTTTTTAGCTACTCATCCTCATCCAGAAAAGAGAGTTAAACACTTGGAAAAGTTAATAAAAAAGAACAATTATAGTCTAGGAAAAAAACAAGATTTATTTTTCAAAATTCAAGAGTGATAAAATCATAATTAATATTAATTTTCATTCTGAGTTTATCGAAAAATTTTTGAGAGACTTCACTTATTATATTATCCTCAGTATGACTTTTTTATTTTTTATAACTATAAAAATGTTTTTTGGAAATGGCTAATAGTTCAATTAATGATATATCATCTTCCCATCTCGGTACATAAGTCATTAATAAAACGATCGATCGACTACCCAATTTAATGCCTAAATCAATACTGTTTTAAATAAATTATATTGACGATGGACTTAAAGACGCTTTGAACCCCAAGTAGGATTTTATTAAACCCTACCCTTCAATCTCTGATATTTTGAACATCGAAATATCAGAGATTAGTGATTTATCCTCGTTAGATTACGACAATATCAGCATTAGTCATGGCTAAACCAGAATTTAAAGTGGCAATTGGTACTGCAGAAGTCGGACCACTACCATCTGCATCGAAGAATAAACCACCATTACTGTTATTGTAGAAGAAACGATGAGCGGAAGTAGTAGCAGATGAGCCAATGGTAAACTGAGTTGATAATAAGGTCCCAACTGTTAAACCAAAGCCACTACCTAAAACTTGGAGGGTGTCATCTGTGACATTAAAGTCGGTAATTCGATCGTTCCCTTCACTGGGAGAATTAAAGCGGAAAAAGTCATTACCAGAGCCTCCAGTCAGGGTATCATTACCAGTACCACCGATAAGGGTATCATTGCCTCCCCCCCCCGTTAGGGTATCGTTACCTGCTCCTCCTGTCAGAATATTATTACCACTATTACCCCTGATGACATTATTCAAGGTATTACCCGTACCACTAATATTAGCAGTGCCTGTTAAAGTGAGGTTTTCTAAGTTTGCTCCCAGTGTGTAGGTAATGGAACTATTGACGGTGTCAATTCCTTGGTTGGCTAACTCGATAATGACATCGCTTGGATTGTCCACACCGTAAAGATCATCCCCGGTCCCCCCTACCATACTATCAGCACCGGTACCACCGGATAAGGTATCGTTACCTGCACCACCAATAAGGGTATCATTACCATCACCACCATTAAGGCGATTGTTACCACTATTACCCCTGATGACATTGTTTAAAGGTATTACCCGTACCACTAATATTAGCAGTGCCTGTTAAAGTGAGGTTTTCTAAGTTTGCTCCCAGTGTGTAGGTAATGGAACTATTGACGGTGTCAATTCCTTGGTTGGCTAACTCGATAATGACATCGCTTGGATTGTCCACACCGTAAAGATCATCCCCCGGCCCTCCTACCATACTATCAGCACCGGTGCCACCGGATAAGGTATCGTTACCTGCACCACCAATAAGGGTATCATTACCATCACCACCATTAAGGCGATTGTTACCACTATTACCCCTGATGACATTATTCAAGGTGTTACCCGTACCACTAATATTAGCAGTGCCTGTTAAAGTGAGGTTTTCTAAGTTTGCTCCCAGTGTGTAGGTAATGGAACTATTGACGGTGTCAATTCCTTGGTTGGCTAACTCGATAATGACATCGCTTGGATTGTCCACACCGTAAAGATCATCCCCCGGCCCTCCTACCATACTATCAGCACCGGTGCCACCGGATAAGGTATCGTTACCTGCACCACCAATAAGGGTATCATTACCATCACCACCATTAAGGCGATTATTGCCACTATTACCTGTCATGCGGTTATTTCCTGCATTGCCCGTACCGTTGATATTACCAGTACCAGTAAGAGTAAGGTTTTCTACACCTGCTGGAAGAGTTGTCGTGGTATTGGAGCTAAGAGTATCAGTAATGGTAACGGTACTCGTAGCAGAAACAATCACGCCATTAGTCGGATTAGAGAGTGTCACAGTAAAGGTTTCATCAGGTTCATTGATATTATCATTAAGAATCGGAACGTTAATTACTTTACTGGTTTCTCCGGGGGTGAAAGTCAGTGTTCCCGTTGTGTTAGTGTAATCTGAACCTGCGATCGCACTACCATTGGCGGTAGCATATTGAACGGTGACAGTTTGACTACTAGCTTGAGATAAGATAACGGTAATCGTAACGTTTTGGGGATTAGTCATTCCCTCTACAACGGTTTGATTGCCTCCGATGTTGATATCAACTAAAGGAATCTGTTGATTGCCAAAGTTAATTCCTTGTACCGTTTGCCCTGCCGTTACTTGTACAGCATGAGTACCGGGTACGGGAGTGGAGTAAATTAGAGCATTGTAGGCATTTAAGCGTCCACCCGTTAAATTTGTTCCTGCTAAATTGGCTTTAAGATCAACTCCTGAAAGAATTGCCGCTTTAACTTCCTCATCGGTTAAGTCTGGATTGTTTGCCAAAAGTAAGGCAGCGACACCGGCTACATGGGGACTTGCCATGGAAGTTCCACTGATACTGCCATAAGTATTATTTGGAAATGTGCTGTAGATGTTAACACCGGGAGCGGCTAAGTCAACAGTGGTAGCTCCGTAGTTAGAAAACGATGCTAATTGATCATTGTGATCAGTAGCGGCTACGGAAATAATGTTGTCTAAATTATAAGTAGCTGGATAAGAAGCAAAGGCATCATTATTGTTACCGTCATTACCCGCTGATGCTACGAAAAGTTGTCCTGCATTACCTGCCGCACTGATAGCGTCATATAACCCTTGGGAATAACCACCGCCTCCCCAACTGTTATTCGTGAGGTTTACTCCCATCATGGTGGCATAATTGATTGCCAGAATGGCATTAAAAGTACTCCCATTTCCATAGTCATCAAGGAATTTAAGTGCCATGAGTTGGACATTCCAGTTCACTCCAGCGACACCAACACCATTATTACCTCGACCGCCGATCGTCCCAGCTACATGAGTACCATGACCAGGGTTATCTCCCCTGGGAACATCCATAGGATCGCTATCATTATAGGCAAAGTCATAACCATAGACATCATCAATATAACCATTTCCATCGTTATCAATACCATCATTAGGAATTTCCCCCGGATTAGTCCACATATTATTGATTAAATCGGGATGGGTGTAGTCGATACCCGTGTCAATTACACCAACAATAACATTGGAACTGCCAGTAGTAATGTCCCATGCTTCAGGTGCATCAATATCAGCATCTACAGTACCGCCCGTTTGTCCCGTGTTATGCAATCCCCATAATTGACTATAACTAGGGTCATTAGGGGTAGCTTGAGTGCTGATGTCATTAATGGAAATAGTATAGTTAGGTTCGATATATTCTACGAGGTTGGAATCACCATACAGAGCAATCGCTTCTGCTACACTCATGTTTTTGATCGACCATAATTGAATGCCTAAGTTAGCGACAGACTTAACTACTTTCGCTCCTAAACTGCCTTGAAGAGTGTTAATTTCTGCGGTGGAAATTCCGTCTTTCAACTTGATAATCAATTCTCCTGATTGATAATCAGCATTTAGATTTGGAGATGGAGGTTTTGTAATAGGGGAAGTGTCGATCGAGGGGTTGGAATTGACAAAAGGTACAGAAGAACTGGAGACGATCGAATTAGGATTGAATTGATCGGGATAGGTTTGTTGCCAACCACTGGGGATTACTTCCGCTACCACATAACTTCCGGGAGCTAAATCTTCAAAGAGATAGTTACCGTTGGCATCAGTAACAGTTGTTATTTCACCCTGATCAAATTGACCGTTGCGATTTTGATCGAGATAAACTTGCCAATTAGGTAAGGGATTTTCTCCACTATCCCAAGTGCCATTGCCGTTGACATCGTCCCAGATTGAACCCTCAATTCCACCGACATTCGATTGCCAGTCCAAGTTTAAAGTGATATTCCCCGTATTAGAACTCCAACCATCTACCGCAATTTGGTACTCTACTCCTTGTTGGGCTACAAAACTGACTAAACTATTTGTTCCATCACCACCGTCATCATCTTGTTGAATAACGGTTAAATTATTGACGGTAGAACCAGTAAACGCTGATAGATAGGTATCGAAGCCACTGCCATTAGTATCAATCGTCACTATTCCTGTGTTCGGGGCAGTCCAACTCCACCATACAGAGTTAATGTCACCTGACTGAGCAGGTTCGCCTACTTCTCCCGTTGCACCAACGTTACTTCCTGTTACTGTGGTATTGGGTACACTACCTAAATCGATTCGATCGACGAAGTTATCATTATTGTTGGTAATAGAAGGATTAATGACAATAGAATACTGTCCTAAACTACCATAATTGGTGTAACCCGTACCAAGAGGATCACCTTTTCCCGTACCCTGAATCGCTAAATAATAAGTACCACTTGCTAAAGTTGTGTTAATACTTGCGGATAATAAATCTGCGGGATTTGATGATGTAATCAATGTCCCGGAAGAATTGTACAGTTGTGCCAAAATATCTAAATTCGGTCCTCGTGTAAAAGGATTCACCGTCAAGGTAATTGGTCCTGTACCAGTGGTAAAACTATAATAGTCAACGTCTGTGTTGCGTTCAATAATACCACTCCCCGTAATAGAAGTACCGGAAAGAATCAATGGAGTGGCTGTAGCAATGGTATTTCCCGCATCATCGGTGCGATAGCCAAAACCATTTTGGGTGGTAATAATGGACAAATCATCTTCTGTATTATTGGCTGATAAATATTCACCTTTGCTCCATTGAGTTAAGTTTTGATAATATCCAGCTCCCATAATCGAAGCCCAACCTGTCTCTCCACTGCCATGGCCGTAGTAGTATTCTTCTGATGGAGTGATACGTCCATCATGATAGAGTCCTAAAGTATGTCCTACTTCGTGAGTTATTGCCTCTGCTGTAAATTTTTCATCTCCATTAGCTAATTGTGAAGTGAAAACAAAGGTAGGGGTATCAGTACTCCAGTTAAACGAATCAATATAGGCAACGCCTCCTGCTCCATTTCCATACCAATCGTAACTGCTACCGCCAATGGCGACTCGAACTCCCCAGCGAGTATCACCACTACCACTTTTAATTAAATCATTAATATTGGGTTCTTGGGTTGTAACATTGACATTAAAGGGAATAAAATCTTCTGCCACTCTTTGCCAAATATACTGAATTCTTTCTAGTTCAGCATTGCTAAAGCTATTCGGATTACCGTCAATGTCAAAAGCAGGAGTAGTAATATTTGCTCCTCCCGCAAAATATGTATTCCAATATGTGCCAGAAGTTGTATGCCCCGTGAAGTCTAAGTAAATGGTATAATTAGCAGTGGGTAAACTATTAAGGGTAAAAGTTTGAGATAAATCTAAGGTAGGGGATATAGTTGTTGATTGATATACATCCTTAATTCGTTGAGGATCAACGGGGGGAAGAAAACAAGAAGCACATTGACAGATGAGGGGATGAAAATTGACTTCAGAGTTAAAAAATTCTAAACCTTTATTTAAGGATATTAAGGGCGATTTTTCAGGTGGAGAAACAGGAATATCGTCATTGTCTTCATTAATTTCGGGATCAGTAATACTTACAGTTTCATTCTCTGATTGATTAGTTTTAATAGTTGTAAAGTATATATCTTGATCTTCCAATTCTTGAAGGTTTTTAAATTTTGTTTTCTCTATTTTGTCTGACGATAATTTAATGTCAACTGTTAAGTCTGACTCTGGTGACAAACTAGGGGACGGAACGATCGAACCTTCAATATTATTGTCTAATACAAGATTTAAACTGGTGTCAACATTCCTGAATAGTTCAACGTTCCATAAATCTTCCTTGACAAGTCCAATGACATCTGAGTAAAGTGGATTTTCGGAGCGATGGGATTGAGTGTTCATAGATTGAGGAAAAAAGATTAAATAAAGGACTTATCTATATAGCTTTTTCATAATTCTGCGGTGCGGACAAAAAATCAAGTTTCCTTGTATAACTGGAATTTAGACGGTTGAGCTTACGCATTCCCACCGATATACTGACCCTATGAATTCAGATAATTGCTATATGCAACAATATAACAGGTTAATTATCGTAATGCCCACATTTGTAAAGATTTATGTATTAAAATATCTATAACGCTAATTATAGACATTGTATTGCAACTATTATTACAAAATTAATTGTATATAGGTAATAAGTTTAAATCGATCGAGTTTTGGGGAAAGTTCGGGCGCGCAGCGTGCCTTTGGCATCGAGTTTGTGGGGAGTTCGATCGAGTTTAGGGGAAGTTCGATCGAGGTTATAGGGTTCGATCGAGTTTGGGAGTTCGATCGAGTTTGGGGAGGGTTCGATCGAGTTTAGAGGAGTTCGAGAGTTCGATCGAGTTTAGGGGAGTTCGATCGAGGTTGTGGGAGGTTCGATCATCATTAATGATTTAATAATGTTTTCTAATACTTAGTCTGGGGAGATGGGGTTGGTGGTGGGTTACGATACAATATAATATTTTGTTTTGATAGAGTTGATATTAACACAGCTAAAAAAAGAAATGGAAAATAATGAAACAAAAGCTCAAGCTCGACAAATTCTTGATACAATTGCCTTAACTCCTTTTGAACAATGCCTACCTTTAACTCGTGACTTTAAAGCTATTCCGTCTCGCCCTGGTATATATGCAATTATTCATCAGAAAGAAGGATTACTTTATATCGGTAAAACCCAAAATTTACGCAGACGCTTTCAAGGTGGACATAAGGCTTTTTTATGGGCTTGGTTAGATAAATATAAAGATGAAGAAGTCCGTATAGTTTTACAATCTATTCCTTATTGGCAAAATCCTGCGTTATTATTAGAATTGGAGGCAATTATTCTTAGAGCAACTGAACCTCCTTATAATGTAAAAATTCCCACTGAATAGTAAAATTATGCAAACTCAACTTTTAGAAAAACTTTCTCCCTCTGATGCCCAAATAATCTTAGAATGTTTACCTGAAAGAATTAAAATAGCTTTTATTAATCACGCAACTGAAATTCAATATCCCGTTGAAGCAGTACTTGAAATGGCAATTGTAAGTTTTCTTGATACAGAAGCATTAAGTTTTGTTGATTGCAAACCCGGACGTGGACAATAAACAATGGGTGATTATATTTGGACAATAGAGGGTTCGATCGATTGGGGAGTTTGGGGAGGTTCGATCGATTTTAGAGGGAGTTCGATCGCACTATAAAATTAGCTTAAACTGTTAATTAACTGCTCAAATTCTTCGAGAGATTTAACACTAATTGTTGATAAATGCAACTGTTTTAACAAAGCTAAATCATCAATATTGTTGAGGGAATCTTCTATACTTTTAGGTACAGAATTAAATCGCAGTTGGAGTAAATCAAGGATATTTTCTTGATAGGTTTCTTTCGCTCCTTTTTGTTTACCAATTTCTTGACCAATTTCTTGACCTTTTGCTAAAGCACGTCTTTCAATATTTGTTAATAAAGGCATTTTTCTTTCCTCCTCATATTGTGTTAATTTGTTTTCAAATTTAAGTTGTCAATCTTCCGATAATGTCATCATTAAATCAATGACTTTATACAAATCGGTTATTTCTTTTCTGTTATAACCTTTTTCATAAAGTAAACGGGATAAATTCCATTTCCACTGTTCCCTTTCTGTTAAATTACTGGTAGTAGCCTTCGTTTTTAAGTGAGCCATTACCACCATAGCAAATATGTTATTATTTTGCTTTAATTCTTCCCATTGATAATCTTGTAATTTAATGATCGAAAATTCGAGTTTTAATTTACTTTTTCCTAATCCGTATTCATAAGAATTAGGTCGCCATTTTTTACTATCATCTCCTAGTATAGCTAAACTAATTACTGGTTTATTATACAGGTCAAAAGCTCGATAATTATAGATAAACATTCGTTGGGTAAATTCTTTATCATACTGACTTTGCACCTCAATATGGACTAATAACCACACTTCTTGATTGTCTAATAACCATACCTGAAATAGTTTATCGGCATGACGAGTTTCTGTTTCGGCGGATGCGGTAATTTGTTCTAACTCTTTATCAAGAGGTATTGGTATTTTTTCCCAGTTAATTTGGCGGTGAATATCGGGATAGAAGAAGATTAAAAATGATTCAAAATAATCTCCTATAACTTCTTTCCATGATTCATCATAATTTGCGGTTATTTCTGGCATTGAAATAGTGTTTATTTGACTTTTCTACATAATTTTAACTCTAATTTTTAGCTTTTTGTCAAGGAGTAAAAAGATTGCTTCGTTTCCTCGCAATGACAGAGAGTTCGATCGAGTTTTTGGGATTGTGGGGAGTTCGATCAAGTTGGAGATTGCTTCGTACCTCCCAATGACAGAATGAAAGGAAGTTCGATCGATTTTATAGGTAACAGAGGGGGTTCGATCGTTTCAGTAAAAATATTCAAAATCAAGTTAGGCAAAAGGTAAATAATTGTTGATCTCAAATTGTTAGAGTAATGTTTTATAATTAAAAAAAATCAATTGATTGCAAGGAGTTTTGTATTTTTGGCTAAATTATCTCCTGAAGTATTAACTACTATTTTTAGTTTACAAAGACGGCTAATAGAACTTATTGCCGAAACAAAAATAACTGAATTTAGTCTTTTTGAACGCTATGGCGAAACAGAAGAAACATTACCCGAATTAGAGCAAATTCAGAATTGTTTCGAGCGATTAAAAAACCCTTACTCTCGTCTTCATACCTTAACCCTTAGAATTTCTGAATATTATCCAGTAGCTCCTTCTGCTATCCTAGAATTGTTAAGTGAAACTATCGAACAAGCTCAACTATCAGCCGATGTCGTCGGAGCAAGTCTATCCGAAACTCAAAAAAATTGGAGATTATGATGAACAACCTATATTATATTCCTGATCTAAAAGCAAGAACTAAAAGCGTAGCTAAATGGCGAGAAGCTTGTCGTAAATTGGATTTAGTTACCTTAAAATTTGATGAATTAATTGCCATGATTGAAGTCGATTTACGTCATCAAAGTTTGGAGAGACTTCAAAATCAAATTGAACTAAAAGATTAGATTTCCCAGCGATCGAGTTTGGGGGTTCGGGCGCGCAGCGTGCCTTTGGCATCGAGTTTTGGGGGAGGTTCGATCGTGTTTGGATGTGTTGGGTTACACTTCGTTAACCCAACCTACAGTGTTGATTATGATTAGTTCGATCGAGTTTAAGACTTAAAAAAGTAGCTATATTTCAAGCTACTGATTTTTTTAGAGATAAAAATTAGAACTTACTTAACCATTGTTGTAAATCGTCGATCGAATCCATATCAAATAAATCCTCTGCTAATGTTTCTAAATCATCAATATTTAAGGCTTTTACTTGAGTTTGTAACTGAGTATTGATTGTTCCCAATTTCTTGGTTAATTGACGAATAATTAATTCTTTATCTCGATCGATCCTTTGCTGTAAACCTCTTTGTAAACCTTTTTCTAAACCTCTTTCTTCCGCCATTTGCTCAAAAGGGCTAACTAAGGGCATAATTTTTTCCTCCTCGTATTTAATAATTTTTTTGTTCAAATCTTGCTGTAACAATGATGGTAAAGTCATCATTGCATCGATAAATTTAAACAGTTTTACTATTTCTAATTTACTGTATTCTTTATCGTATAAACTTCTGATTAAATACCATTTCCATTGTTCTCTTTCTGTTAAATTACTGGTGGTTATTTTGGTTTTTAAATGTGCCATTACTAGCATCGCAAAAGGGTTTAAATTTGCTTCTAATTCATCCCATTTTTCTTGATAATCTAATAATTTTATCGTGGGAAAATTCAGATTCAGTTGACATCCTCCTAAATCATAACCATAATTGGAAGGTCGCCATTTTTCTTTTTCATCCCCTAGTATAGCAAGGCTAATTACTGGTTTTCGATACAAGTCAAAAGCACGATAATGATAAATAAACATTCTTTGATTAAAGTCACTATCATATTGACTTTGTACTTCGATGTGAACTAAAATCCATACTTCTTGTTCATCTTTCAAACATACTTGAAACAGTTTATCCACCAATCTTTTACTATCCGAAGAATCGGCGGTGATTTTCTGTAATTCTTTATCTAAAGATGTTATCGGTTTTAACCAGTCAATGAGATTATATACTTCTGGAAAAAAGAAGTCTAAAAAATGATTGAAGTAATCTCCGATGGCCTCCTTCCAAGGTTCATCATAATTAGCGTTTATTTCTGTCATTAATTGAATTGATTGTCAAACTTTCAGATCACTTAGAATATACGTTTATTGTCTATTTTTGCCTAACTCTCCTTAAAAAATTGCTTTGAGGAGAAATTGAGGTAATGCTAACATTCGTTTCCACCGTTGAGGTTCTTGATATAATCGGTATAGCCATTCTAAATGATTATCGCAGAAAAATTTAGGCGCTCTTTCTTTGACTCCACTCCACACATCAAAACTACCGCCAACTCCAATCCATACCGCATTCGGTGCAAGATAGCGATGATTTTGAATCCATAATTCCTGCCTTGGTACTCCTAACCCTACTAATATTAGTTTAGGTTGTATTTGTTCGATCGAGTCACACCATAATTTCAAATCTGACTCAGAAAGATAACCATGATTATAGATAATATTGGCATGGGGCAACTTTTCGAGCCAAACTTGTGCGGCTTTTTCCGTAACTCCGGGGGCACCTCCATAAAAACAGATAGGATAATCTTTTCCTCGTTTACCTAACTTTTCTATCATAGAAGCGGATAATTCTATTCCTGCGATTCTTTGTTGGGTTTGTCCTCTACGTTTTAAATAGAATATCACCCCTGAACCATCAGGGACAACTAAATCCGCTTTTTTGATAGCCTTAGCTAAATCTGGGTTTTTTTGCGCCATCATTGCCATTTCTGAATTCATAGTGACAACATGGGTAAACTTACCATTATCAATACGATTTATCAGCCAATTTTCGTAATTATCGCTTAAATGAACAGGTAAGTCAAAAATTGCGGAAGTCTTCATAAATAACTACAGAGTTTAACTAAGAATTAGAAATTAAAAATCAGGAATGAGGAAGGGTTGAATATTATTCAACCCCTACAAACTTACTCAAAATCTTTTCAATAATTTTCCTTTTTTTAAAGGGATTCAAGGTAATTCTATTTGTTATGGTGATAAATAGTATTACGATTAAACTGAAACAGTGGTTTTACGACGACGGCGGGTAAATTTTCCGTCGGTTTCTTCCATGTCGGAGTCTTCCTCAACATTAATACCGTTTCCGTTTCCGTTTCCATTGCCGTTAGTGGTAACGATTTTTGGACTGTTTTCTTGTACCTGTAACATAAAAATAACTAAAGGTTCACTTTGTAATTCTCGTTGAATTAAGCGCTCTAAGTTAGCTTCCACATCAATGCGAATGCTAGTCCAGTTTACTTGATCATCACCATTTAACAATAGATTACTTTTGAGTCGATCGACAATAGTTCTGTCAATGGTACGAATAATCATACGTTCGAGGCTTGAAACTTCAATCTTACACACAACCCCTCGTAAATGAATTTGAGGTTCGGTTAATAAACGTCCTTGATCATCTATACTAGCGGCAATGGTAATGACTCCATCTTCTGCTAATTTTTGACGCTCTTCCATGACGTTATCATGAACTACTCCTGCGGTGTCAACTAACTGAATACCAGATGGTACTTTTTCCGCTTTACGAATACTATCACTGGTTAGCTCGATCGTGTCTCCGTTTTGAATAATTACGATATTTTCCGCAGGAATACCGACACTTTGAGCGGTTTTCGAGTGTTGTACTAACATTCGATGTTCACCGTGTACAGGTACAAAAAACTTAGGTTTTGCTAAGGATAACATCAATTTTTGATCTTCTTGACAACCATGGCCTGAAACGTGTACGTTAGCTTGTTTGCCATAAACTACACTTGCTCCTTGCATCATCAATCGATCGATGGTGTTAACCACTGCGATCGTATTACCCGGAATAGGATTAGCAGAGAAGATGATAGTATCACCCTTACGGATTCTAACTTGACGATGTTCACCCTTAGAAATACGAGTCATGGCGGCGAATTTTTCCCCTTGTGAACCCGTACAGATAATCAACACCTCGTTTTCTGGTAAACTGCTAAGGTTGCGCAACGGCACGAATAAATTATCAGGTACTTTAATATAACCCAAGTTCCGCGCATGGGCGATGACATTTAACATCGATCGACCGACTACGCCAACTTTTCTGTTATATTGCATCGCCAACTCTAATAACATATTAATGCGATGTACGGAAGTGGAAAAAGTCGTCACCATTAAACGCCCTTGCGCTTGGTTGAAAACCTTTTCTAAACCGGGGTAAACTGATCTTTCAGAAGGTGTAAACCCCGGTACTTCTGAATTAGTGGAATCCCCTAATAAACATAATATGCCTTCTTCTCCCAATTGGGCTAAACGATGAAAATCGAAATATTCTCCATCCACGGGAGTATGATCTATTTTATAATCTCCCGTATGAATTAACACACCGATGGGGGTATGAATGGCGAGGGTAAAACTATCGGCGATGGAGTGAGTATTGCGAATAAACTCAACTTTAAAATGTTTGCCAATTTTGACAACTTCCCTCGGTGTAACACTTTTGATAATAGTTCGATCGTACAACCCTACTTCCTCTAACTTATCCCGTAACAGAGACATAGCCAAACGAGGGCCATAAATAATCGGTGTGTCAATCTGTTTGAGGTGATAAGGAATACCTCCCACATGATCTTCATGTCCATGAGTTACAACCATAGCTTTAATCTTATCTTGATTTTCCTTCAGATAGGTCATATCAGGTAAAACAACATTAATACCGTGCATACCATCCGTAGGAAAACCGATACCTGCATCTACTAAAATAATTTCGTCTTCATACTCATAGATACAAGTATTTTTACCAATTTCATGCAATCCCCCTAGAGGAATTACTTTTAAAGTTGGCTTATTATTATTGTTATTGCGAGATGGAAGAATTATTGCAGGTTTTTCCATAGCGGTGGTTTTTCTTTTTCTAGCTTGAATTTGATACATATTTATTCCTATTTTTGACTAAGTTTTGACAATTTAAAGAAAAAGTTTGGTTATATATTTTTAGGGATTAATTTTTCACGCAAAGACGCAAAGACGCAAAGGATTTTGTCCTGATTTCTCCTAATTTTTATATATTTACCTTCATTTTTTTTCCTTCAAAATAGAATCTCTCCTATTCACGAATCAATCAATTATTGATTTACCTTAGCAATCCTAAATCATTCATGAGAGTTGATTTATTTATATCAAAGTGTTCAAATCTTTTAAAACTTGACACCTTAATAGGGTTGCTCTATTTCTATTAACATCATGTTAAATACATGAATTATTCCCTCCTCAAAAACATAAATTTATTCTCTCTCTTTCATTAACTGAAAAACTTTTTTATAATTTTTAAATAGTAACAATTAGCTAATTATTTTAAGATTTTACTATTTATAATAACTCTAAACTTTGTAAAACTTTTTCTACTTCTTGTTGTTGATTCGGCAGTAGAGAAGTTAAAGGCAATCTGACACCCCCGACATCCCAACCTTGTAATTGTAGGGCATATTTAACAGGAATCGGGTTAGTATTGCAAAAAATAACTTTAAATAAACTATATAATTTTTGTTGAATTTTCTGAGCTAACAAATTATTACCTTCTTCGTATGCTTTAATCATAGTTTGCATTTGATTTCCCACTAAATGACTAGCTACACTTACCACTCCAACGCTTCCTACTGTCATCATAGGTAAGGTTAAAAAGTCTTCTCCTGAATAAATTAAAAAATCTGAAGGAGCAAGTATTCTTATTTTAGCAGTTTGTTCCAAATCTGCACTAGCTTCTTTTACCGCTACGATATTATCCAAATCTTGAGCTAATTTTGCTGTAGTTTCCGCTTCTAAATTTTTACCTGTCCTCCCCGGTATATTATACAACATCATCGGCACATCAGGACAAGATTGCGCGATCGAGCTAAAGTGTTGATATAAGCCTTCTTGGGGCGGTTTATTATAATAAGGCACAACTTGCAAACTGCCGTCAATACCTATTTTACTCGCTTTTTGAGTGTCTTTAATGGCTTTAGCCGTAGAATTTGAACCAGTACCCATGACAATCTTAGCACGATCGCCCACCGCCTTTTTAACAACTTTGAGTAACTCATATTTTTCATCGTCTTCCAAAGAAGGAGATTCCCCCGTAGTGCCACAAATAACTAAGCCGTCACTACCATTATTCACTAAATGATCAGCTAATTTTTCTGCAACATCATAATTTATTGACAAATCCTCCTTAAAGGGTGTCACCATTGCGGTTAAAACTCTACCAAAAATATAATCACTCATTATTATTATCAATCAACGGAAGGGTTAGGTAAGGGAACAAGCCCATAGTTTAAATTATTATACATTAAACTGACATTCCACAGAGCAAAGCCAAAAGAAAACTGATTTTAATTATACAATTAAACTTAATACTTAATACTTAATACTTAATACTTAGTTTAGCCTTCCCATTTCCAATGATTCATTTCTGTTTTATCGATACCGTGGGTATGGGCGTAATTTAAGTTATCAATAATCTCATTTTTCATACGTTCTTTTAAGTATGCCGCACGAGAGCCTAATTTGGGTACTCTATCGATCACATCAATTACAAGGTTAAATCGATCGATCTGGTTTTTGATAGCCAATTCAAGGGGGGTGTTAATATTACCTTCCTCTTTATAACCTCTCACATGGAGTCGATCGTTATGAATATGACGATAAGCTAATTTATGAATTAACCAAGGATAGCCATGGAAATTGAAAATAATGGGCTTGTCTTCCGTAAATAAAGTGTTGAAATCACGGCGAGATAAACCGTGGGGGTGTTCGGTATCATCTTGTAATTTAAAGATGTCCACCACATTGATAAAGCGCACTTTTAATTCAGGACATTCACGGCGTAAAATTTGGGTAGCGGCTAAAGATTCTTTGGTAGGCACATCACCGCAGGAAGCCATAATTACATCTGGTTCGTCGGGAGAAACACCTTGATCATCATTACTCGCCCATTCCCAAATACCGATACCTTTGGTACAGTGTTTCACTGCTTCGTCGATCGTCAAATATTGCAAATGTTTTTGTTTATCCGCAACGATAACGTTAACATAATCCTTACTGCGTAAACAGTGATCAATCACACTTAATAAACAGTTCGCATCAGGGGGAAAATAAACACGGGTTACATCTGCACTTTTATTAGTGACTAAATCCACAAAACCCGGATCTTGATGAGAAAAACCGTTGTGATCTTGTCTCCATACAGTAGAAGATAAAAGAATATTTAAAGAAGAAACGGGAGCCCGCCAAGGCACATGATTTTTACAAATATCTAACCATTTTGCGTGTTGGTTAAACATGGAGTCGATAACGTGGGCAAAGGCTTCGTAGGTATGGAATAAGCCGTGTCTGCCTGTTAAAAGATAGGTTTCTAACCAACCTTCGAGGGTGTGTTCGCTCAACATTTCCATTACTCTACCATCAGGAGACAATTCGCCCCCGTCAGCATCTTCGGGTAAATAGTCCGCCATCCAGACTTTTTTCGACACCTCGTAAATGGGATTTAAGCGGTTAGAGGCAGTTTCATCGGGTCCAAATACTCGAAAACTGTGCATATTATTTCTCATCACATCCCGCAAAAAGATACCCATAATTTTGGTGTTTTCCACTTCCACTGTACCGGGGGAGGGAATTTCTACGGCATAGGTAGGATCACGAAAATCAGGTAAGTTTAAATCTTTTCTGAGTAAACCGCCGTTGGCAATGGGATTAGAACTCATGCGTCGATCGCCCTTGGGTGCTAATGCTTGTAATTCGGGCATTAAACAACCATTTTCATCGAATAATTCTTCGGGTTTATAGCTTTTCATCCATTCTTCTAAGAGTCTCAGATGTTCAGGATTACTGTGCATTTCTCCCATAGGTACTTGGTGCGATCGCCAAAAACCTTCCATTTTCTTTCCGTCCACATCTTTAGGTCCTGTCCAACCTTTGGGAGACCTAAAAACAATCATAGGCCAACGAGGACGCTTAGGAACGCCACTATTACGACATTCTTCTTGAATAGCCCTAATTTTGCTGACACATTCCTCAAGAGTTGCTGCCATTTTCTGGTGCATGTCCATCGGGTCTGATCCTTCCACGAAATAAGGTTCATAACCGTAACCGATGAAAAGTGCTTCTAATTCCTCATGGGAAATTCGAGAAAGAATAGTGGGGTTCGCAATCTTATAACCGTTTAAGTGCAAAATTGGTAATACCGCACCATCACGAATGGGGTTGATAAACTTGTTAGAGTGCCAAGAAGTAGCCAAAGGACCTGTTTCCGATTCACCATCTCCCACCATTACCACAGAGATCAAATCGGGATTATCTAAAATTGAGCCGTAGCCATGGGATAAACTATAACCTAACTCCCCTCCTTCATGGATTGAACCGGGGGTTTCAGGGGTAACGTGACTGCCGATGTGGCCGGGGAAAGAAAACTGTTTAAAAAACTTCTGCATTCCTTCTTCATCAAGGCTTTTATCAGGATAAATTTCCGAGTAAGTACCTTCTAAATAAACTGGTCCTAAAATACCGGGCGCACCATGACCGGGTCCTGCTAAATACACCATGTTGAGATCGTATTTATTGATGAGGCGATTGAGGTGAGTATAGACAAAACTTAACCCCGGACTCGATCCCCAGTGTCCTAAAAGGCGATTTTTAACGTGTTCAGGTTTTAAATGTTCTTTGAGTAAGGGATTGTCTTGTAGATAAATCATCCCTACTGCTAAATAATTACAAGCGCGCCAATAGGCGTGAATTTTTTGCAGTTCTTCTGTGGACAGTGTATCCGCTACAGGCTTAGTGATTCCTTGAACCATAATCTTGATTAATCTTCAAATTTTGCTATCAGTCTAGCATCAAGTTTTAAAAAAATTCAACTATTTATGAAATTTTTAAGTTAAGAAATGATTAAATTTGTTTTAAGAATTTTTGGCTATAGTTAATTTAAGTTTTTTTATTAAAAAATTAGTAGTTTTAAATTAGATTAATTTTTCGTCTTAATTATATCAATCGATAAGAGGAGAAGAAAAAGAAAATCAGTTAGTTTTTTTAAATACAATTATGTGTAGATGTATATTAGCGTATAATTAGGGATCATTTTTTATCATATTTTATTCGATATGGAAGCCTTTGCTCGTGTTGCTCCTGAATGGACAAAAACTGCTACTCATGCTTTATCATTTAATTGTCCTCGTTGTCATGGTGATTCTCGTCAAGCGAAAAAAGTATGGCTTAATCGTTATTCTCCCGTGATGATGGAAGATTATACCAGAAAATGGCAAGAGTTTTATATGTGTGAGTGTGATCAAGTATGGTGGGCGTGGAATTGCGATCGCACTCCTTTAGTAGTAAAAGATGAACAAGAATAATTTGTAAGAATTTTTAATGACTTATCATTAGAATATCAAATTTAAGTAAATACATTAAAGTTCTTATTAATAGGGGAGTATTTTCAGCTCCATAAACTTCTATAAAATAAGCAACTTTGAGAGTTTTATTAATGCTTAAATCAGCAATAATTCGATCGATAATATCATTAGATAAACGAGAATTTGCTCCAAAATTTGTCGCCCAAATACTGCGAATTTTTTGTAAAGATATATCATTAGCCATCAGGCTTAATTGTAGGTTAGTTTCTGGATGAAGATGATGGGTACTATAATGGCTAAATAAATTAAAAGGATCATCACATAAAGGATGAAAAGGAGTACCTTTTTTTACGGGTACAGACATTGCTTTTATGTTTCTAATTTCGGCTAATTCTTCCCATAATTGTTGATAAGATTTAATCACATTTTGCCAATCATAAATATCCTTAACTCTTTGTTTCCCATTTTCACCCATTTTTTTTCTCAAATCAGGATTATCTATTAATTTAACTAAAGCAGTGGTACATTCATCAATATTAACCATGGTTGCAAAACAAGCCTGTGCAATATAACGACTATAATTAATCGAATCAGAATGATAATAACTAGCTAAATCGAAAGCATTATTTTTCTCAGGTATAACCGTAGAAATGCGAAAACCATCAATGTCATGACGAATAGATTCTTGATACCCATTCCAATCAGAAACTATTACGGGTAAACCTGCCGCCATGGCTTCAATGGGGGTTAATCCAAAAGTTTCTTGAATATTATCAACTAAAGAAATAAATATATCCGCAGAAGACCAAATTTTTTGACGAATTTCTTGATTTTTTCCGTTTAAAAATATATGGTTAATAGAAGGGGCAAATTGTTTAGCACTTTCCTTAAAGGTTTTTTCTTCTTTTTCATCTTCAAACCAACCGCATTGGATTAGGTAAATTTTTCCTTGATGGTTAATTTTTTTGACAGCTTTTTCTATGGCTAAATACATTGGCACAGGATGAGCTTTAGCGTAAAATACTAGACGACCAAGAAATAAAATAACTATATCTTCTTCTGTTATATTCAGTCTTTGCCTAATGGTGTTTCTAAAATCAGAATTATACTCAAATTTTTCTGATTCAACTCCTAATGGAATAACAGGTAACTTTAATTCTACATCTATTTTACAGTTTAATCTTTGTGCTAAATATTCTCCCCAATCATGAAGTATTTTATCAACGGCAATTTTAACGGCATTAGATGTACAAATTAAAGCATCCCAAGGTTGTATTGGTGCGGTGATTAGGTTGCTTATACTACTAATAGCTTCTTTAGATGTGATCGTATGGGTAACTCCACAAATACTATAACTTCTTTGGTCATAAAATCTTCTTGACCATGCAAACTGTGATATGTTAGGACTGGGAATATAAAGATTACCAACCTTAGCTAATTGATAAGATTCAGTAGTAGAAATGAAGTCAAAATTAACAGAATTTTTTAACCAAGGGGTTGTAGTTTGCTGAAAATGACAAAATTCCTCATAATTATCACTATGACAATAAAGAATATCTTTTGGAGAAGATTGAATATAGGCTTTTAAAAAACTTTCTCCTGCCGACTGTCTGCCTAATAGTCTTTTTCCTTGAGTGGTGTATCCATCAGGTTTATAATAGATTGCCGTATTTTGAGATTTTTGCTTCATAGTCGAATAAGACTTCTCCTAAAGATTCTAATTCAGAAATGGTTGCGATTATTTTTATATGATATTTCACTATTTGATATTTTTATTATTTATTAATTACAGAATAATCAATTTTGTGATTAATAGCTCGATCGACCTATAATAATGGGCATTGTTCAATTAATGGATATATGCTGACTGTTACGGAAGTAGAAAAAATTATTCTCGATTTAGTTAAACCGCTACAAGAAAAAGAAGTAGTAACCCTTCATCAAGTTACCCATCGTATTCTAGGGGAAAATATTACTTCTGGCTTGGATTTTCCTTATTGGGATAATTCGGCGATGGATGGTTATGCTGTCAAATATAAAGATGTGTCGATGGCAAGTAAAAAAAATCCTGTAAGTTTAAAGATAGTGGAAGAAATCCCCGCTGGTTATTGCCCTCAAAAAAAGATTCAGGAAGGGGAAACCGCTAGAATTTTTACGGGAGGAATGTTGCCTGATGGTGCTGATACCATAATAATTCAGGAGAATACACAACGACAAGGGGAAAATGTGTTGATTTTTTCGTCAACAATTTTGCAAGATTTTGTGAGACAAAAAGGCTCTTTTTATCAAGCTGGAGATGTGTTATTATCCGCAGGAATGAAGATAAATCCTCCCGAAATAGCTATTTTGGCAACGGCTCAATGTTTAAATATTCCTGTAGTTCGATCGCCCATTATTGCTATTTTATCCACTGGGGATGAATTAATTACCCCTGATAAACCCTTACAAAAAGGGCAAATTATCGACTCGAATCAATATCTTTTAGCTAGTTTTATCCAACAAAATGGCGGTATTCCCTTACCTTTAGGAATTATTCCAGATGATGAAACTGCTTTAGAAAATGCCATCTCTCAAGCCTTAGAAAAAGCTGATTGGGTGATTTCCACAGGAGGGGTGTCGGTGGGAGAGTATGATTATGTTGATAAAGTTTTAACTAAGTTGGGGGGAGATATTAGGGTGAAAAAAGTGGCGATGAAACCGGGTAAGCCTTTAACAGTAGCAACTTTCGGAGATAAGTTATATTTCGGTATTCCGGGGAATCCTGTTTCTACGATGGTGACTTGTTGGCGTTTACTTAAAAGTGCCATGGAAAAGCTATCAGGTAATATTAATTATAGCCCTTGTTCGATCGTGCGAGGTATCACCCATAACCATTTACGCAGTGACGGCAATCGAGAAACTTATTTATGGGGAAATGTTAACCTTATCGGGGGATATTATCACTTTACCATTGCTCAAGGTTCTCATAGTTCAGGAAACTTAGTCAATTTAAAAGGAGTCAATGCCTTGGGGATAATTCCTATCGGTACAAATTTAATCGAAATCGGCGATGATGTGCAAATTCTCCTTGTTTAATAGACATCTCCAAAATTTAAAATAATATTCCCTCTTTGTTTAAGGCAGTAGGGGAGATCAAATTTTTACAATTAGAAACACTACAGCAGTAATTTACTTTCAATTTAAGCAACCTTTTCTTTTAAAATACTAGGTATTGGTAAAGTTTCTCCTGATAGTTGATAATCCTCAATTAACAATTCTAAAACTTCGATACCATTTTGGAAGGCTTCCTCATAAGTATCACCATGAGTGCGCCATTGTTGCCCTTCAAAATCAGGAAACCCAACTAAGTAACAGTTATCAATATCAGACCATTGAATAATCATTTTATATTTTAAAATTTCATTTTCTTGATAGTCTTTGGCATCATTTCCTTCTTTATATTATACTCGCCATAACTCGTTTTCCCTATTCAATCTACTGATAATTCTAATTTCTTTTTCTTCACGGGTAATCGAGCGTCTAAATCGACTTTGTTAGATGATGCAAAATCACGAATATCCTTTGAGGCGTGAAGGGCAGAAATAACTTTGTCTTTAGCATAATCTTTACCGCAAGAAGAAGCCCCATGAATCAAGCGATGACGCAAACTCCAAGCCTTTAATAATCCTTCCCAATCTGTGACAACTTCGGGGAGTCTTTTATTTTTTTGAGGGAAAACTTCATCCTTCCAAACCGCCTTATATTTCTCCGCCCCATGACAATCCCTTAATTTCTTTCTGATTTCCACATTAGGAGAAGTACCTAAAGCAATGATAGCACGGCGAACCGTCCACTCAAAATGAATGATGGCTAATAATAGGGATAAGGAAGCATCTTCTTCCATCATTTTTAAAATACGTTCTTCTCTTATTAGATAATATATTTAATCGTTTATGTGATGTAGAAAAGAAGATTATTCATGAATTTGTCAAATATGAAAAGCCGATGACAAGACAGGAGTTAAAAACTAATTTAGATTTATCTTCAATGGATTTTATTAACGGGTTAAATTCTCTAAAAAATAGGTATTTAATCACAATAATAGAACAAGATAAAACCTTATTTCAGTTATCGGCAGTTTTTCGAGAATATGTCAAAACAAAAAGAATTATGGAAGCAAATTAATTCGGATTTGCAGAAAAAGGCTTTTGATGAGGGTGGGCAGAATATTATTCTGCCCCTACGATATACTGTAAAGATTGAACAATTCTTATTCCCCTAACATCCTAATACCTACTAATATCTAATTTTTGACTTCTCCATTTTATTCCTATGACTCAAATTCAATCAGCTTTTACTTTATTTACCAGTTTGCTGGTGGAAGCAATGCCTTTTCTTTTGATGGGGGTATTGTTATCTAGTAGTTTAATTTTCTTTTTAGATGAAAGTAGTTTAATTAGCAAGTTACCGAAAAATCCCTTTTTGGGGGCGGTTATTGGTAGTATTTTTGGCTTTTTCTTCCCAGTCTGTGAATGTGGAAATGTGCCTGTAGCTCGAAGATTTCTTCTCAAGGGTTTACCGACATCGGTGGCGGTGTCTTTTTTATTGGCTGCGCCTACGATTAATCCGATCGTACTGTGGTCAACTTATGTTGCATTTAGAGGACAACCTCAGATTGTGTGGTTAAGGGTAATTTTTTCCCTAATTATTGCTATTACTATGGGTTGTATCTTTAGTTTACAACGAGACCCTCGTCCTTTGTTAAAACCTTTATTGGCAAAACGGATAACTGCGTTAATGGCGGAAGCTGAGGAGGTAAAAGCTGAAAAATTGAGGAATGAAACGGTTAAAGAATATAGTTTGTTGCAAAGTGGTAGTTTTATTCTGGGTAGTGGTGGAAAAACCATTAAAATGGATGAAAACTTATTGACAGATAAGGATAAAAAAAAGGCGGAAATGTCTTTATGGCAGAAGTGGGATTTGTTTATTAATAATGTGCAAGTTGAGTTAAGAGAGTTAGGCGGAGTATTAATTTTAGGGAGTGCGATCGCAGCTTCTATACAAGTTTTTGTACCCAGAGAAATTATTTTAAATTTAGGACAAGACCCCATTACTTCGATTATTGCTATGATGATTTTAGCAGGGGTGGTTTCCATTTGTTCTACCGTTGATTCATTTTTTGTGCTGTCTTTTGCTTCTACTTTTACCACGGCTTCTTTAGTTGCTTTTTTAGTTTTTGGTCCTATGATTGATATAAAAGCTATGGGATTAATGTTGTCTATTTTTAAACCGAGAATGATATTTTATTTAATGGCAATTGTCGCTCAATTAACTTTTATTTTTACTTTATCTTATAGCTATTTTTATTAATTATACGAATCATGGAAATAATTTGATATTGATGAAAGTAAGGAATAGAGAATAGGCAATGAGTAATATTTTGAGATATTTTTATTGTAAAAAAAAGCAAATTAATGACAATCTTAATCTCATAAATAAAATCAAATTATTTAACATTTTTATATATAAAATTATCAATTATTCAATGAAATGAATACTCTAAAACTGACAGAATCTTGGTATAATTATTTTGATATAATAGCTATTTTTCTCTGGTCATTATTACTGTTTAAATATTGGGCAACAGGAGAGCTTTATTTACTGATTCATCCTAACTATTTTTTATTAGTATTTGCCACCAGTATTTTATTATTTATACTTTCGATCGTAAAAATTATTCTCATTATTATTAAGTCTAAAAGCAAACAAAATATCAATACGGCTAACGATAATCAACATACTAATTTATTGCCTAAAGGATGGGCAAGTAGTTTATTAATTTTGGTGGCAGTTTTAGGCTTAGTTATCCAACCAACGGTGTTAAGCAGTCAAACGGCACTTCAAAGAGGGGTGTCAGATACTTTACCGCCTACTACCGTTGAAACTCAATCTTTTCTTAATCAGACTCCCCCAGAAAAACGATCGCTGATAGAATGGGTTAGAACTCTTAATGCGTATCCTGAGCCTGATAATTATACTGGACAAAAGGCGAATATTACTGGTTTTGTGGTGCATTTAGATAATTTACCTGATAACTATATATATTTGTCTCGTTTTGTGCTTACCTGTTGCGCGGTAGATGCTTATCCTGTGGGTATTCTTGTGGAGTTGCCAAAATCTCGTGAAGAATATCCTCCTGATACTTGGTTAGAAATTCAAGGGGTAATGAAAACGGAAACTTTGCCTTCTCTTGATGCTTCTCAACAACGAGAAAAACGTCAATTAGTGTTAAAAAGTCAGAATATCCAAGTTATTCCTACTCCCCCTAATCCTTATGCTTATTAAATTTTCTTGAGTGAATCATAAAATAAAGAAGGGTTAAAACCCTTACTACAAACTTACTCTAAATCTATATTCTTGAAACTTAAATGAATAATACTGTTAATGTAGATAGAGATTTTCAGATAATGGAATATCTGGAGGATTATGGCGCTTTGGTGGCAGGAGTCGATGAAGTTGGCAGGGGTTGTTTATGTGGTAGTGTGGTGGCTTGTGCAGTGGTTTTACCCTACAATCAGGCTTATTTGTTGGAAGATATGGGGGTAAAAGATAGCAAAAAGTTGACTGCAAAACAACGATTAGCGATGATTTCTTTAATTCAAGAGGTTGTAACGGATTGGTGTATTGCTGAAGTTGATAATAGCACGATCGATTCTATCAATATCCATCAGGCTTCGTTGTTGGCTATGAGTCAGGCTATCAAAGGTTTATCGGTGTCTCCTTCTCTGTGTTTAATCGATGGTAAGTTTTCTGTACCTAATTTGCCTTATGCTCAAGTTAGTCTGGTGAAAGGGGATGCTCGATCGAGTATCATTGCTAGTGCTAGTATATTAGCTAAGGTCGATCGAGATCAAAAAATGATCTTTTATGATAATCAATATCCTGAATATGACTGGAAAAATAATAAAGGATATGGCACAAAAAAACATTTATTAGCGATACAAAAATATGGGGTAACTCCCTTACATCGTCTTTCTTTTTCTCCCTGTCAAATAGGTAAAAATTAAGAGTAATTAATTAATCACCCACCGTGTAATTTATTACACGGCTATTATAATCTCGTTCAATAAATTGAACTCAAAAACTCTAAAGAAGATTTAATTATTCATTCATCATTTCTAATTCTCAATTCTCAATTCTCAATTAATTATGAAATTTCCATCTATTAAAAATACCGCTCAAAAAACCTTAGATTTATTCAAAGTTGATGAGTCACAAATTGCTGAATTATTAGAGTCAGTTCGATCGAATTTACCCACAACAGAAGCCTTATTAATTGGCAAACCCCAAGCAGGAAAAAGTTCGATCGTGCGAGGATTAACAGGGGTTGGTTCTGATATTATAGGACAAGGTTTTCGCCCTCATACTCAATTCACAAAACGTTATGCTTATCCCTCAGAAGAATTGCCATTACTGATTTTTACTGATACCGTAGGTTTAGGAGATGTTAATAAAAATACAGAGCAAATTATCCAAGAATTAACCACTGAATTAGACATAGAAACTAAACGAGCTAGAATCTTAATTTTGACGATTAAAATAACTGATTTTGCTACCGATAGTTTAAAAATTATTGCTCAAAATTTAAGAAAAAAATATCCTCAAATTCCCTGTTTATTAGTAGTAACTTCTCTCCATGAACTTTATCCAGATTTAACTTTAACTCAACATCCTAATTATCCGCCAGATTTTGCCGAAATTAATCGGGCTTTTGAAGAAATAAAAAATACATTTAAAGGACTGTTCGATCGAGCAATTTTAATTGATTTTACCTTAGAAGAAGATGGTTTTAATCCTGTGTTTTATGGTTTAGAAAACCTCCGAGATTCCCTCGCCGAATTATTACCATCTGCCGAAGCAAAAACCATTCATCAACTATTAGATGAAACCGTCAATTCTGAGTTAGGAAATTTATATAAAGACGTGGCGAGACGCTATATTTTAGCCTTTTGTATCATGGCTGGTACTGTGTCCGCAGTACCTTTACCCTTTGCCACCATGCCCGTTTTAACCGCCTTAGAAGTGACAATGGTAGGGATGTTAGGACAACTTTACGGACAAACTATCACGGCCTCTCAAGCAGGAGGAATTATAAGTGCGATCGCAGGAGGATTTTTAGCCCAAGCCATCGGTAGAGAATTAATTAAATTTGTACCCGGATTTGGTTCAGTGGTAGCGGCAAGTTGGGCGGCTACCTATACATGGGGGCTTGGAGAGGGCGCTTGTGCCTATTTTGGAGACATTATTGGGGGTAAAAAACCCAATCCAGAGAAGATAAAACAGGTAATGAAAAATGCTTTTGAAAATGCCAAAGAACAGCTTAAAATTGAGAATTGAAAATTATGGGTTGTCGAAAAAGTCTGTTAATGAGAAAAGGATTGAATGTAAAATGGATTAATAAAGATAATTTATCGACAAAATTTTGGTTATCTCCTGTTTTTTTAGCGAGAAATATAAAATTTTCGGGTAATGAGTGAAATTAAAGAATATGATTTAGTAATTTTAAATCAAAATACACAAGTTATTCATAAAGAAACATTAAAATATTAAAATATTAATGTAAAATTAAGGTGTATTAAGAAAAAATTTGCAGTAAAATTTCATGGAAAGGTTGATTAATTTAACTATAGAAAAATTACCAGAAGGTTATTATTTAGCAGTCTCTGATGATTTACCCGGATTAGTCGCACAAGGAAAAACCATCTCAGAAACGATCGTTATAGCCAATGATGTTGCTCAGAAAATTTTAGAATCAATGGCAGAAAAAAATCAAATACCTTCCTTATTAATACCCGCTGATAATTTCAGTTATCCCCTAGTTATTAATCAATAAAATTATGGGAAGATTATCAGGTTTTCGCTATCGAAAAATTGTCAAAATATTAAAATCTTTTGGTTTTATTTTAGATCGTCAAGGAGCAGGAAGTCACGAAATTTGGTACAACCCTGAAACCAATCTTTATACAACTATTCCTAATCATAGTGGGGAAATGCCAGAAGGAACATTAAGGGCGATTTTGAAACAAGCACAAATCAATCCAGAAGACTTTTTAAAAAGATAAAGTTATTTCTGCCCTTCACGCCTCAGAGAATATTCGTGAATTTACATTATCTCATTGTATAAATTTAGATGCTCGATTACCCGTGCGAATGTACGTAAATTGAAGGGTAAATGGATTAAGGTGGGCAATGCCCACCCTACCGTTACTATTTTAATTGGATAGTTTTAGGTTTATCGAACATATGCACGGTATCCACAAAACGAGCAGTACTAGACTGACTAGAGATTACCAAACTTTGGGTTCTTGCACCACCATGGAAGAAACGAACACCTTGCATTAAAGTACCGGGGGTAATACCACAAGCGGCAAATAACACGGTTTCTCCAGAAGCTAATTCATCAGCATTGTAAACTTTATCGGGATCAGTAATACCCATACTGCGTAAACGCTCAAGGTTACTTTCTTTGCTTTCACCAATTAAACCAGTTTTCACGACTTCAGGATCATAAATTAATTGTCCTTGGAAGTGACCACCTAAGCAACGCATAGCGGCAGCGGAAATAACTCCTTCAGGGGCAGCACCAATACCCATTAAGGCATGAATATTACTACCAGAGAAAGCACAGGAAATCGCCGCAGAAACGTCACCATCGCTGATTAAACGAACTCTTGCACCTGCTTCACGGATTTCTTTCACTAAGTCGTTATGACGTGAACGATCCATTACGACAACTACTAATTCCTCTATACTGCGATTCATACACTCAGCAATGATTTGGAGGTTTTCTGTAGCAGATTTGTTGATGTCCACATGACCTTTGGCGGCAGGAGGTGCAGCTAATTTTTTCATGTAGAAGTCAGGCGCTGCAAATAATCCACCTTTTTCGGAGATGGCTAATACTGCCATTGAGCCGTTTTGACCGTATGCTACAAGGTTAGTACCTTCGCAGGGATCAACAGCGATGTCAATTTCGATTAATTCTTCTAGGTTACAGAAGTTACCAGCGTCGGGGCGAGTACAAATACCGACTTCTTCCCCAATATAAAGCATGGGTGCATCGTCTCTTTCTCCTTCTCCGATGACGATTCTGCCGCGCATTTTGATTTTATTCATTCTTTCGCGCATGGCTTCTACGGCGACTTCGTCAGCAATGTCTTTTTCGCCTTTTCCCATCCATTTTGAAGATGCGATCGCAGCTTGTTCTACTACTTCAATAATCTCTAATCCTAGAGTGGTTTCTAACATTTATATCCTCCAAAGATATGTAATTAAACTTATTAGTATCTAAATTAATAAAAAGTTATCCACAAAAAGTGTATCAGAGTCAGGGATCACATCTCAAAGTTTTTTAATTTTTCTTAGTCTGAGGAGTTGGGGAGTTGGGGAGTTGGAGAGTTGGGGAGATAATTGTTAATTGTTCATTAATATTTAAGATACATAACAAAATGTACCTAGTAAAGCTCAAAATAAGTTACTTTAAAAATAAAGATAATATTATTAAAACTCTTATTAGTGATGATTTGCTGAGATTAAAAATATCTTAATTAATGAGGGAATTAATGTTCAATTAGGAGTATAATTATGACTGAAAATAGTGGTGCATCGATTAGGAATATTGCGATCGTAGGGACTTATTCTAGTGGAAAAACTACCTTATTAGAAAGTTTATTATTCGTTTCAGGGGCAATTCATCGTAAGGGTAGTGTTAATGATGGTAATAGTGTGGGAGATTTTTCGGTAGAGGCAAAAACCCATAATATGACGATCGAAATCACTTCTGCTTATACCCAATATCAGGATATTAATTTCACTTTTCTTGATTGTCCCGGTTCAGTGGAATTTATGCAAGAAACTTATAATGCTTTAGTGGGTGCTGGAATGGCGATTATTGTTTGTGAGCCTTCTGTAAGTAAAGTATTAACCCTCGCACCTTTGTTTAAATTCCTCGATGATTGGCAAATACCTCACCTAGTTTACATCAATAAAATGGATCGATCTCAAGATTCCTTTTTAGATGTGCTAAAAGCTATCAAAGATGTTTCTAGTCGCCCTCTTGTCGCACAACAATATCCTATTAAACAAGATCAAGACATCATCGGTTATATCGATTTAATCACCGAACAAGCCTACCATTATCATCAAGGTAAGGTTGCAGATTTAGTGGCTTTTCCTGACGATTTAAAGGAAATAGAAACCCAGACACGACAGGAGATGTTAGAAACTTTAGCGGATTTTGATGATCATTTATTAGAGGAATTGCTCGAAGAAATTGAGCCTCCTCAAGAAGAAATTGTTAAAGATTTAAAAATGGAATTGGGGGCAGATTTGATTGTACCTGTCTTTTTTGGTATTGCCTCAGAAGATTACGGAGTGCGCCCTTTACTCGATTGTCTCACGAAAGAAGCCCCTGAACCCAGTGTCACTTCTCAAAGACGGGGTTTAAATATCTCGAATCAAGATACGACGATCGCGCAAGTATTGAAAACTTACTATAATGCCCAAGGGGGAAGACTATCTTTAGTCAGGGTTTGGCAAGGTAAGTTAACTGATGGTATGACTCTTAACGGTGTGAGAGTGGGAGGAATGTATCGTTTGATGGGCAGTCAACAAAAATCCTTAAATTCGGCGGAAGTTGGGGAAATTGTAGCGTTAGGACGACTAGAAGGCATCAAAACAGGGGAAACTCTCACGGATACTTCTAACAAGCTCAAATCTCTCCCTCAAGCTCAAGTTTTTAAACCTGTTTATGCTAAAGCCGTTATCGCTGAAAACCGCCAAGATGAAGTAAAAATTTCAAGTGCGATCGCCAAAATCTTAGAAGAGGATACCTCCTTGACATGGGAACAAGACGAAAACACTCATGAAGTTATTTTGTGGGGACAAGGAGAAATCCATTTACAAGTAACATTAGAACGATTAAAAAATAAATATAACTTATCCTTACTGACTCAAAACCCGAAAATTCCTTATAAAGAAACTATCCGTAAAAGTACAAATGTTCATGGGCGTTATAAACATCAAAGTGGTGGTCATGGAGCATTTGGTGATGTATATTTAGACATTAAACCTTTACAACGGGGAGAAGGTTTCCAATTCCAGCAAAAAATTGTTGGTGGTGTTGTGCCGAAACAGTACATTCCGGGAGTAGAAACGGGAGTAAGAGAGTACCTACAACAAGGAGTTTTAGGTTATCCTGTGGTGGATATAAGCGTCACCCTCACGGATGGATCATATCATTCTGTGGATAGTTCCGAACAAGCCTTTAAACAAGCGGCACGAATTGCCATGACAGAAGGAATGCCTCAATGTGAACCTATTTTACTTGAACCAGTGCTACAAGTCGATATTTCTGTGCCTTCGGAATTTACCTCAAAAGTTTTACAGTTAGTTAGCACCCATCGAGGACAGATTTTAGGTTATGATGCCATGGAAGATTGGCAAAATTGGGATCAAGTTAATGGTTATTTACCTCAAGGTGAAATGCAAGACTTTATTATTGAACTTCGATCGTTGAGTTTAGGGGTAGGATTCTTTAATTGGCGCTATGATCATTTAGATCAAGTTCCAGATAAGGTAACATCTAAAGTTTTATCAAGGGAATGAACTATGGGTAACAAGATTACATAATTAATTTTACGCAATCTTGAGCAATCATTCCTCATTATTTTTAATTTCTCGTCTGACGGCTAACATTGTTATATCATCAAATTGATCTGCTGTACCAATATGCTCTAAGACACTATCTCTAATGGTATTGACTAACAAATGCACGGAGTTAAAGGGTTGTTGCAAAATGGCATTTAATCTTTTGTCATGGTAAAATTCTTTGGTGATAGAACGAGCATCGGTTACGCCATCAGTATTGCCAAATAGTATGTCTCCTTCTTCGAGATAAATTTGTTTGCAGTTAAAAATCATATTAGCCATCATACCCACCGCTGGCGCGATCGAATCTAGCTCCTGTTTTCTGTTACCATAGGAATCGGTGATGATCAAGGATTCATGCCCTGCGTTAATATAAGTTAATAATCCCGTCTCAGGTTCTAAAACACCCACAAACATAGTGGCAAACATTCCTAAGTCGCCATGATTATCGGCAACGTAGTTATTGGTTAAACTCACGGAATTAAGGGCTTTTAAGTGTACAGCATTTGTATTTACATTAGAACTTAACCACCCTGTATCTAGGGGTTTATGGGTAGATAGTATCTCATTTATGTTACCTTCGATCGAATTTTGATGAGAAAAAATACGAATTAAACTACGAAAAAGTCCCATAAATAATGCCGCACCAACACCTTTATCGCACACATCGGCTAAAACTAAAACAACGTGATTATTAGGTAAGATGAAAGTATCATAAAAATCTCCTGCTACTTGACGCGCAGGTTTAAAAAAACTCGCTATTTCCCAATGAGGAATTTGTAAGGGTTGGGGGGGTAAAAAATTTAACTGCATTTCTCGCCCTTTATCCAATTCATTGTTCAATTTTTTGACATATTCTATTTCTCTATCTCGTAAAATTTTTTTCTCTAAAGATGTTTCGACTCTAGCTTTTAATAGAGTTTTATTAAAAGGTTTTGGTAGGTAATCTTCTGCTCCAATTTCAATACAACGGATAATATTTTCTACTTCATCAAGGGCGGAAATCATGATGACGGGGATATGTTTTTTCTTGGAATTTTCTTTAATATTTTTTAATACTTGATAACCGTCAATTTCTGGCATTAATAAGTCTAAAAGAATTAAGTCATATTCTTTTTTTTCAATCATTTCTAATGCTTCTTTACCATTAATTGCAGTCGATACAGTATAGTTTTCTTTGGTTAATAAAGTAAAGAGTAAGTCTCGATTATTTTGGTTATCATCTACCACTAAAATATGTCCAGTAATGATATTTTTCTGATTTTCTAAAGATAATTTTGGGTATCTAACTTGAATAAAATTGTCTATGGGAATATGGGATAAGTTTTCTGTTTCATTTATCGGTAAAAAGTTTAATTCTTGAATATCAATAAATAATGCTTTTAGATGAATACCTGATTTATATACTCTATCAATATCCACCATCAAATCTTGATTACTAAATTTTTTTAATATATTTTTTATAAGGTTACAGTTATCTACTATCTCAGTAATTAATGGATTTGTGGCTATTTTTAGATTTAATAAATTTTCGATTAAAACATTTTTTGACTGACTACCATATTGATCATTTAATAGTTGATTTATCAGCCGTAAAACTTCTTTGCCGTTTGCTTGAATATGGTTTAATTTTTCGCTTACGAGGTGGCACTGCGCCATCGAATCTGGTAAATTATCTCCCTGAGAATCCCCTAAAGTTATATCATCTTCTAATTCCTCTAACAACATCTCACTATAACCTAAAATTGCATTAATTGGGGTGCGTAAATCATGCCTTAAATTTGCTATAAATGAGGAATCGATCGATATATTCTCAGCTTTATTAATATCAATATCAGTCATTTTTTTTGTTTTTTAAAGAGAAAAATAATTAAATATTTAGGTACTAAGATTTCACGTTTCAAAATCTTAGTTTAGACAATTTTAACTTAAAAAAGATTCAATTTTAGCCAATAATCTTGGTAGTTCGATCGGTTTAGTATCATAATCATCACATCCTGCCGCTAAGGCTTTTTCATAGTCTCCTTGCATAGCATGGGCAGTTAAAGCAATAATGGGAGTCGATTTTGTTTCCTGCTGTTGTTTTAAGTGAGTTGTGGCACTCCAACCATCCATCACGGGTAAACTCATATCCATTAAAATTAAATCAGGTTTTTCCGACATCGCTTTTTCCACACCTTCACCACCATCCACCGCAAGAATAATGTCATAACCTTTACGTTTTAAACGACGAGAAAGCATATCTCGATTCATTTCATTATCTTCTACTAAAAGAATTTTATACATATTTTTTACCAAAGAATCACACAATAATAGGAAAAAATTTATCAACTATTTTGTTATATTTTACAACCTATTTAATAGTTACACAAAACTCTTTTAATAGTTAATAATGAATCATTTAGTCGTTTTAAAATACTTTTTTACCACAGTCTAAATATTAACTCCGTTGAGTTGTTGTAAATCGATGGGACAATTTTGCCACACAGTGCCATCTAAGGCTAATTGTTCTATATAACTAGCTAATTTTAACGCTTTTAAGGCTTGTTCTCCCCCAACGGAAGGTTGATTTCCTCCTCTGACACAACTAACAAAATGCTCTAATTCTGCGTGTAAAGGCTCAATATTGCTAGTGTAAACTTTTTCAATTAAGCCGTCTTGACGATACAAAATTTGACCGTAATCGGTAGTATAATTAGCGGTAGTTTGACGATGGATCAAAATTTCGTTGTTGAGAAAATCCGCTTCGGTTAAACTTGTATTGCAATGGGCAACTATACGGCGAATTTTACGATGGGTTACTTTACTGGCGGTAACGGTGGCAACAATCCCATTAGCAAAGTTTAAGGTTGCGGTAACGTAGTCTAAATATTGAGATTCCCCAGCACGGCTTCCTGTAGCGCTTAACTTAGTAACGGGTGATCCTGCCAATTCTAGCAGTAAATCTAAGTCATGGATCATTAAGTCTAACACCACAGATACATCATTAGCTCGATCGGCATAGGGGCTCATACGATGAGCTTCTAATGCTAATAAATTCTCTGTTTTTAAAACTTTACTTAATTCCTGAAAGGCAGGATTAAATCTTTCAATATGTCCTACTTGCAAGATACAGTTAGTAGAAGCGGCGGCATTAACTAAAGATTCTGCTTCGGTGATACTAGCTGCGATCGGTTTTTCAATTAAAACATGAACTCCAGCGTTAAGACACTCTAAACCGACTTGATGATGAAGTCTCGTAGGGGCGGCGATACACACTGCATCAACATTTGGTAACATTTCTAAGTAGTTCTCAAAAAAATGAACTCGATATTTACTAGCAATGTCTAAACCTCTTTCCACATTAACATCGGCAATCCCCACTAATTCCACATCTTTAAGTAAACTTAGTACTCTTGTATGATGTTGTCCCATGTTGCCCACTCCAATCACCCCCATTTTTAAAGGATGACTATAGCTTCGTTGTACTGGCAAATTTCCAGACGATAATCTTTGATTTTTCATTATTTATACTCCTCGACACAGATAATTTTTAATATTTTTTAATGTTTTTATTTAATTGAGATACTATCACAGTTATTTTAATTCTGCGGATTTTTTTATATATTTTGCGGATTTTAAGTATAGGTATGACTTAAAGTTTACCATAAGGTTAAGTATCAGGGGTGAAGTTTGAGATTTTAACGAGAAAATTTGCCACTAATTTTAGTGAATAAAATCTGTAATTCTGGTAATTTTAAAGGCATGATTATTAACAAGAAAATACCTAAGGCGATGAAACTGGATATAGTTAAATTAATTAATTGAATTAATAAACCTTTTTCATCCCATAAAGATACTAATAATTGATTAGTTCCCCAACAGCCAAAACTAGAAATAATAGTAGCTAACACTAAACCTAAGAAAATAAATAACCATTGTTTTAAGGGTAAACTATTTAACCGTTTATGTAATATCCAAATCAGAGCAATTATGGAAAAAATGTTTACTCCGATCGTACTAAAAACTAAACCTTGAGTTTGAAATTGTTTAACTAAAAAATAATCTAAAATAAGATTGACAAAAATATTAATTATACTAATTTTAAAGGGTGTTTGGCCATCTCCTAAAGCATAAAAAACTCTAACTAAAACATCCCTAGCTAAGTAAAAAAACATTCCCGTTCCATAGGCTAATAATACTGGTGCGACAATGCCTGAATCGGAAGATTTGAACACACCACGTTCATAAATTACTGTTACGATCGGATTAGATAAAGCGGTAAAAATAGCAGTTAAAGGAAACATGGTTAAAGCCGTTAAAATCAAGCCTTGACGGATTCTCATTTTCAATTCATCCCAATTTTCGGGACTTGCTAAACGAGAAAATACGGGTAAAAATGGCACTAATATCATATTAGAAATAATACCCAAAGGAGTTAAAACGACAAAGTTAGCGTAGCGCATTGCTGCGGCTGCATTTTCGATATAGGAAGCAAAATATAAATCTGTATAAACATTAATATGTAGCATTCCTGAAGAAAGAGTTGCAGGTGCCATAACTTTCATCACGTCATTTACTCCATCTCTACCCCAATCAAAACGTAATTTTAAGGTACTAATACCAAGTTTTATCTGGGTTATTTGTTGTGCTAACCATTGCCAAAGTCCTCCAGCTAGGGTAGTTCCTGCTAACATGATACTGCCAAATTGAATATACTCAGGGGCGTTAATTTTATCTCCTAAAAACCAGAATAAACCGCCGACACCAATAACAATTGTTAGGCTAGAAAAAAGAGGGCTAATACTTGGTAGCCAATATTGATCTGAGGCGTTTAAACTACCAAAACCGATGCCAATTAATCCGGCAAAAACTGCTAAGGGTGCCATAATTTGCAGTTGTAAAATTGCCATATTCCGAACTTCTGTGGTTAATCCGGGGGCTAATAAATCAATAAATTTATCGGCATAAATAACTAATATGATGGTGACAACTAATAATATTGTACTAACAAGGGTGGTAATAGTTTCAATGAGAGGGGCAGCATCTTTTTGGCTTCTTTTTGCTAAAACACTTACAAGAGAACTATGAAAAGGACCGTTAATTCCTCCTAACAAAATTAACAAAAATCCGGGTATGACATAGGCATAGGCATAGGCATTGACGACAGCACCAACTCCAAAGGCGGCGGCAACGATTTGCTCTCGTACTAAGCCAAATATCTTACTAATAAATGTTGCTAAGGCTACAATTCCAGCTATACTGGCTAAGGATTTTTTACTGTTCACTTCGATCGACTGCTATAATTATTTGACCTATTATCTAGCAAAACGGTTCAAATGTGACTAGGGCATAAAAAAATACAATCACTAAACAGTAAAAATTAAATTAAAAGTTGGTAATTAGAAGTTCAAAAATTTCGCCTCTTTTATCTCCTTTTGAATTAATATTTCTTCTTGCTTTTACTCTTTTGATATTATATTGCTTATAAAGTTCATCAAAAAAGTTATTGGAACTATCATAATTTTTTACATCAGAGTTACTAAGAATAAAATAGTTTCCTTGTCTATGGATTTCATCACAAAATTCTTTTAATCTTATTTGTTCTTGATCATCAAAATTATGCTCTGAATAAGAAGTAAAAGAAGATGTTAATTTAATAGGTTTATAAGGGGGATCTAAATAAAAAATAGTATCTTTATTTATATAATTTAAAGTTTCTTGAAAATCACCGTTTAAAATCTTTACTTTTTGCAAATAATGATGGACAGATATTAAATTATCTTTGTCACAAATATTGGGTTTTTTATATTTTCCAAAAGGAACATTAAATTTACCTTTTTTATTAACTCTATAGAGTCCATTAAAACAGGTTTTATTCAATAATAATAATAAAGCTACTTTTTCAGTAGAATAATTATTAATAGAATTAAAAACTTCTCTCTTTGCTAAATAAAATTTTTGCTTTTCTTCTACGGTATTTAATAGATAATATTGAGTTTCTATATCTAATAATAAATCTATTAATTCTAAATAATTTGTTTGTATTTCCCGATAAGCATTAACCAAATTATAATTAATATCATTAATAACTATATTGTCTATTTTGTCAAATTGATTTAAAATATGAAATAATATCGCACCACCTCCTACAAACGGTTCAATATAACTAAATTTCTTCTTTTTTTCACTAATAATTTTATTAATTAATTGAGCAATTTCACTAATTAACTGGGTTTTTCCTCCTACCCATTTGAGAAAAGGTTTTGGATTTTGTAAAGAAATAACTCCCGATGAAGACATAATAAAAATAGAAAAATATTTTGCTTATTCTCAGCATAACTTAATTCCATGGAAAAGTTGTAAAGCTCGATCGCATCGCACCTTACCTTCATCAAAACTAGGTTAAGATTAGATAACTTTGATAGAAAGGGCAAGTTAAGAGATAATGAAATCTTGACCAATATGGAAAATTAGTATATATATTATGTTAAGAGCTGGAATTGTGGGATTGCCGAATGTGGGTAAATCCACCTTATTTAACGCTGTAGTGGCTAATGCGAAGGCGGATGCCGCAAACTTCCCTTTTTGCACGATCGAGCCTAATGTGGGGGTTGTAGCCGTGCCTGATGAACGTTTGGAGGTGTTAGCTAAAATCTCTAAAAGTGTTAAGATTGTACCCACTCGTATAGAATTTGTGGACATTGCAGGATTAGTCAAAGGTGCATCGAAAGGGGAAGGTTTAGGAAATCAATTTTTGGCAAATATTCGGGAAGTGGATGCCATTATTCATGTGGTAAGATGTTTCGATGATGATGATATTATCCACGTTTCTGGTTCAGTTGATCCTGTTAGGGATATTGAAGTTATCAATTTAGAATTAGCTTTAGCAGACTTAACTCAAGTGGAGAAGCGAGTAGAGAGATTGAGAAAACAGGCAAAAAATAATAAAGAAGCGGCTGAAGAAATGGAAATTTTAGAGCGGATTTTGCCGATTCTTAACGATGGTAAACCTGCCAGATTGTTAGAATTAACTCCAGAGGAGGAAATCATTGTTAAGCCTTTGGGATTGTTGACTTCTAAACCTGTGATTTATGCGGCGAATGTCACTGATGAGGATTTAGCTAGTGGTAACGAATGGGTAGAGCAGGTTAAACAACAAGTTGCGTCAGAAAATGCTAAGGTGGTGGTAGTTTCTGCACAGGTGGAATCAGAATTAGTTGAGTTATCTTCTGAAGAAAAAGCAGAATTTTTAGACTCCTTAGGGGTAAAAGAAGGGGGTTTGCAGTCGTTAATTAAAGCGACATACGAGCTACTTGGATTGCGTACCTATCTTACCACAGGGGAGACGGAAACCAGAGCATGGACTATTATAGCAGGAATGAAAGCACCCCAAGCGGCGGGAGTTATTCATACTGATTTTGAAAGGGGTTTTATTCGGGCAGAAACTGTTGCCTATGAAGATTTAGTGAAAACTGGTAGCATGGCGACGGCAAAAGAACAAGGTTTGGTTCGATCGGAAGGAAAGGAGTATATTGTAAAAGAGGGAGATGTTATGTTATTCCGTTTCAATGTTTAATTAGGAGATAGAAGAAAATTGTAGTTAATATCAGGTTCGGTTCAATAATTGTAGTATATTTTCACGCAAAGACGCAAAGGCGCTAAGATGCGAGGAAGCAAAGTTTTATTATAAGTGATTCTCCGAATTTGATATTAGATGCTCCTCAATAGATAATTAACAATGTTGAAAACTAACAGCAATTATGCTTAATTTATTATCGATAATTTTTCTTATTTTAACTCTAGGCTCGATCGTCTATTATTTATATAGTTTGTATTCGTGCCATAGTTTTTTTTCTTTAGAAAATAAGATTAATCCAGACTTTTCTCCCCCTATTTCCATCCTCAAACCTTTATGGGGTTTAGAAACTAATTTAGAAGAAAATTTAACTTCTTTTATTAATCAAAATTACCCTCTATATCAAATTGTTTTTTGTGTACGAGATAAAGATGATCCTGTGATATTCTTAGTAGAAGAATTAATCGTTAAATATTCACAGCAAGATTTAAAATTAGTAGTGATCGATCGAGTCATCGGCTATAATTATAAAGTCAGTAATTTAGCTAATGGTTTTCCCTATTGTGATTATGATTTAATCTTAATTGCTGATAGTGATATAGAAGTTAAAAAAGACTATTTAAGCACGATCGTACAACCTTTACAAGATGAAAAAGTAGGGGTTGTTACTTGTTTATATCAGTCTTTTGCAGATAATTATATCGGCATTATTGAATCGTTAGGGGTAGCTTATAATTTTATTCCTAATGTTTTAACCGCTAGACAATTAGAAGGGATAAACTTTGCATTTGGTTCAAGTATTTTAATCAGGAAAAAAGTCTTAGAAAAAATCGGTAATTTTCAGAGAATAGCTAATAGTTTAGCTGATGATTTTTTGTTAGGGAATTTGCCCACAAAATTAGGTTATCAGACAGTTTTAGTTAATTATATCGTTAAACATCACATCGAAAAAGAAAGTTTTGATAACTATTTTAAAAGACAAATTCGCTGGTTTCGTTGCATCAAAGTTGCACGATTTAAAGGCTATTTAGGCATGATTTTTACCTTCGGTATCGTTAATAGTTTTATTTTTTCGATCGTCCTTTACTTTAATGTTCTTAGTTTATCACTATTATTAATTACTTTTTTCTTAAAATTAATTTTAAGCTATAATATCGGTTTTAAATATTTAAAAAATATAACCATAAAAAACTATTTAGGCTTAGTTGTTGTGGTTGATTTTATGCAATTTTATATTTGGTTAATTGCTTTATTTGGCAATAAAATTAAATGGAAAAATAGTCAATTTATCCTCAATCAAAAAGGAGAATTAATTTTTCTAAAATAATTAAAAGTGGGCATTGCCCACCAAAATATAAGTAAATTTTCAACTAAAATCAAATTTTTTCTTATATTTTATGAGCGCAAATAGCGAGAAAAATTATAATTAGTATCTTGCACTCTAGCAATTCTATTATTCGTAAAATTTCTGATAAAATCATAAGCGGGATAAGTAATCATGAGAAAAAGAATAACCAGAGTAATTTGTTTGGTAAATTTAGACATAGTTTTTCACCTGATAAAAAATTAACAATCATTGATGAGAAATAAAGATTTAATAACATACCAAAAATTAAGAAAAAAATGCTTAATTTTCCTTACCAATGGTTAGGAATAAAGATTTAATAACATAGGAAAGTTTACCCTTAAAGATTGCTTTGTGCCTCCCTTCGGGGAATCTGACTTAACTAAATTATTTAACTTCCATTCCTTCCCAATGATTAAACAGTTTTGGAAATTATTTTCTTTTTACTCTTTTGTTTGCATTATTCCTTCGCTCATCCATTACTGAAAAGATTAATCAGTTTTGGTTAAAAATGCTGATGCCATCATAACACACAGAATTGAGAATGAATGAGAAAAGAGTGTTTTAGTTAGGGTTTGCAGTTTTCGCAATTTTTACTCAAAAATTCAACACTTTTAATATTAGTTATAAAAATACAAATATACTTATTCTATCTATCAATAGCATCAAAACCTTGATGTTTCATTATTTCTCCTGTCTCCTGTCTCCTGTCTCCTGACTCCTATCTCCTACCTTCATCACTTATACTATGAGGCAACCCCTAGTTATCTAGTTTTTTGTTAAGAATTTTTAACCAGAAATCTTCGATCGAGCTGTAAAAAACAGGTACAATAATCAGACTAAGAAGGGTAGAAGTGATTAAACCACCAATGATAGCCACCGCCATCGGTTGTCTTAATTCCGCGCCAACCCCCCACCCTAAGGCAATGGGTAACATTCCTAGGATAGTAGAAAAAGTTGTCATTAAAATAGGGCGCAGTCTTGTCATGCCTGTTAAAACTATAGCATCTTCCCGAACCATCCCTTTTTTGCGTTGTTGTTTCGCATAGTCGATTAAAAGTAAGGCATTTTTGTCGAGTAATCCCAGTAAGAAAATGACTCCGATGAGAGAAATCATACCGAAATCGCTTTGGGTGATAAGTAAAGCCACCATAGCGCCGACAATGGATAAAGGTAAAGTAAAACCGACTACCAAAGGTTCGAGTAAACTACCGAATAACGCCCATAGTAACGATAACATAAACACGATCGAGAGGATAAAGATAATAGTAAACTGTCGGGCAACTTCCTTCATTCTGCCATAGTCACCCCCTAAAGAGATATTTACATCCGAAGGCAATAAAGGGGAGATGGTATTAACAACTTCTGCGGTTAAATCTCCTAACACATAACCCTCCGCCATATTTGCCGAAAAAGTGATCGATCGAACTCCGTTAAAATGTTCTATGGTAGGGATATTATCAATATTTTCAGGTAAAGCAGGAGATATTGTTAAATCCGTTAACCCCGAAAGACTATCAAGGGAAGCCTTAACCTTACTAGCAGTTTCAAAAAGAGAAGTCAGATTTTCCCCCTGTAAAGCAAAAGAAAAAGGTTTCTCGTCACCAGTGTCAACAAATTTTATATCCTCAACACTAATATTGACACCTTTAACCGCTGGTAAATTTTCCCTTATCTTATTTTGTACCTGCGCAGTCGTCAAAATTCTATCCTTTCTTAACTTCACATAGATTTTACCCTTATTCGGTTGCCCACGAAAACCGACAATATTAAAAGTGGATTCCACATCAAGAATTTCTAAAATAGAGGCTTCGATATTATCACCAACTCGGCGACTTCTTCTCAACAAGAAACCCTCTGGATTTTGACTAACTTCCCCTAACCAACTAAAACTAGAGTTATCCGTAACGGAGGTTTCTTTTTCTTGATTTTGATTAACATTCCACCCCCTAGGAATTTGCGGTAAGTCGCTAGTGTAGATAACGTTAAACTCTCCCCTGTCTAATTGAGGAATAAAACCTTGAGGAATCAAAGGAATTAAGGCAATACCCACGACAAAGCTAATTAAAGCAATCAGTAAGACAATTTTACGATGAGATAATGACCATATCAATAGATTACGATATTTTTCGACCACTCGATCGCCCATAGATTGCAAATTGAAAATAAATCTCCCCTCTCTCCTTGTCTTCCTGTCTTCCTGTCTGCCTGTCTCCCCAGTCTTCTTCCTTAGCCATAGCATCGCTAAAACAGGAGAAAGAGTGCGCGCCACCAGTAAAGAAATGATGACGGCAGCAGACACCGTTAAACCAAAGGGTTTAAAAAATTGCCCTACATTTCCAGTTGTCAAGGCAACGGGAAGAAATACGGCGACAATAGTTAAAGTTGATGCGGAAGTGGTTAAGCCAATCTCGTCACTACCTTTGATAGCTGCTTGTTTAGGGGAGTCTCCTGCTTCAATGTGACGCATAATATTTTCGACATCCACAATGGCATCATCGACTACGATACCGATAACTAAGGCTAAAGCTAATAATGTGATGCTTTCTAAGTTAAAGTTTCCTATCGCCATGACAATAAATGTGCCTAATAAAGAAATGGGAATGGCTAAGGCGGTGATAAGGGTTGCTTTTATGTCACCCAAAAACGGAAATATGATCACTATTGCTAAAATAATAGCTAAAACTAAGGTGTCGATCGTGGCTTGGGTGGCTTCTTTGATATAAGTAGCCTCCGTTTGCGCAATATTTACCTGAATATCACTGTCAGCTAAAGAGGGAGTTAATTTTGTGATGGCAATTTCTACATCTCTAACCACCTCTAAAGTATTGCCATCTCCTCGTTTAATAATTTGAATACCTAAGCCTTCTTTTCCATTGAAACGAATTAGGGAAGGATATATATCTTTTTTGTCGGGGGTTTCCAATCCTAAAACATTTACCTTGAGAATACCTTCGATAGATTCTAAGGAGGGGATAACTTTTTCTGTGGCGATATTTGCTATTTCCTCAACGGTTAAGTTATCGCTAGTTAAGACATAACTGATAGCTGACGACTCATTTAAGTTATAGGGGAGTATCTCCAGCTCGCTGTATGGTGGTAACGTGACAGTTTCAAGTATTTGCTCAACGGTTTGCTTTGTGTTGTCGAGGCTATCTCCGGCAAAAAAAATCGATGTGATGACTGTTTGATTGGGAAAGGTTGAAGATGACACCGTTTCGATCGAATCAAGAGTAAGTATAGACTGCTCGATGGGATTTGTCAAGTTGGCTTCTGTTTCTACTACCGTCTCGAAGTTACCCGAAGCGCGGATAATGATAACGGGAAAAGTCACATCTGGAAACAAAGCATATTTAAGGGAAGAAAAAGCTAATAACCCCGCTACGCTAACGGCTATCCAAAAATTAATAGTTAACCAAGGGTGATGTATCGCAAACCGAGAGATATTTAATCGTTGACGAAAAGAAAGATTCATGAATAATTACAAATGAGAAATGAAAGGTTATACCAAGTTGGAATAATCAGTTATAAAATCAGTAGTAATAGACAAAGCCATTAAACTTCAATTATATTTAATAGAATAACTGCAAAACAATAAGTATATATACTCAAGATTTAATAAAACAATCAAACAGATAATAAAATTATAGGTTGCAAACGCACCTTCAGAAAAAAGTTGCAAACCTTGATAATATAAAGATTATAAATTATGGGAAATGCTTACTTAAATTATGCAGTTATCAGAAAGAATAAAATCTTTAGAAAAAAATGTTTTTGCTGATATGGATAAAGCAAAAACTGAAGCTAAATTACAGGGAAAAACTATTATAGATTTGTCTTTAGGCTCATCAGATTTACCTACTCCTAAACATATCATAAGTTCGATCGAACAATCTTTAAATAATACTGAAAATCATGGTTATTTATTACATGGTGGCACAGCAGAATTTAGAAAAGTTGTTGCTAATTGGTATGAAAAAAGATTCGGTATTTTTGTGGATTGGCAAACAGAAGTTTTACCTTTAATTGGTTGTCAAGAAGGCACTGCTCATTTACCTTTAGCTATTCTTAATACAGGAGATTACGCATTATTACTTGATCCGGGCTATCCTTCCCATGCAGGAGGAATTTATCTTGCAGGAGGGCAAATTTATACTATGGCTTTATTAGCTGAAAATAATTTTTTACCTCAATTTAATGAGATTCCTCAAGAGATTTTAAATCAGGCAAAAATGATGGTTTTAAATTATCCCCATAATCCCACCAGTGCCACCGCTTCTTTAGAATTTTTTGAGTCTGCTGTAGAATTTTGTAAAAATAATCATCTCGTTTTAGTCCATGATTTCCCCTATATGGATATTGTTTTTGACGAAAATAAACCCCCTTCAGTTTTACAAGTTGATACTAAAAAAGAGGTTTCGATCGAATTTTTTACCTTCTCAAAATCCTATAATATGGGCGGTTTTAGAATCGGTTTCGCCATCGGTAATTCTCAATTAATTACTGCATTAAAACAGATTAAATCTGTAGTGGACTTTAATCAATATAAAGGCATTTTAGAAGGTGCAATTACCGCCTTAACATCCTCTCAAAAATGTGTAGAAGAAACCGTCAAAACTTATCAAGAAAGGAGAGATTTTTTAATAGCCGAATTAAATAAAATTGGTTGGAATGTACCGAAACCTTCAGCAACTTTATATGTATGGGCAAAACTACCTAAACAATGGGAAAAAAACTCGATCGATTTTTGTATAGAATTAGTGAAACAAACAGGAGTGGCTTTGTCTCCTGGGGCTGGTTTTGGTGATAATGGAGAAGGTTATGTGAGATTTGCCTTAGTCAAATCTCCTGAAATTTTACAAGAAGCAATAGAAAAAATAGCTATTTTTATGAATAAATAAAATATAAGATATGGGAGAATTAAATATTAAAATGTTTATCTAATGATTGCTAATATTATTTCTTCTATTATATAAGGGGTTTAAGCTCTTAGCTTTTAGATTTGTTATGCTTATTTTGCTACGAATCATTTAGGATTGCCATATTAATTTAATAACCCTTGAAAATCCATTTTAGCTTAAAACATTTCAAAGTTATTAAGGCGATATTTATTTTTGATTTTATGTAACTCATGATGAGGATTCATGTCATTAGATAGCACCCAATGAATAGATGTAACAGGTTTTTTATGCCCTGCAATTAGATCATGAATAATGGCTATTTTTCTTTTAGCTTCAAATAATTTATGAGAAAATACAAAATCTATTCCCCAACCACTAATACTTTCATAAAAAAATTCTTTGCTTTTTAAGTAACCATAATTAGAAAAAAAAGGCATCATTACTTCGACAAAATTTGATTCTTTAATTAAATAACCTGTTTTGTGGAATAAATGGGGAAAATTCACATAACTATCTAGGGATAAACTTGGTTGAAACAAATCTAAATTAAAAGTTTCTGCAATAAATAACATTTTATTTATATCACTAATAGAAAGAAAAATATCATGATCAATAAAACCATAATAAGAAAAATTTTGAGGTAATTTCTCTGATAAAATTTGCATTATTTCTCCTTTTCCTTCGGTTTTTTGAGAAAAATAATAAGTAATAGGATAGGGTAAGTTAGGAAGGTAATTTTCTCCAGTAAAATCAAAAAGACAAATATTAAATTTAGGTATGGTGTCGAAATAAATGGGTATGGGTTGATTTGGTTGAATGTTAATGGCAATTAGTGCAGAAAATTGAGATTTATTTTCTCTATAAGTTAATTGACAAAGTCGATTACGGGTTTCTTCTAATAGTTTTTGAAATTCAATAATATGAGGTTTTTCTGTTAATACTAAGCGACAAATTTTTTCCACTTGATGATAATTTCCTTGGGTAAAATTATCATTTGCTTCTTGAAAAAGAACTTTTACAGTTTTTCCCGTCATATAAAAATTTTTGATGAAATTAATTTAATTATTTTAAAGTAAGAAAAGGTAATTAATGATTAAATTTTAACTAACATATTTTTGGGCTAAGATTATTTTCACTTAAATAATCTTGAATTTGTCGATCGTGATCATGGGCTAAATTTCCCAAAGGGAGATTCTCTTTAGAAAAGGCTTTCACATCCAAAATTTCCCAAGTATCTTTTACCATCATTTCTCCTGTTACTTGGGTTTCTATTAGTATAGAGATAGAATGAAGACGAGGGTCTCGATCGTGTGCTGAATATATCCCAACTAAACGACCCATTGTCACTAAATCTAATCCCGTTTCTTCTTTCAATTCCCGTTCGATCGTAGTTGGTATGTCTTCGCCCCAATCCACCATACCACCGGGTAAACTCCATTGTTTTGTATCACGGCGATAAACTAAAACAATATCACCATTAGGCAAAACGGGTACAAGAGTTACCCCTAGTATGGGGTGACGGAAAATTATTTTTAATACGGCTGAAATAAATTGCCAATGACGCTTCATTAGGGAATGGGGGAAAGGTGGACAGGTGGACAGGTGGACAGGTGGACAGGTGGACAGGTGGACAGAAAGATTAGGAGACTAGGAGACAGGTAGAATTAACATACAGTTATTATTTTCTGATGGGGGAGGGTTTAATATATTAAACCCCTACGTTATTCATTCTCCATTTTCAATTCTCCATTCTCCATTTTCAATTCTCCATTTTCAATTCTCCATTTTCAATTCTCCATTCTCAATTCTCCATTTTCAATTCTCCATTCTCCATTCTCCATTCTCCATTAAAGATTAGTCTTCGGCGAAAATATAACGATATAATTCGCTAGGATCGGGTTCTGGACTAGCTTCGGCAAATTCTACCGCTTCATCGATCGTCTTTTGCACTTTTTTATCAATGGCATCTAATTCGCCTTGAGTGACAATGTTATTTTCCGTTAAATACTTGGCAAATTTGATAATCGGGTCTCTGGCGTTCCAAAATTCTTTTTCTTGGGGGTCTCTTAATTCGTCTGGATCGGCGAGGGAATGACCCCGAAAACGGTAAGTTAAGGCTTCGATGAGGGTGGGACCTTCTCCTGCCCTAGCCCTCTCTATAGCTCTTTGAGCTACCTCTCTGACGGCTAATAAGTCCATACCATCGACTTCATAACCTTCCATATTGAAAACACTGGCTTTTTTGTAGATTTCTGGTTGGGAAGTAGCTCGATCGTGTGCCATCCCGATCGCCCATTTATTGTTTTCTACCACATAAATGACAGGTAATTTCCATAATGCCGCCATATTGAGACATTCAAAAAATTGACCATTATTACTAGCACCATCCCCAAAAAAGCATACGGACACTTGATCAAAATCCTGATCACCTAAAGCTAAACGGCGATACATACTTTGATAAGCTGTACCTGTTGCTACGGGGATACCTTCGGCTACAAAGGCATAACCACCTAATAATTTATGTTCTGCTGAAAACATATGCATTGAACCACCACGCCCTTTACTACAACCAGTAGCTTTCCCGAAAAGTTCCGCCATAACTTCTTTGGCAGGAACTCCACTACTTAAAGCGTGAACATGATCTCGATAGGTACTGCATACATAGTCATAATCTGGTTTTAAGGATTTGATAATACCGCTCGATACGGCTTCTTGTCCATTGTAGAGGTGAACAAAGCCAAACATTCTACCACGATAGTACATTTCGGCGCATTTATCTTCAAATAAGCGCCCTAAAACCATGTCTTCGTAATAAATTAAACTTTCTTCTTTAGTAATTTTAACTTTAGAGTTATCAAATTTAGGGAGAGTTCTTTCTTTTGTTGCCATAGTATTTTATTTTAGTTATCTCTAATTTATTATTAGCGATCGATGAACAATTAACAATGATTAATGCCATACTAAAACTTTAGCTTCATAAGTACCCAAATCGATCGTGATACCATTATCACCTGATTCTATGTCATAATTACCTGTCCACTCGTGCCATTTTCCATTTGCTGGAAAGTTAGAAATTTGATACCCTGCCCGAAAAGTATCAGAAAAGTTTGCTATCACGACAATACGAGAGCCTTCTTCATTCCAGCGAGTATAGGCAAATATTTTGTCATCGTTATTTTCGTGGAAAAAATCAATGTTTTCTGTCCACAACGCACGATTATTTTTGCGTAAGGAAATTAAACCTTTATAGTATTGAAATAAATTTTGATTGAATTCGTTGTCTAAAAGTTGCCAATCGATTTTCGAGGATTCCAGTTTTTTATATTTAAACTCCCCAAATTCTTCCCCCATCCAAATTAATGGTACACCCACCGCCGTCATGAGTATTGCAACCCCTAATTTAATGCGTTTAAAGGCTTCTTCCGAAAAAATCTTTCGATCGCCCAATTCTGCCATACAATGATTATGGTCATGGTTAGTGAGATAATTAACTACATTACTCGCTCCCATAAAACCCTGTCGTTTGCAATCAATAACATCTTTGAGGTTTTCTAAATCAAATCTATCTCCGCAAATATGCGCCATGATTGTCTGATAAAAACTTTCATGCCAACAACTATCCATTGGTCCTTCTGCATTGGTAATACTAGGGGTTTCTGGGATATACTCAGCGATCGAGAAAAAAGGTTTTATCCCTGCGTTTTTTTTACCTTCCTTAACAATCCAGTGCATAAAATCATAGTTAGCAATTTGTCTAGCGGCATCAAAACGAATGCCGTCAATATGATATTCTTTCACCCAAAAAGTCAGATTATCCCCCATAAATTTCCAAGCGGGATGTATTTGTAAAGTTTCATCATATAAATCGTAATTAAATTCAGGTCCCCAGTTATTATCAGGATCACGGGGTGAGTGATGACACCAATAATCATAGTCAATTTTGGTTAAGGGGGCTTCTGCTTCTGAGTGGTTATAAATAGCATCTAAGATGACACGGATTCCTTTTTCATGACATAAATCGATGAGGTTTTTTAAGTCTGAAGTTTTGCCGTAACTTGATTCACAGGCGAAAAAATGACGAGGATTATAACCCCAACTATGATCTCCCGGATACTCATTCACGGGCATTAACTCAATAGCATTGATACCTAATTCCCACAGATAATCGAGTTTTTCGATAATATCTTGATATTTGCCACGGGCTTTGTTATCTTTTTCTCCCCCTGAAAAATCCCCTACATGAAGTTCATATATAATTAATTCACAATCTGATGGTAAATATTGTTCATCGTGTAGCCAAATATATTCATCAACAATTCGATCGCCCTCCTTAATGGTAATTACAGCATTTTGAGAAGAATCATCAATATCTGTAGCATAAGGATCAATTACATCAATCCATTCATCCGCCTCTAAAAACCAACTACGAGATTGAACACGAAATTTATATTGATAACTACCATCATCTAAGGAAACTGACGTGCGAAAATAACCATCATCACCTTTTGTCATGGAAATTTCTTGCCAATCAGAAAATGATCCCATTAATGTGGCATTTTTATTATAGGGTGCAAATAGTTGAAATTCAATTAAATTATTCATTATTCATTATTCATTATTCATTATTCATTATTCATTCCTCATTCCTCATTCCTCATTCCTCATTCCTCATTCCTCATTCCTCATTCTTTATTGTCTTCTTTGTGTGGCTTCGGGACTGTTATAGATGGCGTTACGAACAGATTCGATCGAATTTCCATTAATAATTAAATTTTGGAAATACTGTAATCCTCCATCATCAGCACTACGTCCTAAAAACTCTTGATAAATTTGATTAATCGCTTGGTTAAGTTCTGGAGTACTAGCAACTTCACGGCGTACTTGTATTAATGACCAATTCTGATTATTCATTTTTTGAGTATAGTCCTTTAAATCATTAGAGTTTGCATTACGTCCTAGCACATTAATAAAAGTATTATTAATTTCTTGTTCAGTACGAGTGTTATTGTTATTATTATTATTTTTTCTTTTTATAGCTTCTGGACTATTGGCGATCGAAGTTCTAACATAATCAATATTTCTACCATTAACAATTAAGTTGGTAAAATACTCTAATCCTGCCGAATCAGTATTTCTACCTAATAATTCTTGATATATTTTAGTGATTAATTGATCAAATTCCGAATTATTTTTAACAACATCACGACGTACTTGATTAATCGACCAATTTTGATTATTCATTTTGTCGCTATAATTTTTTAATTCATTGGCAGTAGCATTACGCCCCAGTACATTTACAAAAGTATTATTAATATCTTGCTCAAAACGAGAGTTATTAACATTGTCATAGTTATTCCTGCTTCTAGCTTCTGCACTATTGGCGATCGAATTTCTGACATTATTAATATTTTCACCATTAACAATTAAATTTTGAAAATATCGCAATCCATTGGCATCTGCATTGCGTCCCAAAAATTCTCGATAGATATTGTTTATAACTTGATTAAATTCTTGATTATTATTAGTAAGATCACGACGAACTTGATTTATAGACCAATTTTGATTATTCATTTTTTGGCTATAATTTCTCAATTCATTAGAGTTAGCATTACGTCCTAAAACTTGACCATAAACGTTGTTAATTTCGTTTTCAAAACGGGAATTATTAAAGTTATTGTTATTATTATTGTTGTTATTATTATTGTTATTGCGGTACTTAAAACTACCATATCCGGGGCAGTTTATTATATCCTGATTAATAACGCAGGTAATTTCTTGATTTTGTGCAAAACTGGGAGTCGCACTGACTAAACTTAAAGATAATAGAGTACCAGTTAAAAGAATATTAGAAGTTTTCATGATTAACACTCCAAGAGTATAGAATTGAGAATTGAGAATTGAGAATTGAGAATTGAGAATTGAGAATTGAGAATTGAGAATTAACACCCTCATTACTTATTACTCAAAATCGAAAAGGGTTGCTTTGTTACCTTGCAATGACATAAAATGATTATTTTTTTATCACCGCCCATAGATATATTTAATTAAACTCACACCAAGCCAACCTAAAAGAGCATAAACGACGATCGCAACTAAGATATTGAGATCGAAAATGTTTCCTCCACCGATAGGATTAGCACTATCTTCCGTAACGGGGCTGATAAATAAGGTGGAAAAGGGTACCATGAAAACATCAGATATGCCATAAATGAATTGAGCAAACCTATTTTCGGTATTTGCACCCATTAAACGGAGGAAGAAGCGTAAACTCAGTAAGATTTGTAAAAATCCTATTAGTATATAAATACTGTTGAGAATCCAAACAAAGGAGGAATCTCGTTGCCCCGTTTTCAGTTTCCTTTCTTCTTTTTGCAGTAAGAAGGCTTCTTCTTCTTGTCTAAGTTCTTGTCGTCTATCCAGATTACTTTCCGATGAATCTTTATTCATTGTTTTCTCTTACTAATGAAATATTTGTGAAATTAAATTCGACGACCCATCATCAAATTGTAAACAATACCAATAAGAGCTAAAACTAGGAGTAAGTGAATTAAACTACCTCCAACGTTTATAGAGAATCCTAATAACCACAGAATTATTAAAATACCAACACCAGTCCAGATGAAATTCAACATTTTCTAACCTCTCAAAAAGTGATTATTTTTTGTATTTCTTCTCATTCCTAATTCCTAACTCCTAACTCCTAACTCCTAACTCCTAACTCTTAATTGCCTTTAATATCTTCGATCGTATTACGAGCTTGACTTTCCGCTTGTTTGGCTTTACCCATGATTTGATCTTGAGTATTACCTGTCATATTGCCGATGGTTTCTTGAGTTTTACCTTCAATATTTTTGGATACAGCTTTTGCTCGACCTTTTAAGCTCATACTGTCTTTAATATCCTCAGTTTTATTACGAACTTTGCTTTCCATTTGCTTGGCTTTACCCATGAGTCGATCTTTAGGATCACCTGTCATGTTACCCATCATCTCTTGGGTTTTACCTTCAATATCTTTAGTTACAGCTTTTGAGCGTTCACCCCAAGCTATTTGATTACTTGGAGGGTTCATCGAAGACACTCCCAATTTAGAAGCGTAACCATTATCATCCATCACCCCGAAAACATTAGTCGTTGCGATAAATACTAAGAGGCTAATTGTAAGCAAAAACTGCGGAATTTGTTTTAAAAAAATCATGTTATTTTCCAAAAAATTGATCTGGGTTTATTAAATTGTTTAGTTATTGGGAAGCATCGCATCATTCGCTTCAGCTTTTATATCTTTTGTCGCTTGACGATCGTCCTTCTCTGCCTGTTTAGTTTTTCCCTCAGGTTTATAGTCAGGATTTTGAATGGCGTTACTCACACCATCTTGACTTTGTCGATCGAACTTTTGAGATTCTTCCATTTGAATCTCTGTTTTACCCTCAAGATTTTTATCATCAGCTTCTTTCTTTTCATCTCCCCACGCAATTTGATTGCTTAAAGATGATATTTGTAATGTTGATGCAAAACTATTTTCAGCCATAAAACCTAAAGCTGTAGTTATGGAAATAAATAACACTAAACTAATTGAGATCAAAGCCTTAGAAATTTGTTTTAATGAAATCATTTTATTATCCAAAAATTTGATTTATTTAATGTTTAATGTTGATTGAATATCTCGTCAATTATTAGTTTTAATTAGGTAATTTTAGGGAAATAATTGAAAAATAGCATCCATTATTTCCCTCTTAAAACTCTCCTATAACACCGTTAATTTATTAGAATTAATCAAGTGCTTTTTTTGCCTCATCTTTAACATCTTCAACAGTATGTTTGATTTTGGCATCCATTTGTTTTGCCTTTCCTTCCGCTTGATTTTTAGGGTCTCCAGTGACATCCCCATAAGTTTCTTGGATTTTACCTTCGATATTTTTAGCGGTAGCTTTAGCTCTATCTTTTAAACTCATTTTTTTATTTTTTTTATTTTTGAAAGTTTATTAAATAAATAATTTTCGCTTTTTGTTTCAACATTAAAGTACTTTTTTTGAATATTTAGTTAAAAGTTATAGTTAACTCTTAACCAAATAATTAAAAATGTTTAACGTCCAAAGTGTATGAGAAAAATTCACTTATTCAAGTTCCATACTAATTATTATTTTTGTTAATTTATGTACGATATTGTACATAGCAAAAAATAAAAATATTAAGAGCTATTCTCTATATACACTGTAGAGATTGTTAAGAAAATATGTAGATAATTTTTAATAGAATTAATTATTATTCCCAGACATCACCTCAGTTCGACATAAAGAAAATGATGAAAACTAGACAGGTGGACAAGTGGACAAGTGGACAGGGAGAAAAATTCTCAATATTTGATGTACTTTTGAGAGAATTTTATTCATTCACCAGAAATACAATCTTCCTGTCTGCCTGTCTGCCTGTCTTCCTGTCAACGAGAGTCAGCCCTCACCTATTTTTATATCGAACTCAGGTAGACATCAAGTAATGAGATGACTTCAGAAAAAATAAAAAACTCAATGGAATTTTTAGATAAACAACCCTCAGTCATTACAAAATATGCTATAGTGAAATACACAACAATCTGTTTTGTTACTTGTTACTTTTAAATTCTTAATTGACTGCGATCGAACAAAACAATATGATAGAAAAGTTATGCTTATTTATATTGCACTATTAAATAAAAGTATCAGTAATCTTTTTATATAAAACTATGACCGCAACTTTACAAGCTCCTCCTAAAAATCGTCGTCTTGTGTTTCCTTTTACCGCTATTGTGGGACAGGAACAAATGAAACTTGCTTTATTACTAAATGTCATTGATCCGAAAATCGGGGGAGTGATGATTATGGGCGATCGAGGTACGGGCAAATCCACCACTATTAGGGCATTAGCGGATTTATTGCCTGAAATTGATGTGATTGCAGGTGATCCTTTTAACTCCTCTCCTACGGATGTGGAAATGATGGGAGATGACGTGAGAGAAAAATTCGAGAATCAACAACAGTTTGAAGTAACTCAAAAAAAAGTCCCCATGATCGATTTACCTTTAGGGGCAACAGAGGATCGAGTTTGTGGTACGATCGATATTGAAAAAGCCTTATCGGAAGGGGTGAAAGCCTTTGAACCGGGGTTATTAGCTAAAGCAAATCGTGGTATCCTCTATGTGGACGAAGTCAACTTATTAGATGATCACCTCGTGGATGTATTGTTAGACTCCGCCGCTAGTGGTTGGAATACCGTAGAAAGAGAGGGGATTTCTATTCGTCACCCTGCCCGTTTTGTGTTGGTAGGTTCAGGTAATCCCGAAGAAGGAGAATTGCGCCCTCAACTGCTCGATCGATTTGGGATGCACGCCGAAATCCGTACGGTGAAAGAGCCAGATTTGCGTGTGCAAATTGTAGAACAACGGGGAGAGTTCGATCGAAATCCTCAAGAATTTTTAGCTAAATATCAAGAACAACAGGAAGAACTACAAAGAAAATTAGTCCAAGCCCAAGAATTATTACCTCAAGTTTCCATCGACTATGATATTCGAGTAAAAGTATCAGAAATCTGCTCAGAATTAGACATTGACGGTTTAAGAGGAGATATTGTGACTAATCGTGCCGCCAAAGCCTTAACCGCCTTTGAATTGCGTACAGAAGTAACCGTAGATGACATTCGCCGAGTAATGCCTTTGTGTCTGCGTCATCGTCTCAGAAAAGACCCCCTAGAATCGATCGACTCAGGTTACAAAGTAGAAAAATCTATTAACCGTGTCTTCGGTTTAGATGTAGCTTAATTACTCATGAGACTTCTCCAGAAAATATTTTTCATCTGTTCGTAGGTTTTAACCCTTCTTCTACTAATGGGCATCGACCACATTTTATGTAGAGACGTAAAATTTTACCTGAGTTCGATATAAAATTATTGGTGAGAACTGACTTGGAAGACAGGCAGACAGGGGGATTATATTTCTTGTGAATCAATAAAATTCTCTCAAAAATGTACAAGTATTGAAAATTTTTCTTCCTGTCCACTTGTCCACTTGTCCACCTGTCCACCTGTCTCGTCTTCACCATTTTTCTTCTGTCGAACTGAGGTAAAATTTTACGCCTCTACGAAAAATATGTTCAACCTTCCTATTTTGTAACTTTATAAGTAAAGATAATATCGACAATTGATTATTTTGATTTTAACTTAAAGAATTCAAAACTCAGAAAACCTTAATTTGAGTCAATTATAAAAAATATAAATCTTTTTAACCAGTGATTTAGGTTGAACTTATATTATAAGAAAAAACTATAAGAAAAAAGAGATAGAATTTCATTTCTAATGTGTAAATAATTATTGGCACTTATACTTTACTATTCATATTAGACTTGCTTAAATAGTAAGTAACAGTTAGTTTTTTGTAAATCACAAATCAAAAGGAAAAAAACATGGCAACTTATAACGTAACTTTAGTAACCGAAGACGGCGAACAAACGATCGAAGTACCCGATGATGAGTATATTCTTGACGTTGCTGAAGAACAAGGTATCGACTTACCTTACTCCTGCCGTGCTGGTGCTTGTTCTACCTGTGCTGGTAAAATCGTTTCTGGTACTGTAGATCAATCTGATCAATCTTTCTTAGATGATGATCAAATCGAAGCAGGGTACGTTTTAACCTGCGTAGCTTATCCTACCTCTGACTGTAAAATCGAAACCCACAAAGAAGAAGAATTATACTAATTAATCTTTCTCTTTGCTGTTAGGAGAAAGGGCTGGGGTTATAGTTAATTTCTATTTCCCTAATTCCTCACTCCTAACTCCAACTTCCCATAATTTGTGTTAGCATCAGCAATAAATTATTGACAGTAATGCTTTTATGGGTAAAGTTTTAGTCTTAAATGCTTCCTACGAACCGCTCAATATTACAAGCTGGAAACGGGCGGTTATCCTGTTAATTAAAGGCAAAGCCGAACAATTAGAACATCACAACAACTTCATTTGTCAAACTTTTCCTTTCCCTTCTGTCATTAGGTTACGTCATTATGTGAAAGTACCCTATAAAGATATTCCCTTAACTAGAAGAAATGTTTTTGAAAGAGACAAAAATACTTGTCAATATTGTAGTTATCGAGGAGATCAACTAACTTTAGATCATATTATACCTCGATCGAGGGGTGGAGGTGACTCTTGGGAAAATTTAGTTGCCGCCTGTGTGAGATGCAACATTAAAAAAGGAAATCGCACCCCCAAAGAAGCACAAATGCCTCTGCATCAGCAACCAAGAAAACCCTATAGTAGTCTTCATTTCGAGATTGCTAAATCTATCAAAGATAATGTTGATCATGAATGGCGAAAATATGTCATTGGAATTTAAAGAAATAGACAATACAGCTTAGATTGAGTTCGGAGTAGGGGTGTAAGGTTTACACCCATAGAGCAGTGTAAGGTTTACACCCATAGAGCAGTGTAAGGTTTACACCCATAGAGCAGTGTAAGGTACTTCACATCTTAGTCTTTTTAAAAGTAGCTATATTTCAAGCTACTTTGAATTATTTAGAGATTAGGAAAAAAGACAACCTTGCTGAAGATAGCCAAAATACCTCCTGTTAAAACTCCAAAAATACCTAAAAACCCTAACGTTAAGGTATTAAAACGGTTATTCATAGAAGTTTCTAGCTTGTCAATTCTGGTATCGAATTTATCCTCTAATGCGTCTATTTTTACGTCTAACTTTTCGATTTTAGCATCGATACTTTTATCCAAATGCTCGATTCTTGCCTCAATCTTATTGAGTATGTCAATTAAACTAACTTCGATTGTTTGTGCCATGTTAAAATGTTCTCTAGCTTTATATGAATGATAAGGAGTAGTTTACCGCTACTCTTTTTCGTTTTATTTTAACCCATAACCTATTATTGTCTATTCTGCTATTGTTTTTTTGCCTTTAGGAGAAATTATCGCTTTTACTATCTAATGTTATTTTTTCTCGGAAATTCGATCTAATCTTTCTTTCTTTACCAACCAATTTAGATGCGTCCTCGCTTATCATAGAAAACATTGAGATTAATTGAATTGTCAGATAAATATGGATTGTATCGAGGTAACAGGGATTCGTAGTTACGGTTATACTGGTTTATTACCAGAAGAAAGAACATTAGGACAATGGTTTGAAGTAGATTTAACTCTATGGTTAGATTTACAGGTATCAGGCAAAAGTGATGATATTAACGATACTGTAGATTATCGTCATGCCATTGACATGGTAAAACATATTATTCAAACTGCTAAATTTGCTTTAGTCGAAAAATTGGCAGAGGTAATTGCTGAGGATGTTTTAAAATTTGAATCTATCTCTCAGGTAAGGGTAAAGTTGTCGAAACCTTCTCCCCCTATTCCTGATTTTGGTGGTAGAATTACGATCGACATTACCAGAAGTAAATAAAATTTACAAAACTTTACTGATTTGTCAATTATTACTAATTTTTTGATGTGTCAAATTTGGCTGATTTGGGCAATATATTTTTATATTCTCTTAAAAGCTATCTCGATCGAAGTTTTTCTGGGTGATATAAAAAGAGCCAAAATTTGTCAAATTAATTAATATAACCCCAAGTTGTGAGGAGTGAATCTATTTTGTCAAAAATAATCACTTTATTAGGGAAATAAAACCATGATGTACAATGCCAAAAAAATTAGTCATGCGGTGTGGCAATACTTGAATCAACCAGTTACACCCAATATTGAACAAGAATCCGTGTGGAAACCTAGCCGTTTCTGGTATCTTTATAAAATTAGATTATTAGAGGCTTGTTGGCGACAAGAATCTTTTATCCCTTTCCATGAAAGTCAAGATGAGTATAAAACAGAAAATTAGTCAAATCAGATGCAGAATCTCTAATTAACTCCTACAATCAAGTAACCATTGTCAAGGGAAATTTATGCAAGATTCTTTCAAAAAAGTTATGGTGGGAGCAATTTTTTTTGCTATAACCATCATTGTTGCTATTTTTGGCTATATTTCCTTTGGTTGGTCATTACTTGAATCGGTTTATATGGTAGTGATTACAATTTTTGGGGTGGGTTACGGGGAAGTACAACCATTAAATACTCCCTTTCAAAAAATTTTTACCATGTTCGTTATTATCGCTGGGACATCCTCAGCAGTTTATGGAGTGGGAGGTTTTATTCAAATGGTGACAGAGGGAGAAATAAATAAAGCGTTTGAAGCCGATCGACAGAGGAAAACCTTAGCTAACCTAGAAAATCACGTTATTATCTGCGGTTTTGGGCATATAGGACAAGTTTTAGCGAAACAATTAGACGAAACAAAAGAAACCTTTGTCGTCATTGATAATGATCCCGAAAATCTGACTACGGCAAAAAATCGATCGTACTTAGTACAAGAAGGAGATGCAACTGACGAAAATGTGCTTATCACCGTTGGCATTCAAAAAGCCAAAGTTTTAGCAACAGTATTACCTAATGATGCCACTAACGTTTTTATCACCCTGACAGCCAGAGAATTAAACACAGACTTAATCATTTTAGCCAGAGGTGAACTTCCTAGCACCGAGAAAAAATTACGTTTAGCAGGAGCAAATCATGTGGTTTTACCTGCTAGTGTAAGTGGTTTACGCATGGCAAATTTAATCACTTCCCCTAGCATGGTGGATTTTTTAGCTCAAAAAGAAGAACAAAGTTACTTAAATGATCTCTTAATGCAGATTAATGTTCAAATTGAAGAATTAGTCGTAGGTAACACTTCTCGCTTAGTGGGAAGGACTGTTAGAGAGTTAGAAATTAGGGGAAAAGGAGGCTTTATCGTGGTTGCCTTAAGGAGAGGTGACGAGCCTTTAATTACCCATCCTAATCCCTCTTTATTGCTTAACTCTGGGGATGTTTTGATTGTATTAGGACACCAAGAAGATTTACCACAATTTGCCCGTTTTTATCAACTAAATCGCAGTAATAGTAAGTAGGGAAGGGTGAAAAAGTTTTTTGATGGGGGGAGGAGTTAAGAGGGAAGAGACAGGAAAAATACTGAAGCATCAAAGTTTTTACAGTTCATTCAGATTTGTAGAGGCATAAAATTACCTCAGTTCGATATAACCTCAGTTCGATGTAAGAATGTTTGATAAGGGCAGGTTGCAGGTTGCAGGTTGCAGGTTTCAGGTGTAATTTTCAGAAAATTATATAATTCGATCAAAGAATTGAAGATAAAAAAATCAATTAGGATATATTTTTTGTCAATTCTTTAACCCTTTCCGATACCGGACACCGGACACCTTTACAGCACCAAAAATTTTATGGTTCACTCAGGTAGGTTTCACCAAGTCTGACTCCCCCAAAGTTTGGGGCTGGGGGGCTTAACCGAGCAGTATTGCCTGTCAATTTCGTATTACACTACGGGGAAACGTCTCATTCTTAACACTGCTTCTTTTGCGGTTTTAATTAAGTTGTTATCAATTCTGGGAATTTGGGGTATTTGTACTAAAACATCGACAGTGCGTCTTAAAACCCGAACTATATCCCCTTCATCCATGGTGGTATTTTTCGAGATTTCCTCCCATGTTTCCCCTAAACACCACGCTTCAGATAAACCGATCATATCTCTTTCTAACCATACGGGGATGGTGATGTCATGATGTTTTTGCGCTTGGTAAAGGCGACGACGAATTTCCCCTAATTCCTCTTGTGGATTATAGTTAACATCATCATATTTTAGTATTCCTAGCGCTTCTAATACTTCGGGAGAGGGTTGATAACCTACCCATGTATCAAATCTTGCTGATTCGGTAATTAAGGCTGTAATCACTCCTGCAAGGTGATGGGGTTCAAGATAATCTAATCTTTTTGAAGTTAGAGCTAAGGCTAACCATAGTTCATTTTCGCCTCGAATGACGGCGGCGGCTTCTCCTAAGGGGGTGGGATTATATCCGTCTAGGGCTTCAAATTCTCGCAAAATCTCGATTAAGGCGAGAAATTCTTGCCAATAATATGAACTATTCGATTTTCCTCTCTGGTATTGGGTTTGAATACGGGTTAATTCTTGTTTTAATAGTTGGCGTTTACGATTATTTTTGAGTATTTGGGCTATTTTTTCGACTTTATCAAGGGGATTGGTGACGATCGATCGTTCTATGTCTGCGATCGTTTGTTGTTGTACAATAATATCTTCACTGGGTTGAGCATATTCTTGTTCATATTCCGTGATTAATTGACTAATCGAGAGGGTATGCTCATTACCATGCTCTAATAATCCGATGATGACTTGTTTAATGTCGGGAATGTCGATATTTTCCAGTAAACTGCTAGGCATCCTACCGCCGTTAATGTCGATGACATCGGCAAAAGAGGCAATGTACCAATTATTATCCTTGCCGAGACAGAGCAAAAATTTTTGATTACCGTTGGGGATGTGTGCCATGAAAACCCCTTGAATACTGTAAGCATTTTTTTTATGTTCTCTACTTAAATCGACTATAGCACCCATAGATAATGTCTCTAAATAGGGCATAATTACCCTTTGTCGAGCTTGAATCCAGTTTCTTTGAAATAATTTGAGGACTTTCTTTTCTTGTTTCTTTCTTTCTTTTAATTTCTCGTAATTAGCCAAGTCTCGACTATTATATTCCGCTAACATAATATCTAGCTTGGTTAACTCTGTAGTGTATTCTGTGATAGCGTGTTCTTGGGGAGCAAGTTGTAACTGTGCTAAATACTCAGCAAAGCTCAACTCTAATAATTCTTTAGCTTCCTCGATCGAATGTTTTTGTAATAAATTTAATACCATGCCATAACTAGGAGCGAACTGACTCCGTAGAGGTTCAGGAGAAGACTTTGCTAGTTTAGACCCAACTAAAGCCCCTTCAAATAGGGTTTGAACGGTGACAACGTAGCCCACCTTGTCCATGCCCCTACGCCCTGCTCTCCCCGCAATTTGCATAAATTCCGAAGGAGTTAAAAAACGATGTCCATCATCGCCTCTTTTTTTCAACGCAGAAATTACAGTGGTACGCGCAGGCATATTAATTCCTGCCGATAAGGTAGCAGTGGCAAAAACAATTTTAACTAAACCTAACTCAAATAATCGCTCTACTAACTCTTTCCAAGCGGGTAAAATTCCAGCGTGATGGGCGGCAATTCCTCTAGTTAATGGCTCAATTTGACTACTTCTAACTAACTCACTATGTTCGGCTAAAAATCTTAATAAACGTTCTTTTACTAAGGGTTTATCGATGAGATAATCTACTAATTCTTCTCCCGCTTGATCATTATTAGCAATAAAAGCCATAATCTTATCATAGGCAAATTCATGCTCTTTTTTGGCAAATTCAACTATTTTTACTTGCAATTCTATATTTTCAATGATCAAAAAATGAAGCAAATAAAGCAATATTTTGCGACTTTCTTCTAAAGTGACAAGGTTAAAATAACTTAAAGATTCTACTGCTTGATCACATCCTTTTCTACTAAAGATAATATAGATAGCAGGGAGCATATCATTATTACTTAATTGTTGCACGATCGTCTTGATATTAGGGCAATCTTTATGATGAAATTTACCCCTTCTATTCGTACCTAAAAAGGGTTTTAATTGCGGATTTAACTTATTAGTTTTCTCATTAAATAATCCATATAAACCTTTAGCATGACTAAAATAAAACTTTAATGGTACAGGACGAAAATCGGAGTTAACCAACTGGCATTCACTCTTAACTCCTTGTTGAAAGTGGGCATCTCTGACGTTATTAATCCAACGACACAAATCTTCTGGGTTGCCGATCGTAGCTGATAATGCTACTAATTGAATATTAGAAGGGCAATAAATAATTGATTCTTCCCACACTGTACCCCTACCCGGATCACTGATATAGTGGCACTCATCTAGTACGACTGTTTGCACATTTTGAATAGATGTACCAACTTCCCCGATGGGGGTACTGTATAACATATTGCGGAAAATTTCCGTTGTCATGACAATGATAGGTGCATTAGGATTAATTAAGACATCTCCTGTAATTAAACCAATTTCAGCATAAGTTCCTGTTTCTGGTAATAATGTTTGTCCAAATTTTTCTTGAAAATCTCGAAATTTTTGGTTAGAAAGGGCTTTTAATGGTGTTGTATAAAAGACTCTTTTTCCTTGATTTAAGGCTCGATAAATAGCATATTCTCCGATTAAAGTTTTACCTGAGCCTGTGGGCGCGGTGACGACTACGGATTTATTTTCTTCTAAGTAGTTGATGGCTTCTTGTTGAAAATCGTCTAGTTTATAGGGAAAAATGGTGTTAAAATCTAATGTTAAAGGTTTCATATTAAGTTCGATCGAGTTTAAAAGTGAATATTTATTAAAGAGTTAATTGAATAATTTTATTGTAGAGTATAAAAAAAGAAGAAATGATCAAAATAAAGATTCATCAAAATAAATATACTTTTAACCTATTAAAAAAACTAAGAATTTTGTTAATAATAAGTATCGAGTTAGAGTTAATATTCAAGGTAATTATTTAGAACTAAGATATTGAGATTAAGAGTTTATTAATAATTTTAGCTAATTTACGATCGAGGTGATCAAGATTTTAATAAAATACTCGAAAAAAATAGGTAGGAATTTTTTGAAGCGATTAATTACCCAACCTAAATTTAGGTAGAGACGTAAAATTTTACATCTCTACAAACTTTTATTACTCATTACTCATTACTCATTACTCATTACTTATTCTGCGGTGGCTAATTCAGCATTGTTAGATTCGGTACTGCCACGACGACGGCGAGAGGTTAAGCTATTAAATAACATTTTACCGATGGACATGATCAAATTACCTTCTAATTCTTGAAACATTTTCATATTCATACCAAAAGCGTCATTGGCTTCTTGTACAATACGATCGGCAGTTTCTTGATCTACAGGTAAATCATTTAAGGCTTGACGGTACATATTTTTGAACGCTTTTTCATCGCTGATGGTTTCAAACTCATAAAAAGCAGTACCTTCACCATCTAAATTCATGGCTTTTTCGGCAATATTTTTGAGGATTTGTCCGCCGGAAAGATCACCTAAGTAACGAGTATAGGAGTGTGCTGCGAATAATTCAGGGGAAGTATTGGCGATTTCATGGATTCGATCGACATAGACTTGTCCATTAGGAGTAATGGAAATTTCATTTTTCCAGTTTGCACCATAATAAAATTGAAGGTCTTTTGCTAAACTAGACTCACGATTTAACTCAGGAAAATAAATTTTACTCACGACGGGATGATCTTTTAAACGTTCCATTTCTGCTTCCATCGCGCCATAGACAAAGTAAAGATTGGCGGCTAGTTTACGATAGGAATTTTTCTCAACAACTCCTTTCAGGAAGCACTTAATAAACCCCATGTTTTCAGCCATAGAATGGGATTTTTTTGTACCTTCTTTCAGCATGGTAGCTAGATTAACACTCATTTTCTTTTATCCTTATTTATTGTCTTAAAATCTGGTTATAAAAATTTACAAAAACATTTTTATTGCTAATTTTCTACAATAAACTGAATCCAGACTACTTTATATTAAGATTTTTTACAGCTTTGTCTCGTAGTTGTAAATAGTCATAACAAAAAATAAAAAATCAATTATGAGAAAAAATTTGAGAAAGAAATTCATTCATTCGCCGATTTTTGCTGTTAACTTCGAGACTGCTTTCTGCTTCGTGCCTCGCAACGCTACACGACATATTGCGAGGCAATCTACAATACAAAATAAAGTGTGTTCAATAAACGTAACCTTCTTTCCCCTCCGTTGCATAGGTTCGAGTTAATAATTCATTTATAGTAGCATTTAACACAGGTTGACCATTAAACACTGTACCCACTCGATTTTTTTGAAAATGAATTTTTGCTACACCGTAGGCAGACTCAGGTAAAGGTAAATAACCCACTTCGTGAACAATTTTGGAAGCGTTACTTAAATAAAAGTCCACAAATTGCTCTAAGGCTTTGTTTTCCTGCGCTCTTTTGGCATTTACATAGATAAATAATGGACGAGTTAAGGGGCGATAGGTATTATCCATAATGGTGGCATCAGAAGGCACGATCGCCCCCTTGCCATTGTCGATCGAAACCGCCTGTAATTTATCCTGATGTTGAGAATAATAGGCATAACCGAAATAACCCAGAGCATTGGGGTCTTGTGCTACACCATTAACTAAAGCGTCATCATCTTCACTAAACACATAATCATTACGGCTTTCTTTCTCTCCGATAATGGCTATAGTAAAGTATTCAAAAGTACCCGAATCTCTACCCGGACCAAATAAATTAAGGGTTTTATCTGCCCATTGACTATTAACTTGATTCCAACGCACGATCGAATTTTCCGCCGAAGGTTGCCAAATGGTTTTTAATTCTTCCACTGTCATGGTTTTTGCCCAAGTATTGCTAGGGTGGGTGACAACGGTTAAAGCATCAAAGGCAACGGGTAACTCGATATAGGCAACCCCATTTTTTTTACACTCCTCCATAAAACGTTGGGGAATGGGTACGGAAGCGTTATTAATATCGGTTTTGCCTTCGCAAAAATTACGAAATCCGCCGATCGAACCTGAGAAATTAGAGTCCACACTAATATCATCGGAGTCTAAAGCGTTGAATTTTTCGACAATTAAATTAGTAATAGGAAACACAGTACTTGAACCATCGATGGAAACAGTTTTTGATTCTTCTGGTTTCGTTTCTCCACAAGCAGTTAATAACAAAGATAAGATTAACCCTGTTACCATCGTTTTTTGGGGAAAGAATGACTTTTTATTAAGCATAAAAATTCTGAAATATCTGTAAAGTAAAAGATTGAAGTAAATATTCGTTATATTTGAAAAAAATAAAAAAGACAATAAGGAAACAGAAAACTTCTTAATTTATTCTTAACCTTTCTTATCTTATGAACATTAAAAATATCAACATTTTCTCTTAATTATCTTACAAGATTTAAGAGAAAGAATCTCTTTTTTTTACGAAATTTTAAGTTCTTAACCTTTTCTTTACCAAAAAAAAGTCAACATTATACTAATATAAAAACTTGAATACTCTAAATATAAAAATAATTCTGAAAAGTACGATGATTAGAACTAAAAATAAGTTTATAGGAACTTTATCCGTCTTGACTTTCGCCCTGAGTTTAACTGCTTGTGGTGGTGGTGGGGGTGAAACGACGACTACTGGAGGAGGAGAAACTGGAGGAGAAACACCCACGGAAGCTCCCACAGCTTCGATTACAGTTCCTTTCGAGAATACCGTAGCTTTAACGGGTGCAGGAGCTAGTTTTCCCGCTCCTTTATATCAAAATTGGTTTGTGGATTTGAATAAACAAGTACCAAAATTACAAGTAAATTATCAGTCTGTGGGTAGTGGTGCAGGGGTAGAACAGTTTACCGCTGGTACTGTGGATTTTGGGGCTAGTGACACTGCTATGAAAGATGAGGAAATCGCTAAAGTAAGTAAGGGTGCTTTAATGTTACCTGTTACAGCAGGTTCGATCGTCTTTGCCTATAATTTACCCGGAGTAGAAGGTTTAAAATTAAGTAGGGAAACCTATGTGGATATTGCTTTAGGAAAAATCACTAAGTGGAATGATCCCAAAATTGTTGCTGATAATCCTGATTTAACTTTACCTGACAAGTCTATTACCTTTGTTCACCGTTCTGATGGTAGTGGTACAACTGGGGTGTTTACAAAACACTTAGCGGCTATTAGTGAAGATTGGAATACCAAAGTGGGAGAAGGTAAAACCGTACAATGGGGACCCGATGGCGGTACATTTATCGGTGGTAAAGGAAATGAAGGGGTAACGGCTCAAATCATGCAATCTGAGGGTGCGATCGGTTATGTAGAATATGGTTATGCGAAAAATAATAATCTGACTATGGCTGCCATTCAAAATAACGCAGGACAATTTATTACCCCTACCGATGAAGCGGCTTCTGCAACTTTAGCTAACGTAGAGTTACCCGAAAATTTACGCGCTTTTATTTCTGATCCCGAAGGTGCAGAATCTTATCCCATCGTCACCTATACTTGGATTTTAGCTTTTCCTAAGTATGATGATCCTAACAAGGCGATCGCCATGGAAGCTATGATTCAATATGCCTTAACAGAAGGACAAAAAGCGGCACCAGCATTAGGTTACGTTCCGTTACCTCAAAACGTTGTGGAAAAAGTGGCGGCGGCGGCGGATCAAATTACTCCAGATTTTACCATCAACGTTAACTAGAATTTAATCTTCTTCCGTTATCTTATAGGGAAAAAAATAACTACATAGTTAAAAACAATGGTAATTATCAGAAGTCGATTAATCAAATCTCTCACCTTGCTTACTTTTGCCCTGAGTTTAAATGCCTGTGGTAATAATAATCAAACTAGGGAAGGAGTAGGAAAGGATGGAGTACCCCCCACCATAACTGTACCTTTTACCAGTCCTTTAACCCTCACTGGTGCAGGGGCAACTTTTCCCGCCCCCTTATATCAAAACTGGTTCGTTCTCTTGAATCGCTTAGTGCCAATGCTACAAGTTAATTATCAATCTGTGGGTAGTGGTGCTGGAATCGAGCAATTTACCAGAGGTACAGTGGATTTTGGGGCTAGTGATATTGCCATGAGTGATGAACAGATGGCGGGGGTGAGTAGAGGTGTTTTACTTTTACCCGTTACCGCAGGATCGATCGTTTTTGCCTATAATTTACCGGGAGTAGAAGGATTAAAATTAAGTCGGGAAACTTATGTGGGTATTGCCTTGGGTACGATTACTCGTTGGAATGATCCCAAAATTGTCGCCGATAATCCTGATTTAACTTTACCCGATCGAAATATTACTTTTGTGCATCGTTCTGATGGTAGTGGCACTACGGGAGTGTTTACAAAACATTTAGCGGATATTAGTCCAGAATGGAATACTCAAATAGGACAAGGGACTTCTGTTCAATGGGGTCGTCAAGGTGCTACTTTTTTAGGGGGTAGGGGTAATGAAGGGGTAACAGCAATTATTCAACAAAATCAAGGCTCGATCGGTTATGTTGAATATGGCTTTGCTAAGAAAAATAATATTCCTATGGCGATTCTGGAAAATAAAGAAGGTAATTTTATTACTCCATCGGAAGAGACTGGTACAAATGCACTAGCCAATGTCGAGTTACCCGAAAATTTACGCGCTTTTATTAGTGATCCTCCGGGAGAAAATTCTTATCCTATTGTTACTTATACTTGGATTTTAGCTTATCAAAAATATGATGATCCTAATAAGGCGATCGCCATGGAAGCCATGATTCAATATGCCTTAACCTATGGGCAGGATGTAGCCTCAGATTTAGGTTATATTCCTTTACCCCAAAACGTAATTGAAACGGTAGCAAAAGTTGCGGATCAAATTAGTCCAGATTTTACCATCACTGTTAACTAAAATTTAACCTTCATAGTTTAGGTTATAGGCAATAATTGTTGAATCAGGTAAGGAAAGAATAAAGTCAATTATTTTGATTAACTTTCCTGCCCGTGAAAAGATTAATTAATGATAATCTAATAACAATTTCTACAAAAAATCATATTGAAATTTTAAAATATATCAACTTCTCAAAAAAGAAGATTTGACTTTATTTAAAATGATCTCAAAAGTATAACTATTAAGTAAAATGACACAGTCTGATCCTTCTAATAATAATCTGATCATGAGGGAAAGATCCCCTTTTGAAAAAACCTTCGATCGAGGTTTTGAATGGTTAACTCTTGCCTTTGCTCTGAGTATTGGCTTAATTTTGATTAGTGTAGCTCTCATTGTTGCCGTAGGTGCTTATCCTGCTATCAAAGAATTTAATTTTAGTTTTTTTACCAATAGTAATTGGAATCCAGTCACCGATGAATATGGGGTAATTGCGGTTATTTACGGTACGATCGTATCATCTTTAATTGCCTTAATCATTGCTATTCCTTTAGGAGTTGGGGCGGCGGTTTTTTTAAGTGAAGATTTTATCCCCGAAAATATTCGCACCGTTTTAGTCTTCCTAGTAGAATTATTAGCGGCTATTCCTAGTGTAGTTTATGGTTTGTGGGGTATTTTTGTCTTAATACCTTTGACTACTACCTTTGGTACTTGGCTTAATCAGAATTTCGGTTGGTTTCCCCTGTTTAGCACTACCCCTGCAGGACCGGGTATGTTACCAGCAGGGATTGTTTTATCCATCATGATTTTACCGATTATTATTGCCATTTCCCGTGACTCCCTCGCTTCCTTACCCCCCGATTTACGTCAAGCCTCCCTTGGATTGGGGGCTACCCGTTGGGAAACTATTTTCCGAGTTTTAATTCCAGCAGCCATTTCAGGGATTATGGGAGGAATTATGTTAGCTTTAGGTCGTGCTATGGGAGAAACTATGGCGGCAACGATGATTATTGGTAACTCTAACCGTATCAGTATCTCTATTTTAGACCCAGCCAACACGATCGCATCTTTGATCGCCAACCAGTTTGCAGAAGCTAGTGGGTTACAAATTTCGGCGCTGATGTATGCAGGTTTAGTCTTAATGTTATTAACGTTAATTGTCAATATCCTTGCAGAATATATTGTTAATCAAGTAAAAGCAAAATACGAGTAACAATGAATAATTATTTGATTCATATTTATATTTAAAAATTTTATGAGTACTCTTAGTATAGGCAGTTTAAAAAAGAAATCATCTAGCCCTAGGGTGATTTTAGGCTCGGTAATGACAGGGTTAAGTGCTTTATGTATGGTAGTAACTTTAGTTCCTTTAGTTGCCGTACTTTTTTTCGTTATTGTACAGGGTTTTAGTCGTCTCAATTTTGATTTATTTACCCAATTACCTCCTCCTCCCGGATTAAGTGAAGGGGGTTTAGCCAATGCGATTATTGGAACTTTGGTAGTAGTGGGTATTGCTGTAATTATTGCTGTACCTATTGGGGTATTAGCCGCCGTATATCTGTCTGAGTTCAGTAACAACAATAAGTTTGCCACCAGTATTCGCTTCGCTACTAACGTTTTAAGTGGTGTTCCTTCGATTATTGCGGGGATTTTTGCCTTCGGTTTATTAGTCTCTAGCGGTATTGTAGGTTTTTCTGCCATTGCTGGGGGTGTGGCTTTAGCGGTGTTGATGTTACCTACGATTATTCGGACTACCGATGAGGCTTTAAAAATTGTACCTCAAGAAATTCGTTGGGCGGCTTTGGGAGTTGGTGCATATAAGTATCAGACAGTAATAAAAATTGTCCTTCCTGCGGCTCTACCCGGTATTATTACTGGGGTGACTCTTGCCATCGCACGGGCGGCGGGAGAAACTGCTCCTTTAATTTTTACAGCGTTATTCTCGAACTTTTGGCCTAATGTGTCTGTGCAAGGGTTTAAAGAACCGATCGCCACTTTATCGGTATTAGTCTATAATTTTGCGATTTTACCTTTTAAACCACAACAAGAATTAGCGTGGGCAGGGTCATTAATTTTGGTATTCTTAGTATTAATAACCAGTATTTTAGCTCGTTTAGCTACTCGTAGAAAAATTTATTAATAAGTAATGAATAATTAACAATTAACAATACTCTCTCCTATCGTTTTTTAAAATCTCACAATTCAAAGAGGATTGCTCTAAGTTCTGAAAATTTCATTTATTAGTCAAATTATATTAAATTAAATAAGAAAAAAATCATGGAAGAATCATTAATATATGAAGAAGAATCTGTTAAGATTCCCGTATTTGAATTAAGAAATGTGGACATTTTTTATGGTAGTCATAAAGCTGTTAGGGGTGTAAATTTAGATATTCCTTCTCAAAAAATTACTGCTTTTATTGGTCCTTCTGGATGTGGTAAAAGTACTATTTTAAGATGTTTAAATCGCTTAAATGATTTAATTAGTTCTTTTAAACTTCAAGGTGTTGTTACTTATCATGGACAAAATCTATATGCTAAAGATATTGATCCTGTGGTGGTAAGAAAACGTATTGGAATGGTATTTCAAAGACCTAATCCTTTCCCGAAAACTATCTATGATAATGTTGCTTATGGTGCAAGGGTAAATGGTTATAAGGATAATTTAGATGAGTTAGTAGAAACTTCCCTTCGTCGGGCTGCTTTGTGGGATGAGGTGAAGGATAAGTTAAAAGAAAGTGGTTTTTCTTTGTCTGGTGGACAACAACAAAGATTGTGTATTGCAAGGGCGATCGCCGCTGAACCTGAAGTATTATTAATGGATGAACCTTGTTCTGCTCTTGATCCTATTTCTACCCTGAAAGTGGAGGAATTAATGCAGGAACTTAAAGAAAACTATACGATCGTAATTGTTACTCATAATATGCAACAAGCCACGAGGATAGCTGATATGACAGCTTTTTTCAATGCGGAAGCGGTGGGTAAAGGCAGTAAAATCGGTTATTTAGTGGAATATGATAACACTGAGAAAATTTTTAGTAACCCAGAAGAACAGTCCACCAAAGATTATGTTAGCGGACGATTTGGGTAAATCTTTGAGAATTAATACTGATTTTAAGTAGTGACGCTCCATACACTCACATTCGTAGAGTGTAGGCTTCAAGCGGAAATTATCCTTCTTGAAATTCTATCGTGGTACTCCTTCTTTCCCACTACGGCATTTTATAGTGAGGAACACGCCCAGCCCCACTTTCTAGTTATTATACCACGTCACTGGCGATTCATCCCACACTTGTTTAATTTTTTTTTTTTCAAAAACAAAGTGTGGAGCTTCTCGCTGGTTAAGCTAAAACCCTAATCAATTGACTTTTTCAGCAATTTCTAATTATATAATCAGGGATAAATTATGAAAATTATTCAGCAAAATTCTAATTTATTATCTTTAGGATATAGTTCTAAAATTTATTTAGGAAGATTATTTTTATTATTGTTTGGTAGTCCATTTTTTCTCGTGGGAATTTGGGTTATTTTATCGATCGGCAAAGTTCATATTTTAAAGTGCGATCGTATCGAAATAAATCAGATTTCTTGTGGTTTAATTCAACAGGGATTAATCAGTCAAAAAAAGACTAATATCCCAAGATTATATAATGCAAAATTAGGAATTGATAGTGATGGTGATAGCCCAACTTATCGAGTAGAATTAGATACTAATATGGGAATGATTCCCTTAAGCATAATGTATAGTTCAGGAGAAAAAAATAAAGCCAATAAAGTGAGTAAAATTAATGAATTTATCCAAAATATTAATGAAAACTCCTTGACAATTAAACAAGACGATCGATTATTTGCCTATAGTTTTGGTGGTTTATTTGCCTTAGCAGGTAGTGGTTTAATGATGGGAGGATTAACCCATTTTAGAAAGACAAACATTATATTTAATAAAAGTATGGGAAAAATGTTAATTGAAGACAAAAATTTGTTTCAAAATCAAGTAAAAGAATATCGATTAGGAGAAATAAAAAAAGTTACTTTTGTGAAAGAATATCATGATTCCCATGAGGTTTTTCGCCCTAAAATTATGTTAAATAGGGGAGAAGAAATTTTATTACCCTTAAAGGGTGATTCAACAGAACAAGAAGCTATCATACAAAATATTAATAACTTTTTAGGATTAATTGATTTAAACAAATAAGGCAAGGCTTTCTTACTTCTCGTCGTGATAAATTATGTCTTAAACAAGGTTGATGTTAACCTTGTCAGCTAACAAAGTAGGGTTTTTTTCATTGTCCAATTTTACTGCTTTTAATCAAATAAAGTATTGAAATTTTATTTAATTATTTGAGAAGCCAATTCTCAATTTGTAATCCATTAAATGAGTCAAAATCACTAACATTATTAGTCACTAAAATTAAATTATTGCAATAAGCGATACTGGCAATTTGTCCATCTATGAATGCTGGAGTTTTGCCAATTTTTGATAATCTAGCTCTTTCTTCTCCATGCCATTGTGAAGATTCTAAATCATAACTAAAAATAGGCATTGTTAACGGTATTTGCTTAATATAATTCAGTAAAAAATTTCTTTTAGCTGATTCCGGAGGCAATCTTAAACAACCATATAAAAGCTCATGAATCACGGGAGAAGCGGTGGCTACTTTTTTCTGATGAATGGTCATTTTTTCAGTTACAAATTGATTAGGAATTTTTTTATTAATTTCAGAAATAATATTTGTATCTAATAGATATTTATATTTCAAAGTTCTACCTCTCTGCCAACACTTTTATCTCTTAAATCGGCAAAATCTGCGTCATCAAACTCTATTCCTTCCTGTTCCATTTTTTCTCGAAATCTTAATGTCATCTCCCAGAAAGTTTCATTATTAGATTTTGTCTTTTGTGGAACTTTTATTTTTTCTTCTTTGAGAATCTCAAAAAGGGAATCTTTATCTTCCTGTGACAAGTTACCAACTAATTTAACAATTTCTAGTAAAGTCATAGTTTACTATCTCCTAGAATCAAATAATTATTAAGGATATAATATAATATTACAAGATACTATTGCTTATTGTCTATGCTTGACTTTCATCAAGATTAAATTGTTTCTATAAAGAGTATGGTAAATTTACTCTCGTCGATCGATCTTAAAAATGAGAGATCAGTTATAGGATAAGATTTTGAATTGTGGATATTAGCCACCTTATCTTAATTTTTATATTTATTGACGAATTAGAAAATGACTAAATTTGTATTTGTGACTGGTGGTGTGGTTTCCAGTATTGGCAAGGGAATTGTGGCGGCTAGTTTGGGAAGGTTGCTAAAGTCTCGTAATTACTCAGTTTCGATCGTCAAGTTAGACCCTTATATTAACGTAGATCCGGGAACAATGAGTCCTTATCAACACGGGGAAGTTTTTGTTACCGATGATGGTGCGGAAACAGACTTAGATTTAGGGCATTATGAACGTTTTACCGATACTTCCAGTTCTAGGCTTAATAGTGTCACCACTGGCTCAATTTATCAAGCGGTAATCAATAAAGAAAGGCGGGGTATTTATCAGGGTGCAACGGTACAAGTTATTCCTCATATCACCAATGAAATTAAAGAAAGAATCCATCGAGTGGCGAAAAATAATAGCCCTGATGTGGTAATTACGGAAATTGGTGGTACGGTGGGAGATATTGAATCTTTACCCTTCCTTGAGGCGATTCGTCAATTTCGTAAGGATGTAGGGCGCGATAATGTACTTTATTTACACGTTACCCTTATCCCTTGGATTTCTGTGGCAGGAGAATTGAAAACCAAGCCCACTCAACACTCAGTTAAGGAACTTCGATCGCTCGGTATTCAACCAGATGTGTTAGTATGTCGTTGTCATACCACTATTCCCCAGAATATTAAGGAAAAAATCGCTGAATTTTGTGATGTGCCTAGTGAAGCTGTCATTACTTCTTCCGATGCAAATAGTATTTATGAAGTTCCTTTGATTTTAGAAAAAGAAGGTTTAGCGGATCAAGTATTGCAGTTGTTGCGGTTAGAAAATCGATCGCCCGATTTAGAAAAATGGGAAAATTTAGTGAATAAAATGCAACATCCTGAGCATAAACTAAAAATTTCGATCGTCGGGAAATATATTAAACTCAGTGATGCTTATTTGTCAGTGGTGGAGGCTTTAATCCATGCAGGTATCCATTCCCAAGCCGAAATTGAACTAATTTGGGTGGACGCAGAAGACATTGAACTTCATGGAGCAGACAAATATTTAAAAGATGTTAATGGTATTCTTGTACCGGGGGGCTTTGGTAATCGAGGAGTTGATGGCAAAGTCAAAGCCATTGAATATGCAAGAGAGCATAAAATTCCCTTTTTTGGACTATGCTTAGGAATGCAGTGCAGTGTTATCGAGTGGGCAAGAAATACCGCCCAATTAGAAAAAGCAAATAGTGCCGAATTTGACGAAGAAACTCCTCACCCCGTGATTAACTTATTACCCGAACAAGAAGACGTAGTGGACTTAGGAGGTACAATGCGTTTAGGAGTCTATCCTTGTCGTTTAATACCTGATACCCTTGCTCATTCTCTATACCAAGACGAGGTTATTTATGAGCGTCATCGTCATCGTTACGAATTTAATAATAGTTATCGTAACCAATTTTTAGAGACGGGCTATCAAGTTAGTGGCACATCTCCCGATGGTAGATTAGTAGAAATTATAGAATTACCTAATCATCCTTTTTTCCTAGCAACTCAATTTCATCCTGAGTTTAAATCTCGCCCTAGTCAACCTCATCCTTTATTTATCGGTTTTATTAAGGCTTGTGTAGGGTTTACTGAAAATGTAAGTTAAATGTTTTTTAGTTGATGTTAATTAATTTCTCATTCCTAATTTCTCTGTTTAATTGCTCAATTTTAAAGTACATTAAGGGCATAAAATAAATTTAAGTAACTTTATTGTTAAGAATGAGTATTATTACAGTAACAACTCAAGCCTTTAATGATCAAAAACCGGGTACATCAGGATTACGCAAAGCCGTAACGGTTTTTCAACAACCTCACTATTTAGAGAATTTTGTTCAATCTATTTTTGACAGTCTCGAAGGAATCATGGGTGAAACTCTGGTTTTGGGTGGTGATGGACGTTATTATAATCGTCAGGCTATCCAAATTATCCTCAAAATGGCTTCGGCTAATGGTATCGCTAGGGTGTTAGTGGGTTTAAATGGGATTCTTTCCACTCCAGCGGCTTCTGCTATTATTCGCAAAAACCAAGCCTATGGGGGGATTATTCTTTCAGCTTCCCACAACCCCGGCGGTATTGATGGAGATTTTGGCATTAAATATAATATTAGCAATGGTGGACCTGCTCCGGAAAAAGTTACCGAAGCAATTTTTGAAAAAACTAAAACGATTACTCAGTATCAAATTTTAGAGGCGGCGGACATTAATTTAAATCATGTAGGCTCGTTTAAGTTAGGTACAATGGATGTGGAGGTAATCGATTCGGTACAACCTTATCTTGAGTTAATGGAGTCTCTTTTTGACTTTGATTTACTGCAAAATCTTCTCTCTCAGGGGGATTTTGCTATGTGTATGGACTCTTTACACGCTGTCACAGGTCCCTATGGGAAGGCAATTTTTGAGGGTAGATTAGGGGCAAAAACAGGCACTGTAATTAATGGTGTACCGTTGGAAGATTTTGGCGGTGGACATCCTGATCCAAATTTGGTGTATGCTAAAAGTTTAGTTGATGTTTTATTCGCTGATAATGCACCTGATTTTGGGGCTGCTTCTGATGGTGATGGCGATCGCAATATGATTTTAGGACGTAATTTTTTCGTCAATCCTAGTGATAGTTTAGCTGTGATTACTGCCAATGCTCATTTAGTGAAAGGATACAAACAAGGTTTAACGGGTGTAGCTCGATCGATGCCCACCAGTGGTGCAGTGGATAAAGTAGCTCAAAAACTGGGTATTAATTGTTATGAAACTCCCACAGGATGGAAATTTTTTGGCAATCTCTTAGATGCAGATAAAGCTACTATTTGTGGTGAAGAAAGTTTCGGGACGAGTTCTAATCATATCCGAGAAAAAGATGGACTTTGGGCGGTGCTTTTCTGGTTAAATATTGTGGCAGTAAGAGGAGAATCTGTAGAAAATATAGTTCGATCGCACTGGAAAGAATACGGACGTAATTTTTATTCTCGTCACGACTACGAAGAAGTAGCCACGGAAGGTGCAAACGCATTAGTTAACCATGTTAGAAGCCAATTTGACACCTTAAAAGGCAAACAGTTTGGTAATTATACCGTTGCCTATGTCGATGACTTCAGTTACACTGATCCTGTGGATGGTAGTGTTACAACAAATCAAGGTATTCGTATTGGTTTTACTGACGATTCGAGGATTATTTTCCGTTTGTCAGGTACAGGCACAAAAGGAGCTACATTAAGAGTATATCTCGAAAGCTATGAACCTGATGTGAATAAACAAGATTTAGACACCCAAGAGGCATTAGGGGAATTGATTAATATAGCGGAAGAAATTGCCCAAATCAAGAAATTCACTAACCGTGATGTGCCAACGGTAATTACTTAATAAGTGTTGCGGTGTTAGGGAGTTGGGGAATTAGGGAATAGGAGAGTAGGAGGGTAGGAGAGTAGGAGAGTAGGAGAAAATTCTTAATTCTTAATTCTTAATTCTTAATTCTTAATTCTTAATTAAATCTCATGCTAATATCTAACCAGCTCGATCGAGTGATAGTTGCACTGGTTGAGATATAATCAACTCCAGTCTCCGCAATATGGCGAATATTAGTAAGGGTGACATTACCACTGGCTTCAATTTTGATAAGAGGGTTTTCTTGTCGAATCAAGATGACAGCTTTTGTCATTTCTGCCACTGACATATTATCTAGCATGATAATATCGGCTTGATGGTTGATGGCTTCAGTTACCTCCTCTAAATTGCTGGTTTCTACCTCAATAGAGAGAGGATAAGGCATGGTTTTACGGATGAGTTGAATTGCCTTACCGATGCTTCCAGAGGCTTGGATGTGGTTATCCTTAATCATGATGCCGTCATCTAAACCCATACGATGATTCATCGCACCGCCTACTTGGGAGGCATATTTTTCGAGAATTCTCAAACCCGGAGTCGTTTTACGAGTATCGACTAATTTTGTGGGATAGTCTTGTATTGCTTCCACATATTTTTTTGCCATTGTCGCAATACCACTTAACCTCATGACTAAATTAAGGGCAAGTCTTTCTCCTGTAAGTAAGGTTTTCATTTTCCCTTCTATGTCCATGATTTTACTATTTATGGTCAGTGTTTCTCCATCTGATGCTAAATCATGCCATTTAATATCATTTTCTAATAATTGAAAAACTCTTTTCGCTATGGGTAATCCTGCGATGACACCTTCTTCTTTGGCTATCCAATAGGCTTTACCTTGGGGCGAGTCCACTGGAAAAATACAATCAGTAGTTCGATCGCCCCTACCAATATCTTCTAATAACCAATCATGTAATAATTTATCTAAAATCAAGGGAGAAGGAATAGGCGTTATCATCATCATTAATTTTTTAACTTTAAATGGGAGAAAGAAGTCCCACACTGTATTTTACGACAAAAAAGTCCCACAAAATCAGTGTGGGGGCTGCTACGCAGTGCCTACGGCAGGAATTTCGACCAGCAAAAAAACGTTCTGTTTGATGATATTTTCAGAAAAAATATTGTCAAATAGAACATCCATTTGGTAAGATGAAGTTGGTCATTGACCCAGCTAGCTGACTAAGAGGCCGCCCTTGTGGCATAAAGTATGTACTCGGCAGAGTCTAGGGAAGTAATCAGCCCAATACCAAGTAATGGCAAGGTTGAGATGCAAATAGAATTTTTTGTTCTATGAGACTGCGGAAGGCAGTTTCCTGCTCGGGTTGGCGAAAGCCATAAAGGTAGCAATACTAGAGATGCTGTGTAAGTCTTGATCATACTCAGATTGAGTTCGGAGTAAGATAAAGCAGTGGCATTTGAGACGAGAAGCCTACACTATACCGCAAGGTTAGTGTTAGGTACTTCACAAGATTTCTTAATTTTGATTATCCCTCAACAAATGATCATATATTATTTATGGTAATTAGGGTTTGCCTCATAGTATTTTGCTGAGGGTAGGGAAAAGGGAAGAGGGAAAAGGAAAAAGGGAATAACTAACACAAAAATCAAGGTTTTAAGGTTTTGCACAAACATATTATTATAAAAGTATTTTATTATAAATAATCTAAAAAATGCTCATTTTTTGACTAAAAATACTCAAAGTTGTGCACTTTTTGGTTAATGTAGTGTGTCTAAACCATTGATTTTAATAGTTTTCTGATTTATTCAGCCAACCCTAATTACCCACATCGAAAATAAATTTGAACATTGCCACAATAAAAAAAGAGGCTAAAAGTTGACAGCCTCTCGATCGAGCAATAACAAATTCAGTTATTATTCTGGTAACTTATATTGGGAGACAATTTTTTTTGCGTAATTCGGCACATGATTTTCTAACTTTTCTGGATAGTTACGCTTCACATAAAGATAGTTACGAGTAAAATGAGAATCGATGGAAAACCTAGCATATTCTAACCCTTGAGGGCCTATTTTTTCAATGACAACCCCCATTAATTGTGCTGCCCACATGGGTAGTGTTACCCCTTTATCGTAGGCAGGGATACTGTTTTGTACGGCTTGATGACGATCGCCTTTAGACATTACAGGTTGAGTGTTAAGTTGATCTTCCACTAAGTTTAACATCTCTTTGCCCGTATCGTTGCGGACTACAATCCACTGCCAACCAAAGGGCGCTCCCATATAACCTACCACTAAATCCGCCAAGGAGTTAACATAATCAAAGCAAGTCATGCAGGAGGGGGCAAAAACGTCTTTCAATTTATTCGTTTTTAAGCCAAAGAAAGGCACTTTTTCGATACTACCGTCTTCGTGTTTGAAATGCACTCGAAAATCCTGCATAAATTCGTAAGCGACAACCGTATCAGGAGACTTGCTCGTAGTGTCTAAGAATTTTTGTAATCCAGCGCGGGTGACGTTATCCACGCAGGGAGTGCCTAAAACATAGAGTTTTTCTAATCCTAGTTGTTTTTCTACCGCTCGTAAAGCCTGAATTTGACAACCCACTCCAATCACTAATAGCCGTTTCATGCCCGATCGTTCCACTTGCTCTAAGATAGATAAATTAGGAGATAAAGTAGGTTTGTTGACTCTTGCCCCCAAAATTTCCTCTGTAGTGGTGGCGATAATAGGTTTAGGTTGAAATCGATCGTTTTCGTCACTTTGAACGCATACAACCCCTTCTACTAGCCCCTGAGTTAACATTTCACAGGCGATCGAACTAACAATACCAGTCCATTGAGCTCCCTCGATGGGTTGTTTTTTCTTAGCTGACATCATCTCTTGATGGACACCGAAATAAACGTCATACTCATTGTTTAAATCTCGACTACGCCCATGGGCATCGGCTTCTAACTCGGCAATTTGTTGATTAATAAAAGCACAGGCTTCCTTCACATAGTGGATATAATAAGTGTCACACAATCCGCACTCGCTACATAAATCTTTCGCAGGGCGACGACTACCCGGTTTTAAGGCTTTGGCTTTTTGATGAGAAGTAATTGCAGTCATGTTATGTTTTTTTATAATTCCTTTGGGGTGATTCAATGATAATATTTTGTTATATCTGTTGATTTTACCCTATTCATTGCCAATTTTTTCTCGATTTTGTCCATAAAAAGTAACCCCGATTCTGTTAATATGGTCAATCAAATGGGGGTTATCAATATCATTAAAAATGGATAAATCCACCATATAAGGTAATAATAAATCATCAATTTCTGTGGCTATTTCCCATAGTTGATCATGACTAATATTTTCTCCTATTAAGGTTAAATCTATATCTGATCCTTGTCGATAGTTTCCTTTGGCACGAGAGCCATAAAGTATCACTTTATTTATACTTGGATACCTAGAAAAAATTTGCTTAATTTGCTCGATCGAACTCTCTTTTAATCCAAATTTTATCATAAAGATTCCATTTTATTTTTGAGTTCAAGAAATAAGGGAAAATATAGATTATGAATATCTTTGCTAATTTGTTGAGCAACTTGTAAATTATAGGTATGTACTGAGGCAATTCTACTTTTTATCATCTTCATCCAGTTATCACCATCACTAATTAAACCTCTTTGAAAAGCCAGTCTAATAGCATCTCGACTTCCTTGTATTGTGGTTTCTCCTTGTTGCTCATAATAATCTTTAAGGACTTTCCAAGCTAATTCGTAGGTGTATTCAAAGGCTTTAATAAATCCTTGTTCTTCTAACTCATTAAGCTGATCTTTTTCAATAAATTTTGTTAATTGATTTAAGGCTTTTTGATAGTTATAAAATCTTTGTTTCCAACGAATATCATCTTCCATAAATATATAAATAAATGAGAATTAATAACAAATATTACCAAGGGGTTTTACCCCCTTCTGAATGTAGATTTTAATCAACAAAATATCTAATTAATTTTACTTAATCGATCGATTAATGATCAAAGATTATTTTGCTTCCCCTGTTAATTTTAACAAAAGAAAACCCCAAGCTAAACCAACTAAAACTACACCAAAACAAAGAATTGCACCGTTAAACAACATACTTTCAGCAGTCATTAATTTATCTCCTATGTAATAAATTTATTCATATTTTCCTTAGTTTATCCTAGCTTAGAACAATGATCAATGAATAATCTGTAATGTAGTGGCTTAATATATTAAGCTCATAATCTGGATTTATACAGTTTGACGTGCAGAATGTGGGTTCTAAGTCATTCATCATCTATTTTTATGGTTTACTCAGGTAATAATGGGGATTTTCACCCTTTTACTCCCCGCCCCAAAGTTGGGGGATTGGGGGCTTAACCGAGAAATATTGAGTTAGTTTCGATCGATCCGTCAAGTGATGGAAAGTCTATATTTGATTTATAATAAACGTAAGTAATCACGTAAAATTACTGAACAATAATGCCAAAATGCCAAAAAAAATTCCTCTCTATTTGCTATTAGTTCTACAGTTTACGGTTTTAGTAACTACGATCGTCAGTTTAGTAGGATATGTTTCCTACCGTAGTGGAAAAAAAACCGTTGCCATTATGGTAGAACAATTAATGGAGAAAATTGGCGATCGCACTGCCCAGCAGGTAGGCACTTACTTTAATACGACAAAAATAGTAGCTCAACAAAATGCCGTTTTATTACAGCAGGGGGTTATAGATGGTTTTGACTTGGAAACAATGGAGGGGCATTATGTGCGACAGTTGAAAATTATCCCTCGATTAACTACCCTTGCCATCGCTAATGAAGATGGCGAAATGTTAACAGTAGAGCGTCCTTTTAATGATAGTTTAATGATTCGCAAATTAGATAAAAATAACCCTAATAAAGCATTTTATCGCTATCAAGCCGATATTGACGGACAAAATAAGATATTAAAAGAAACTAGATACAATTATAATCCCCATAATGATCCTCCTGATAATCCTTGGTATTTACAGGCTAAAAACAATCCTCAAGGTAAGTGGATTGCTAATGTAACCTTATCCAAAGGACAAGATAAACCGACTCTTCAGCTACTAAAAATTTTGCCTTTTTATAATCAAACGGGAAAATTTCAAGGCATAGTGGGTGCAAGTATTTATTTAACCCAACTGGGGGATTTTTTAGAGGAAATCAACAAAAATCATCAAGGGCAAATATTGATTATCGATCGAAATGGCTTTTTAGTGGCAACTTCTACGGGAGAAACCCCCTTTGATAACACTCCGAAAGGCACTTTAAAAGAAAATGTTAACGTCAAAAATCGTCGTTTAAAAATTACGGAAAGTGAAAATTCTCTTACCGTAGCCATTGCTAATCTAATCACTTCTCAAGGAGATTTAAGCAAGAATTTCGCTGATTCTCCATTACTAAATTTGACATGGGAAAAGCAAAAATATTTTGTCAAAGTTACTCCCCTTAAACAAGAAGTGGATTTATGGATGGTGACGGTGATTCCTGAAGGGGAATTTATGGGAGAAATTGAAGAAAATGTACGCAATACCATCAATTTAACTGTTTTAGCTTTAATTATCGCTATTATTCTCAGTTTATGGACTTCTAAACGCATAACTCGATCGTTATCTAGTTTAAGTCAAGCAACCTGCAATTTTACAGAAAATCAAAACCGTCAAATTATACCAAATACCCATATTCAAGAAATAGCAATTTTGTCTCAATCTTTCCAAGAAATGATAACGACTTTAACAGAAACAGAAAGAATTAGGGAAAATTATACCCAAGAATTAGAAAAGGAAGTGGTTGAAAAAACCGTTATTTTAAGCCAGAGTAACGCTAGATTTGAAAAATTAACATCCGCTTCTCCTGCCGTTATTTATAGCATGACACAGAATTTAGTTAATGATGTGACTAAATTTGAGTATATCAGTCCCGCCGTTTATGATATTCATGAAATTTCGGTGGAGAATGTCTTAAAGGATAGTCAATTAATTTTAAACCAAATGCACCCCGACGATCGAGAAGGCTATATTGCACAAGTAAAAAGCAGTTTAGAAAATAATCAACCTTTTACCTATGAATGGCGTATTATCACCCCATCTGGAAAAACTAAATGGATTTGGGGAAATTCGTTACCAGAAAAAATATCTCAGGATGAAATTTGTTGGCATGGTATCGCTATTGATATAACCGATCGTAAACAATTAGAATCAGCGTTACAAGAATCAGACACAAAATTAAGAGAAATTCTGGATAATGCTACAGGAATTGTTACCCGTTTGATCATTAGTGAGCAAGGCACTTGGAAAATTGATTATATATCAGGGGGTTGTGAAAGAATTTGCGGTTATACCTCAGAAGAATTAATGACTGATGAAAATTTATGGGTAAGTATAATTGTGGAGGGAGAATGGGAGGCTATTGAGGATCAAGTTTATAATGACATATTTGCACAACGATCGGGTAGTTATGAATATCCGATTAATCATAAAAACGGTTCAATTCGTTGGGTTTGTCAAAATAATTATAGTCGTTGGGATAAACAGAATAATCAATGGTTACTTACCATTATTACGATCGATATTACAGCACAAAAACTAGCGGAATTTCGGATAAAAAATAGTGAAGCAAGATTCCAGTCTTTGGCAAAGGCTTCTCCTTCCGTTATCTACACTGTCATTGAAGATATTAACTGTATTAGTCGATTTGAGTATATCAGTCCGGCGGCGGAGGTAATTCATGAAGTTTCCTTATCAGAAATTTACGCTAATGGTAATCTGATTTTTGAGCAAATTCACCCCGAAGATGTGACGGGATATGTTGATGCGGTTAAACGCAGTTTAGAGAGGGCAGAAATTTTTACCCATGAATGGCGTATTATTACCCCCTCAGGCATAAAATGGATCAGAGGTCATTCTTTCCCTGAAAAAAGAGATAATGGGGAAATCCATTGGCATGGTATCGTTTGGGATATTAGCGATCGCAAATCCTTAGAATCTGCCTTGAGAGATTCAGAAAACAAACTCAAAGATATTCTTCAACATTTAACGGGAATTATTACCCGTATGACTCTCTATGGTTCGAATCATTGGAATATCGATTATGTTTCTGGCAGTTGTGAAGCGATATGCGGTTATACAGCAGAGGAATTAAGACTTGATCAAAATTTATGGATCAATTTAATTGTAGCCGATGATTGGCAAACAGTTGAACAGGAAGTCTATCGAGATATTTTTGAGGAAAACATTGGACATTATGAGTATCGTATTCATCATAAAGACGGTAGTATCCGTTGGATTTCCCAGAATAACTATACCCGTCGAGATACCAATAATCAAGGATGGATTGTGACGATTATTACGTTAGATATTACAGCACAAAAAGAAGCAGAAATCAAGCTCGAACATCAACAACAAATGCTAGAAGCCATGAGTCGTCAAGGGCATATTGGGGCTTATGAGTTAGATTTAAGTACGAATACATTATCTTGGTCATCCATGACAAAAGAAATTCACGAAGTTGAGCCAGATTTTGAGCCGAATTTAGAAACAGGCATTAATTTTTATAAGGAAGGAGAAAGTCGTAATCGCATTCAAGAAGTAATCGATCGAGCTATCAAAGATGGTACTCCTTGGACGGAAGAATTGCAACTAATTACGGCGAAAGACAGAGAAATTTGGGTAGAATCTAATGGACAAGCAGAATTTCAAGATGGTGTATGTGTGAGACTTTATGGCTCTTTTCAAGATATTACCGAAAGGAAGAAAGTTGAGCAAGAATTAAGGGAAGCGAAACAAAAAGCAGAAATGGCGGTAGAAAGTAAGAGTCTGTTTTTTGCCAGTATGAGTCATGAAATTCGGACTCCGATGAATGGGGTAATTGGGATGTTAAATCTTGTTTTAGATACTCCCCTGACTACCGAACAAAAAATGCAGATTTCCATCGCCCAAAGTAGTGCAGAATCATTATTAAGCCTTATTAACGATATTCTCGACTACTCGAAAGTAGAAGCGGGTAAATTAGACTTAGAAGCCATCGATTTTAACTTATATCAAGTGTTGGGGGATGTTGCCAAAGCAATGGCATTGAAAGCCCAAGAAAAAGGCTTAGAATTAATCTTAGACTTAGTTAATATTCACAATCCGATAATAAAAGGTGATTCTAGTCGTTTAAGACAGATTTTGACTAATTTAATCGGTAATGCCATTAAATTTACGGAAAATGGCGAAATTATCGTTAAATGCAGTGTGACGCAACAGAATGACGAGTTAATTTTTACAGGGGAAATTCAAGATACAGGTATTGGTATTCCTGAAGAAAAAATACCCCTCTTATTCGATTCTTTCAGTCAAGTTGATGCTAGTGTCACTCGCAAATATGGCGGTACGGGTTTAGGATTATCTATTGTGAAAAAACTCTGTGAGTTAATGGGGGGTAATGTAGAAGTTGAAAGTCAATGGGGTAAGGGTAGTAAGTTTAAATTTACCGTCACTTTACAACCTCCAAGCCAAAATTTATCTCTTTCTCCTACCATTAATTTACAAGGTTTAACTATTCTCTTGATAGAAACTAACCAGACTAATCGTCAAGTTTTATCTAGTCAACTGGAAACTTGGGGCGCAAAAGTGATTACTTCCGATAATGGTGATAATGTAGATTTATCTTCGATCGATATTGCTTTTATTGCCCAAAATTTAACTAATCTTTCAGGTATTGCCCTAGGTAAACGCCTTCACGCTCAGAATAGTAATATAATTTTAGTGTTGATGAGTTCGATCGTTGATTATAGTCACCAAGATATTTTTAAAGATAGTGGTTTTAGTGGCAACCTCAGTAAACCCGTTACCCCTTTAGAATTAGCTGATACCATCACCAAAATTAGAGATCATCATATCATTGTCAAGGATTTTTCTCCCCCTCAAGAAACAATATCTGATTATTCCCTCAATACCCAAATATTGTTAGTAGAAGATAACAACGTTAATCAAATAGTTTTCAAAGGCATCTGTAAAAAATTAGGCTTAAAAGTTGATATTGAGAATAATGGAATTGAAGCCTTAAAGGCTTTGAAAAATAAACACTATGATTTAATATTTATGGATTGTTTAATGCCCGAAATGGACGGTTATGAGGCAACAGGGGAGATTAGACAGGGTAAGGCAGGAGATGATTATAGAGATATTCCGATTATTGCCATGACGGCAAATGCCATGGAAGGGGATAGAGAAAAATGTTTATCGGCAGGAATGGATGATTATTTGACGAAGCCGATTAATGTGGATAGTTTTAATAAATTATTAACAAAATATATCTCTCATTGAAGCAACCTGAGTTCGAGATAAAATTTTCGGTGCTGTAAAGGTATCGGAAAGTGTGTTAGGTATTAGGTTAAAGAATTGACAAAAAATATATCTTAATTGATTTTTTATGTTAAATTCTTCGATCGAATTATATAATCTTCTGAAAATTACACCTGCAACCTGCAACCTTAAACCAGCCCTTATCAGACATTCTTGCATCGAACTGTATAGATAATAAAAAAATAGGATTAAGTAAGTTTAATTCCTGAATTATATTCAGTGGATAAACCAAATACTCAACCCTATAGAAAAAGTCTTACTAATTTTGGTAATCTAAATCAAATCAATAGGAAACTAACCCTAGCATCCCATCGGCGATAAAATAATTTTTCTGTTTTCGTAGGTATGTCCTAAAAATGTCACTTTTTTACCAGTAGTAACAGAAACACCACGATAAACAATGTGATAATTTGTTTGATTGGGAATATTAACAACCGCACGATTTAATTGATAACGACAACCACGAAAAATCACCTCATTTTTTTTCCCTTCAACTTCTATGGGACTAGGGTTGTATTCATAGGAAATGCCTCGATACATCATTTTCATTGGTTTTGAGTCCTTATTTGAAAATTTTAAAAGTGGGTTTTCTATTCTTACGGCTTATCATAAAGGATAAAAAAAATTTAATCTGTGGGAAAATGTGAGATATTTCCTCAGTACAAATTGAAATCATTTTAAATTCTCTATTACCTGAGTTCGACATAAAATCATCGGTTAAGATAAGGTATCGGAAAGGGTGTTAGGTATCAGGTAAAGATAAGGTAAAAAAGTTGAACAAAAATTGATTTTATCCAAATTAAATTAAGTAATTAATTGATCTAAACAAAGAAATTGTTAACCTGCAACCTGCCACCTGAAACCTATTAACCTCAAGAATTCTTTTATCGAACTGAGGTTCTATTGATGATTAATTTCCTCTGGTGACACCATCTACAACGGGGCGAATGCCCGTACCTTCAAAGGGTGCTGCGTTTCCATCCCAGTTAAAGTCGCTGATGCGTAAGTTAATTGAACCTATTTCGAGGACGGGGTTATAACGAATGATAATATTATGGGTACGGCGACTATATTCTATGAAGTAGTCTGTACTAATTTCTTCATTGGTTTTGACGTTGATAAAACTCTGTAATCCTGCTCGAATAGGTCCGTATAGTTGTTGAGTGAGTCCTAATGATAATACTTGATCATCGGCAAATCGATCGAAAAAGAAGGGAGATTGTTCACCCCTAAATCCTTGACTGAAACTGACATTAAAGCCCGTATAGTCAAAAAAGGGATTAGAAAAATGACCGAATTGTCCTTGTAATCCAACGGTTGCCGTAAGGGTTGCTTGAGTTTCACTATTACTATAAAAACTGCTAACTCCTGTTAAACCTGTATTAAAACTAAGATAGGGGGCGACAGGGGTAGCTGTATATTTTAATCCTTCTTCGGGGGTAGCAGGTAATGCTTGACCACTCCAAAGTAAAATATTACCATTTAAGATTCCAGCACCTTGAAAACGGGTTAAATTGGTAAGATTATCTTTAGGATTATTACCTAATAATTCTTGTCTATCGGTGTCGGCGGTAATATTTTGCATGGAGGCTTGATAGACAAAACCGAAACTTGATTTGCCTAGTTGATAGTAAGGGGATGTGCCGATAATTCCGTAACTTTGTTGTACAGTTTGAAAGCCTAAAGAACCGTTAAAGAGTCTATCTCGATAGTTATACTGTAAACTGGCAGTATAAGGAGCTTGGATATTACCGATTTTTTGGTTTAATTGTATGGAGGCTCGAAGGCGATTTTCGAGGTTATCTAAGTCTAATCCTGTAAAATTTGTTACGGCTGTTAAGTTGGTTCGATCGTTAAAATCCTTAATTAATGTGGCAACTAAACCATAACTAGACGGGTTGAATAAACCGCCGTTATCATCAGGATCGATCGCATTTTCATCCACAAAAGAATCGGGCAGGAACGCTCTTTGTAGTAATATTTGGGGAGTTAAGGTAAAAAGAGTCGTCTCATCGGTGTAAATTTCAAAGTCTCTTTCGATGTATAAACCCCCTAAATCTTCTCCGTCAAAACCGATGGAAAACAAGCCCGGTCTGCGATTGCGTCGATCGAACACCAAGCGATCTTGAAATAGAGGAATGGACACTTTTTGATCAAAGACTAAACGAGAATTTGTAGTGGTTAGCTCATCTTGTAAAGGGGAAATATTCCTTAAATGGGCTGTGTCTGCCCTAATTTCAAACTCTGGAGGGGAAAAAGGATCATTAGTAAAACGAATATTTGTCGCACGCCAACTATTTCCATCAAAATTAACTTTTTCGGCTTCAAAACGAAAACGGTTAACTTGTCCGCCTGTTGATATACTTCCTGCCGTTTGATTTCCCTGTACTAAAGAATATTCTCTAATACTACCAACAGCAAAACCAAACCCTTCGGCAGATACGACTCTCCTTAAGGGTTGATTCGCTTCAAATTGCCAACTCAAAGGCTGTTGGGGTAAGGGATTATTGGCGGTTTCTCCTCGAAAATCTTGGCTTAGACTCGGTTGATATATTTCTCCCTTAGCGTTAAAAATAACTCCTTGATCTTGCACGAAGTAGTATTCAAATCGATCGCCCCTAAGAGTTTGTTCTCCTCTTTCTAAGGTAACATTACCTTGAGCTACCGCAATGCGATCGACCAAATTGACTAAAACTTGATCAGCGATTAAAATACCATTAGAGAAACGAATTACCACATTTCCCCTCGCCTTGATAATTTGTTGTTGATCTAAATATTCCTGTTCATCCGCTAAAATTTCCACTACATCAAGGGTATTAGCCGGAATTTCGATATTGACGGGTTTATCCTCATTTTGCACTAATTCAAAAGCGGACGATCGAACATCAAAATTATATTGACGAGATTTGCCTCCCCTAGAAGCGGTAATTAAAGTTTTTGTGAGATTAAACCTGATAGAAGATTCTTTATCTAATCGAAAATTATTGTTTTCTTCCTTGATACTTAAAGGCTTTCCTAATTCCTTCGCTTCAATTTTTGGAGGACTTTCTACGGGGATAGGAATAGAATGCAAGTCTATATTTTTAGGGGTTAAATTTTTTTGAGCGATTAAACTTTCTGACTCAGAAGGAGAATTGGCGATGGTGTTTTCTTCTATGGCTTCATTAATTCCCTGTGGATTAACTTTTAAGATTGGAGGGTTAGACTGACTAATTTCTCTAAGGTGAGCATCTGGAATATTCGGTAAGGGGATTTCTTCTTTTTCTACAGCAGGGGAAATTTCCTCTAATGGTTCATCTTTAGGGGAAGGGGAAAAAGATTCAAGGGGTTCGATCGAAATAGTTTGTTCGTCAGCTAGGATGATAGATGGAGAGTTGGAATCAAATTCTGTTAATTGAGATTTATCAAAATTATGGGGAGTGGTGGCAATTAATAGACTGCTAACAATAGGAATCATCGGTTCAACACTAGCTAACTTATACAATTGGCAAATAAGTATTAAAACTCATCCACTATAGTATAGTGGACAATTGCTCGATCGTTCATTAATGACGAAATCAGGAATAATTATCTAACCAATGGGTTAAATCTTGCGGTGAATTAAAGTCTAACAATGCTTCGCCAAAATCTTCTAATTTATCCATAGGAATATTTTTAACTCGGTTTTCTAACTCAGGTGAAACGTTGCCAATTTTTCTTTTCAATAACCGAATAAACATATTGATTTCTTGTTGCAACCTTTGCTGAATCCCTTGTTGCAATCCTTGTTGAATCCCTTGTTGCAATCCTTGTTGAATGCCTTGTTGAATGCCTTGTTTTTCCACTTCGGCAATTTTGTCTCGATATAATTGTCTTAAACTCATAATCAGTGTTTCATCCTCCTTGATTGTTTCTTGTTTATTCCTTTGATTTGCCGTTAATTTTGAGAGTAGCCCATACACTAATTCTAATACTATTTCTCGATTGGGATAATCTGATGGTAACGCTTTTAATTGTTCGATCGCTTGAATTTGTTTATTACCCTTCCCTAAGATTCTTAACCAGAGGGTATCCCTTGTGACGGGTAACTGATGTATGGCAATGATTCCAATACGAAATCCAGAGGCAAGAAAATAAATTCCGTCTTCCCAACCCCCCTTTTCTACAGCGTCAAATTCTTTTAAGATAGCTTTGGAAATGGTTGGGGTAATAATCCATAAAAATGGTAATTGGGTTTTAGTTATCTTTCTTTTTTCCCGTTTTGCGTCTTTGATGTGATTTTGTCTGACGCTAACTAATTTACCAAGACAATCCCAGATTTCTTCAATGGTGACGGGATTTCGATATACCTCCAGTAAACAGGTAGTTTGCCCCAGTCGCCCTAATAATCCTAATGTTTCGGGCGTAGTGGGTACTGGTTTTATGGGAATAAATAACACATCGATTTGTCTTCTTTCACTGGTTACATCCGCCGAGGGAATGACTTGCCCATATTGTTGATATAATTCGGGCAAATATTCTTTTACAAATTCATCGTGAGGAAATTGGGACATTATTTCTGACAACTAATCATTCGATCGAAATTCTATCAAAAAAAATACCCATGGTGATCACTTCGTTGTGCTGTTCGATTATCAAGGGCGGTGCTGTGCGATCGAACTTTTGTGATGATGTTATTCCTATCTTTTGAGCAAAATACTTTCCCCCTTCCCCTAAACATCGTAAAGTGAATTAAAATAAGTTAAGAAACGTTAATTTTTCATTGCTAAGTTTTGAGAAGATAAATTTATGACTGACGCTCCCGTTAAACGACTACGGAATTTTTCCATTATTGCCCATATTGATCACGGTAAGTCCACTTTAGCAGACCGTTTGTTACAGGTAACAGGCACTGTGGGCGATCGAGATATGAAGGCTCAATTCCTTGATAATATGGATTTAGAGCGGGAAAGAGGTATCACCATTAAACTTCAAGCTGCTCGAATGAATTATAAGGCAAAAGATGGTGAAGATTATGTGTTAAATTTGATTGATACCCCCGGACACGTTGACTTTTCCTATGAAGTATCTCGATCGTTAGCTGCCTGTGAGGGTGCATTATTAGTGGTGGATGCGTCTCAGGGAGTGGAAGCTCAAACCTTAGCTAATGTTTATTTGGCGTTAGAAAATAATTTAGAGATTATCCCTGTTTTAAATAAAATCGATTTACCTAGTGCTGAACCTGAACGGGTTATCAAAGAAATTGAAGATGTTGTCGGTTTAGACTGTACTAATATTATCCATGCTTCTGCTAAGGCAGGATTGAATATAGATGCTATTTTAGAGTCCATCGTCGATCGAGTGCCTCCTCCAGAAGAAACAGAGCATAAACCTTTACGAGCTTTGATTTTTGATAGTTACTATGATCCCTATCGTGGGGTTATTGTTTATTTCCGTGTTATGGATGGTAGAATCAAAAAAGGCGATCGAATCCTCTTAATGGCTTCTGGTAAACAATATGAGTTGGATGAGGTGGGCGTATTATCCCCGACGCAAGTACAAGTCAATGAATTACACGCAGGGGAAGTAGGGTATTTAGCCGCCGCCATCAAAGCCGTAGGAGATGCAAGGGTAGGAGATACTATTACTCTGGTTAATAATCCTGCTTCGGAAGCCTTGCCCGGCTATACCGAAGCCAAACCCATGGTATTTTGTGGCTTATTCCCCATTGATGCAGATCAATATGGAGACTTAAAAGACGCATTAGAGAAGCTCAAATTAAACGATGCAGCGCTTTCTTTTGAGCCTGAAACCTCCAGCGCTATGGGTTTTGGTTTCCGTTGTGGTTTCTTAGGTTTACTGCACATGGAAATTGTCCAAGAGCGCCTAGAAAGAGAATATAATTTAGACTTAATTATTACTGCTCCTTCCGTTGTTTATCGAGTCACTACCACCGATGGAGAAGTCCTTGAGATTGACAATCCTAGTGCATTACCCGATCCTCAAAAACGGACTAAGATAGAAGAACCTTACATCAAGGTAGAAATGATTACCCCTGAAAACTATGTGGGTACTCTCATGGAATTGTGTCAAAGTCGGCGAGGTATTTTTGTTGACATGAAATATTTTACCATGAACCGCACCAACTTGATTTATGAACTACCCTTGGCGGAAGTGGTAACAGACTTTTTTGATCAACTCAAATCTCGATCGAGGGGTTACGCCAGTATGGAGTATCAACTCATTGGCTTCCGAGAAAATCCCTTAGTACGTTTGGATATTCTAGTAAATAAAGACCCTGTGGACGCTTTAGCCATGATTGTCCATCGAGATAAAGCCTATAATGTCGGAAGGGCATTGACAGAAAAACTCAAAGAATTGATTCCCCGCCATCAATTTAAAGTACCGATTCAAGCCTCCATCGGTGCAAAAGTTATCGCTAGTGAGCATATTCCTGCTTTAAGAAAAGACGTTTTAGCGAAATGTTACGGCGGTGATATTAGTCGTAAGAAAAAACTGTTACAGAAACAGGCTAAAGGTAAAAAACGCATGAAATCGATCGGCACTGTGGATGTACCTCAATCCGCATTTATGGCAGTCTTAAAACTAGACTCATAAAAAAATGTAGGGCGATGCACCGCCCACCATTTATAGATAGAAATGAGGAATGAGTAAGGAGTAATGAGTAATGAGTAATGAGTAATGAGTAAGAAACCCTGTTTTTTAAAGAGGTTTAGGAAAATATTTCTCATATAATTATGGTTAGAAATCTCTTTATTCATTCTCAATTCTCAATTCTCAATTCTCAATTCTCAATTCTCAATTCTCAATTCTCAATTCTCAATTCGATCTTATCCCCTCACTTTGATATGATTTATTGCAGATTATTTAATATTTCTTAAAATTAGTTTCGTATATATATATAAATGATTAAATTACAGCAAGTAGGGTTAAGCAAAAATTGGCAAAAATTGTTACTCTTACTGGGTATCTTTTCCAATTCTCCTGTTTTAGCTCAAAATACTTCATCTTTAAATAATTTTAACTCTAATGTCATTCAAGCTGAAAATATCCAAGCCTCCCGTAAGGTAAATAAAATTTCTCAACGGGAAATTGAGCAAATGGTGACAGAATTACAAGATTTAATTTATCGGGTGGAAAGTACTTTAATTACGGCGGAAGCTAAACAACGGAAATACACACAGCCCATGAGTTCGATCGTCGATCATGTGTTAAAAAATCCTCCTAAGTCCAATTCTCTGACGAAAGAAAATAAAATTACTCCTGGTTATAGTAATAATTTGGCATCTCAAGCCATTGCGAATGCGAAAATTGTTGCTCAAGATTTCCCTAACTTAGCCTTACAAGATTATGGTAAAGCAAGACAAACTTGGTTAGATGCTCGTCGTAGTCTCTGGGATAATTACCCCGTCGATCGACCTTTTGCTCAACCTGAAGTACGCGCGATATGGTTAGATAGAGGTACGATCGTCAAGGCTAAATCCAAAGAAGATTTAAAACCATTGTTCGATCGTATGGCTGAATCTGGCATTAATACAGTATTTTTCGAGACAGTTAACGCCAGTTATCCCATATATCCTAGTAGGGTAGCCCCTGAACAAAATCCCATGACGAAAGGATGGGATCCCCTTCAAGCATCGATCGAATTAGCCCATGAAAGAGGCATAGAATTACACGCTTGGGCATGGATTTTCGCCGCCGCCAATCAAGGCCACAATCGCCTTTTAGGGCAAGATGAGAATTATTTAGGACCTGTGTTATCTCGTAATCCTAGTTGGGTATTAAAAGATAAACAAGGGCAAGTATTTAACCGTACTCCCGGATTTAAAAAAGCCTTCTTTGATCCTGCTAATCCCCAAGCCCGTCGCTATATCATGGCACTGTTAGAGGAAATAGCCACTAACTATGATGTAGATGGAATTCAATTGGATTACATTCGCTATCCCTTTCAAGATAGTATGACTAAACAACAATTTGGTTATACCGATGTGAGTCGTGCATTATTCAAAGAAAACTATGGAATCGATCCGATAAAATTAACTCCTGCTTCTCCTGCCTGGAGTCAATGGACTGGATTTCGCATTAAACAAATTAGCAGTTTTGTAGCAGAAGCGTCTCAACGGCTTAAACAAAAACGCCCTGATTTAATTATTTCTACGGCGGTGTTTCCCATGGAACGCAAAGAACGATTATTTACCCTACAACAACACTGGGAAGACTGGATTCATAGCGAATGGGTGGATATGATGGTATTAATGACGTACGCTTTATATACAGGAAATTTAGAAGAACGTACTCAAGGAGTGTATGAATTTTCTTACAAAAATTCGAGTTTGATTATTCCGGGTATTCGTTTGTTGAATGTACCTAATTCTGAAGCCTTTGATCAATTACAATCGATTCGGAATATGCCTTCTGGGGGGTTTGCCTTGTTTGCCGCCGAAAATTTTAATACAGGTTTACAGGCAATGTTTAAGCATACCCAAGGTACTCCTCAAGAAGTAGCTGAACCTTTACCCCATCGTCAACCCTTCCAAAGTGCCTTAGTTCGTTATCAAGCCTTACAAAAAGAATGGAATTTTATGTTGATGAATCATCAGATTTCGATCGCACCGCGCGCCTTTGGCATCGAACCTCGTTATCTCAAGGAATGGTCAAAACAAGCAGATCAACTACACGATCGATTTAAACAATTAGCACAAAATCCTACAGAGGAAAATTTAGAGCTTACCAAAAAAGAATTAACAGCTTTAACCACAAAATTACCAAACTATTTAGCCCAACATAAAAAACAACAACCGCAACAGGTGCAAACATGGCAAAATCGTCTTATTACCCTCGATAATTTATTACAATACGGTGAACGCACTGTTATTGCTAATCGATCGAACAGTCAGCAATTAACCATTAACAATTAATAATACCTCAGTTCGATGCAAGAATGTTTGATAAGGGCAGGTTGCAGGTTTCAGGTGTAATTTTCAGAAGATTATATAATTCACCTCAGTTCGATATAAGAAAAGTGGTGAAATAGTCTTATGATTCCCCTGCGCAAACCCTAAGTAAAAGAAAGAGGGATCAGCTATCAACAGTCAACGTGTCGAAATCTGTTAAGATGATAAGATTGATTGTTGTTAATTGTTAAGAATTGCTTAATAATTATAAAAATACTTAATACTCTGGTTAATTCTATATACATGGGATACGTTAAACATTCTAACTTCGTTAATCTACTTCAAGAACGTGCGGTTTCGCAACCCGATAAAGTTATATTTACCTTCTTAGGCGACGGTGAAGCGCAGACGGAAAGTTTAACCTACCAACAATTAGATAGCCAAGCAAAAGCCATCGCCCAACATCTTTCTCGCACTGCCAAAAATTTATTAGGGCATCAAGTGCAAGGGGAAAGAGCTTTATTATTATATCAACCCGGTTTAGAATTTATTACCGCTTTCTTAGGTTGCCTTTATGCCGGAATCATCGCAACCCCGGCTTATCCCCCCCGTCAGAATCGATCGTTTGCCCGACTAGACACTATCATAAAAGATGCTGGAGCGGTTTTTGCCCTCACCACAGAATCTTTAAAGCAAAAAATCGAACAAAAATTAACTAAACATAACAATATAACCTGTATTCCTACAGATAATATCCCCCTTGACTTCGGCAAAAATTGGCAACAATCCCCTTATATTCAAGAAGATAATCTTGCCTTTTTACAATATACCAGTGGTTCGACCGGTGCACCTAAAGGAGTTATGGTAAGTCATGGCAACTTAATTCATAATTCTCACTTAATTCGTACTTGTTTCAATATTGATAGTAGTGATACCTGCTTTTCTTGGCTTCCTCCCTATCATGACATGGGATTAATAGGGGGTATTCTACAACCTATTTACGGAGGAATTAGCACCATTGTTATGCCACCTGTGAGCTTTTTGCAACGCCCACTCCGTTGGCTCAAGGGGATTTCTAAGTATAAAGTTACCACCACAGGAGGACCTAACTTTGCCTACGAAATGTGTGTCAATTCAATCACAGAAAAGCAAAAAGCGGATTTAGACTTAAGCAGTTGGAAACTGGCGTTTAGTGGTGCAGAGCCCGTTAGGGCGGAGACTATTGCCCGATTTAGCGAATATTTCGCCGATTGTGGCTTTAAACAGGAAATTTTTTATCCTTGCTATGGCATGGCGGAAACAACTCTCATGGTTTCAGGGGGGAATAAGCATCAACCGCCTGTGGTAAAAACTTTGTCAGCAGAGGCGTTAAGGCAAAATTCTATCGTTATCCTAGAAGATAATTCCTCAGATACTCAGGTATTGGTTAGTAGTGGTAAGGTGGCTTCGGAGTTGGAGAGTTTAATCGTCAATCCTGATACTTTGGAGGTGTGTGAAGACAATCAAGTGGGAGAGATTTGGGTAAAAGGTGCTAGTGTTACTCAAGGTTATTGGCAAAAAGAGGAGGCTACTAATAATATTTTTCATGCCTATACAAAGGATGGAAAAGGGGCTTTTTTGCGCACGGGAGATTTAGGATTTATTAGCGAGGGGGAGTTGTTTGTTACGGGAAGGTTAAAGGATTTAATTATTATTCGGGGAAGAAATCATTATCCTCAAGATATAGAAGAAAGTGTGGCTTTTTGTCATGAGGCGCTTAATTCAGAAAGTGGCGCCGCTTTTGCTGTGGAAATAGAACAAGATGAGCATTTAGTGATAACCTTTGAGCTAAAACGCACTTTTTTAAATAAAATTAGTCAAGATGAGACTTTAAAGCAACAAATTTTTACAGAAATTCGCAACTCGATCTCCCTTAATCATGAATTGCAGGTTTATAGTATAGTATTGTTAAAAACGGGAAGTATCCCTAAAACGTCTAGTGGGAAGATTACTCGTTATGCTTGTCGTCAAGGGTTTTTAGACGGTAGTTTAGATATTGTGGCAATCTGGAAAAAGGGAGAAGAAGAAAAGCAACCTCCCTCAATCCCCCCTATCAATGGGGGAAGCCGACAGGAAGACAGGAAGACAGGAAGACAGGCAGATAATTTACTCATTTCTCATTCTGTATCTAATATACAGGGTTGGTTAAAAGAAAATATCGCCCAACGCATTGGCGTTAAGGCTTCCCAAGTTGACACCTATCAACCTTTTATTAATTATGGATTGGATTCTTTACAAGCGGTTAGGTTAACAGGAGAGTTGGAAGACTGGCTAGATTGTCGTTTGTCTCCCACCCTCATTTACGACTACCCCAATATTGCTGAGTTATCCTACTATCTAGCAGAAGAAAAAACTGTCGGGGGGGAGGGTATAACAGAAAAAAAACCAACACAGTTAACAGAAAAAATTGCTATTGTTGGTGTTGCCTGTCGTTTTCCTCAAGCTAATAATTGTGATGAATTTTGGCAATTATTACAACAAGGTAAGTCTGCAGTTCGATCGAGCCAGAGAGCGAATATAAACTATAGTGGAGGTTATATTGATAATTATGACCAATTTGATCCACAATTTTTTGACATATCCCCAAGGGAAGCTGTTAATATTGATCCACAACAAAGGATTTTATTACAAGTTACCCAGGAAGCGATCGAAAATGCTAATATTTCCCTTGATAGTTTGAATGGTAGCGATACGGGAGTTTTTATCGGCATCAGTAGTAGCGATTATGCTCAACTTCAGGTAAAAAATGATTGGGATGTTAATGTTTATACTGGCACAGGTAATGCAGGATCGATCGCTGCTAATCGTATATCCTATAGTTATAATCTATTAGGAAAATCTTTAAGTGTCGATACTGCTTGTTCATCTTCCCTTGTAGCCATCGACTTAGCCGTTAATAGTATCAAAAATGGTGAGTGTAGTCAAGCCATTGTTGGCGGAGTTAACCTTATCCTCTCTCCTGAGTTAACGGAGACTTTTGAAAAAGCAGGAATGATGGCGCAAGATAGTAAATGTAAAACCTTTAGCGCCGAAGCCGATGGCTATGTCAGAGGAGAAGGTTGCGGAGTTGTTATCCTTAAACCCCTAAATCAAGCTATACTCGATCGAGATAATATATTAGCAGTAATTTACGGCACTGCTGTCAATCAAGATGGAAAAAGTAACGGCTTAACCGCGCCTTCAGGTAAAGCGCAACAAAGAGTCGTCAAAACTGCATGGGAAAAAGCAGGGATTACCGAAGATAAGATTAATTATATCGAAGCGCACGGCACTGGTACAGCATTAGGTGATCCTATTGAGTTAAATTCCCTCAGTGAGTTATTATTATCTAGTCAAGATGAAGAATCATCTCCTGTGTGGGTAGGCTCAACAAAGACAAATATCGGACATTTGGAGGCGGCGGCAGGAATAGCAGGGTTAATCAAGACAGTATTGGCTTTGCGTCATGAAGTTATCCCTCCCTTAGTCAACTTTACTCAACTTAACCCCTATATAAAGATTGAGAATAGTCGCATCCAAATTCCTACAGAATCCATTGCTTGGAAAAAATCTTCACAACCTCGTTACGCTGGAATTAGCTCATTCGGTTTTGGTGGCACGAATGCCCATGTTATAATCGGTGATGAGGAGAATGGAGAATGGAGAATGGAGAATGGAGAATGGAGAATGGAGAATGATTCCCTTATTCCCTCTCAACTATCAACTATTCACTATTCACTATTCACTATAAGTGCGCAAAGTGAGACGGCGTTGTCAGATTTAGTGACTCGTTATCGAGGGTTTTTAGAAACGGCAAAGGATGAGGAGTTTGCTAATATCTGTTATACCTCTAATATCGCTCGATCGAGCTTAAAATATAAACTCGCTTTTGTTGGGAAAAATAAAGAAGAAATCCTCTCTCAATTAAAAGTAAAAGAAAACAAGACAGTAGAAAATAGTCAAATTGCTTTTTTATTTACAGGGCAAGGATCACAATATAGTAAAATGGGAGAGCAGTTGTATCAAACTTCTTCCTACTTTAAAAATATAGTTGATTATTGTGAGCAAATCTTAAATCAATACCTTGATAAACCCCTCACCGAAGTCTTATTTCAAGAAGAAAATGCCGACTTATTAAATCAAACCCTTTATACTCAACCTGCTTTATTTGTTATCGAATATGCCTTAGCAAAATTATGGTTAAGTTATGGTATTCAACCATCTATTATAATGGGGCATAGTGTCGGAGAATATGTCGCCGCCACTTTAGCAGGAGTTTTCAGTTTAGAAGATGGTTTAAAATTAATTGCTTATCGAGGAAAGTTAATGCAAACCTTACCTCTCGATGGCGGTATGGTATGTTTATTTACCTCTTTAGACAAAGTAGAAAAATTAATTAACCCCTATAACAATCAAGTAGAAATTTCTGTTATCAATGGAGATAATAATATTGTTATTTCTGGTTATAACCACACCTTAGAAGAAATAATCATTGAAGCGCAGAAACATAATATCAAATCAAGAAAATTAGCAGTATCCCATGGTTTTCATTCCTTCTTAATGCAACCTATCTTGACTCAATTTAAGGAAATCGCAGAGACTATTGATTATAACTTACCTCAACTTCCTCTTATTTCTAATGTCACAGGAAAGGTAATTAATGAGGAAATCGCAACAGCAGATTATTGGGTTAATCATGTGATGAAACCTGTCAAATTTGCTGACAGTATCGCCTATTTAAAAAATAATGGTTATCAAATTTTATTAGAAATTGGTGCAAAGCCTATCCTCTTGGGTATGGCAAAATATTTATTATTAGATGGAGAGTATATCTATTTACCTAGTCTCGAAAAAGACTCCTCCTTTCAGACTTTATTAAATAGTTTGGCTACTTTATACCAGTTAGGTTTTAAAATTAATTGGACTAATTTTCATCAAGATAACCCCTATTTAGAAAAAGTACAATTACCAAATTATCCTTGGCAAAATAGTCGTTATTGGTTAGGAGATGATAAGCAAAAAGATAACTCCTCGTTAACAGAAGCCTTATATCAAATTGAGTGGATTGAAGGGGATAAGTTTCCTGTTATTTCTTCTTCTGGAAAAAGTTATTTAATTTTTAGTGATAATGCCTTAACGGAAAAGTTAGCAGAAAATTTGACAACTCAAGGAAACAAGGTTTATTTAGTCTATCAAGGTAAAGAATATCGACAAGAAAATAACTGTTTTTGGTTAAGCAATAAAAAGGAAGACTATCAATTATTATGGCAATATTTTGAGGATTCACAACCCCCCTCAATCTTCCCTAAAAATGGGGGAAGTCAAATAGGGGATTCTTTTGTTGATGACAACAATAACATTTCTCATTCCTCATTAATTATCTATGGTTGGGGTTTAAGCAACCAAGAAGAAGAAAACGAAACTATCAGCTTGAAAGATAGTAACTATTTAGGGTGTCTTCCCGTTATCAACTTACTCCAAAGTTTGGTAATGACTTCTTCTCAACCCCAATTATGGTTACTAACAAATCAAAGTCAATGGGTGACTCACCAAGAAAAAATTAATCCTCAAGGGGGAAGTCTCTGGGGGTTAGGAAAAATTATCGCCCTTGAACATCCCGAATATTGGGGAGGTATCATTGATGTTGAAATGGAAAATCTTGCCTCCTCTTCTTCTATCCTGCAAAAAATTCTATTCACTAAAAATGAAATAGATGAGGAATCCCCCCTTAATCCCCCCTTACTAAAGGAGGAAGATGAAAAGATGTTAGCTATTCGAGGTAAAAATATTTACTACCCTCGTTTACGACAAAAACAAAAAGAGAGTCTAACTAATAATATCCCCTCTGAGAAAATTTCGATCGAGATCAAACCTTCGGCTAGTTATCTGATTAGTGGAGGATTGGGGGCGTTGGGAATCCAATGCGCAAAATGGTTAATTAGTCAAGGGGCAAAAAATTTAATTCTCCTCTCCCGCCGTCAACCTTCGGTAACGATACAAAAACAATTAGATACATGGCAAAAGCAAGGAGTTAATCTTTATCTCCCCCCCGTTGATGTGACTAATTATGAGGAATTAAAGACAGTTTTCCAACATATCAAAACAAGTCTGCCTCCTCTCAAGGGTATCATTCACAGTGCTGGTATCTTAGCTGATAGTCTTTTAACTACCCTTTCTATCGATAAATTAGAAATGGTGATGTCTCCTAAAATCTTGGGCGCTTGGAATTTACATCAACTCTCCCTGACTTTACCTGTTGAATTTTTCGTCAACTTTTCTTCTGTCGCTTCTATGTTGGGTTCAGCAGGACAAGGAAATTATGGAGTAGCCAATGGTTACTTAGATAGTTTTGCGAGTTATCGTCACAGTTTAAATCTTCCCTGTCTAACTATCAACTGGGGTGCGTTTGATGTAGGTATGGCGGAATCGAAACAACATTCTTTGACGGCTTCGGGGATGGAGTTAATAAATGTCCATGAGGGGATAGGATTATTAACAGATTTAATTAACTCTCCTGCTTCGCAACTAGGAGTAATGAAGATTAATTGGGCAAAAATTGCACAAAAATTTCCTACTTTATCCACATCTTCTTATATTCAAGATGTTATTCCTCAATCGGTAGAAAATACTCCTAATAATTTATTTGTGGAGTTGACTCAAGCTGACACGGAAGAAAGAGAGATACTATTAGTTGACTATCTTACCAAGTCGATCGAACTTATCTTAAACTTTAACGGAAATATAAACCCCGATGATAATTTAATTGACTTAGGGATGGATTCTTTAATGGTGATGGAGGCAATTAATAATTTAAAGACTGACTTACAGTTAATGTTATACCCCCGTGAATTTTATGAGCGCCCGACTATCTCCGCCTTGGCTTCTTATTTAAGTCAAGAATTTGCTGTTACTCATCAGTCTTCCCCCTCTCACCCTCTCCCCCTCTCCCCCTCTCTCCCTCTCCCCCTCTCATCCTCTCCCCTTTCGGTGGAAAATATCACCTATGCAAAAGAGACAGTAAACCCCCAGCCTATAGCATTTATATTATCAAGTCCTCGATCGGGTTCTACATTATTAAGGGTAATGTTAGCAGGAAATCCATATCTGGTTTCGCCTCCAGAGTTACATTTACTCCCCTTTACTACCCTCAAAGAAAGACAAAAACAACTGGAAGCCTCTCATCTTGACGAGGGTTTGCAGCGCACTTTGATGGATTTAAAAGGTATCACCGCCGAGGAAAGCGAGGCGTTAATTAATCAATGGGTAGAGGAAAATTTATCTATTCCAGACTTATACAAAATTTTGCAGGAGTTAAGTGGTAATCGTCTCTTGGTGGATAAGTCTCCTACCTATGGTATGGAAATGGCGACTCTCCTCCATGCACAAAAAATGTTTAGTAATGCAAAATATATCCACTTAATTCGTCATCCCTACTCGGTTATCGAATCTTTTGCTCGTTTACGCATGGATAAACTGCTAGGATTGAGTCATCATGGCAACCCCTACGAGATTGGGGAGGCAATCTGGCGTAAGAGTAATGAAAATATTGTTGACTTTACGTCACAACTAGATTCTTCTAGGGTTTATCGAGTATTTTATGAAGAATTAGTGACAAATCCTGAAGCGATTATGAGGGAAATGTGCGACTTTTTGGAAGTGCCTTTTTCGGAGTCTGTGTTGAATCCCTATGAAGGAGAAAGAATGACTGACGGAGTGCGCAATGCTTCTATGGGAGTGGGTGATCCTAATTTTCACTCTCGTTCTACAATAGATGCTAACCTAGCAAATCATTGGCGTAAAGTAAACTTACCCCTCCTGCTTAATCCTGTCTCGACAAATTTAGCCCATGATTTTAACTATACCCTACCCCGTGAGGAAAGTTCGATCGAACTCAATAACAATATTGAGATGAAAGAAGAATTTATGAAGGTGGGAGATTTAAACTTATGTGTTTGCACTTGGGGTAATCCAGAGCATCCTTTAATAGTTCTTGTTCATGGTATCCTTGATCAAGGTTATGGTTGGGATATGGTAGCTCGATCGATGGCACAACAAGGTTATTATATAGTAGCGCCAGATTTAAGAGGACATGGAAAGTCTGATCATGTAAGTAAAGGTTGCTCTTATAATCTACTAGATTTTGTCGCTGATTTAGATAGCCTAACAAATCAAATCACTGATAAACCTTTTTCGATCGTGGGGCATTCCCTCGGTACAATGATAACCAGTATATTTGCTAGTATGCGCCCTGAAAAGGTAAGTAAATTAGTATTAGTTGAGCCAATTTTACCTGTAGAAACGACATCTTTTGAGTTAACTAACCTTACCAGTCAATTAGACTATCTGGTGTCGCCTCCTGCTTCTCCTATTTATGCAGATGTGGAAACAGTGGCGCAAAGATTATTAACTACTACCCCCTCTCTTGATAAAGATTTTGCTTTAAAATTAGCCCAACGTATCACTAAACCTGTAGAAAATGGGGTAACTTTTACCTATTCTCCCCTTTTAACTACCCGTGCCGGTATTGTTAATAGTATCCAACGTCAGCAATATTTACAAATACTATCTAATCTCACCCTACCGTTAACTATTATATACGGCGATCGAAGTAATTTTAACCGTAGAGAGGATTTGGAGGCGCAACAATTAGCGATGTCTCAAGCTAAGAAAATCGTTTTAGAAGGAGGGCATAATTTACATTGGGAGAAACCTTTTGAGATAGCTTCTGCTATTATCTCTAATTAGGAATTGATGAAAAAGTCTTTATCGATTAGGGAGTTAGGAGAAAGGAGACAGGAGATAGGAGAAATACTGAAAAAATCAAGATTTTTAAAATATCAAAAAACGAGGGAGATAATGGGTTGAATTTCTGTGATTGAAGCTGAAGAAATTATTATGCAAGGATAAACAGCTTGACTCCAAACTGGATGAATTAAACCGCATTCTCCTGATTTAACTTGAAATGAAGGTAAATATCTTTTAACTAATTGTTGAGTAATAAATATCTGATTTCCCTTAGTGGAATATTGGGGAAAACCAGTTTTAGGGCAGATAATTTCTGTTAAAATTCCTTGTTTTTTACTAAGATAATAAAACTCTTTCCCTAATCGATTAAATTCTAATAATAATTTATCTTTTTCTAATTCTTCTTCAGTTAAATTACTACCATCTAACATACATTGACATTTAAAAAATAAGAAAATAATAGTTTTTGGTATGTCTTCCCAGTCTGGTAATAATTCTTGAGAATATTCGATAATATATTCATTCTTATTATTTAAAGATTTGACGATAATTTCATAGTCTATTATTGTATTCATTCTTGGCGAATTTAAGCAAAAGTTAATGATGATTATTTTTACAGCTAAAATCATAGGTTGAATAGTAAGTATTTTCACGACTACCAAACCATTGATAACGATTATCTCTAATTTGTAAATAACTTTTATCCCCTAACCATTTTAAACTAGGAATAGCACGATAAGCATTGATAAAAAATTGCCCATTGGGTAATAATTCAATGATTTTTTCGGCGGCAAAACTTCCCTGCCAACGTTGATTAAGATTCTCACTATCAATCAATATCATTCCCAATTCACAATCAAGAGAGGTAACATTTAACTGTTGTAAAATTTCTATATTTTGCATGGGAATATAATTAAATAAATTACCCTTATCAAAGTTTTCTAATAATTGGGTAAAAGTAACGCATAAATTGCAGTTACCATCATAAATTACATGATATTTTTTAGTCATAAAGTTAAGATTAAAGTTTTTTTAAAATTCTATTATTTAATTATCAGATAAAAATAATTAAAGGTGTTAGATAATAGGGGATTAATCAATTAATTATTTATTATCCATTCTCCATTCTCAATTATCCATTCTCCATTCCTTGTGAAAGCGTTTAAAATAAAGGAGAAAATAGTAAGATGCTAAAGAAATGAATGATTCTTCTTCCTTGTTAACATGGTTAAAAAAACAGACTATTTTATCTAGCTTACCCCATGAGATTCTAAGTTCGATCGAGCCTTTATTAAAAAAAGTGTCTTTCGAGGCAAAGGAAACGATTATTTTAGCAAATCAACCCGTAGAAAGATTATACATTTTAGAAGCAGGGCAAGTAGAAACTCAAGCAAATAAAGAAAATTTTGGTTTACTTTCAGGTGCGCTTATCAATTTCAAAGAATGCCTATTACAACAACCGACAAAATACACCCTTCAAACTTTAACCAAGGCAACATTATGGAGTCTTTCGTCGGTGGAATTTCAAGAATTAGCCTCCCAATACCCTCAAATTAATCAAGTATTCACCCAACAATTAGCGCAGGAAGTCGCTGATTTATCCTCGCAACTGAATTTTGAACAAGAACGACAAGCTGTATTACGTCCATATCTGGTAACGAAAGCGAAACGGGGTATTGTGGGAAAAAGTCGTTATGCCATGAGGCTACGGCAACAGGTGAAAAATGCGACGATCGATCGAGCTTCTGTTATAATTTTCGGAGAACAAGGATTAGAAAAGGATAACCTTGCGAGTTTAATTCATTATAGCTCATCCTATAGACGAGAGCCAATGATTAAGGTGGATTGTGCCAAATTACAAGCCAGTGGTGCAGAATTATTTGGCAGGGTAGGAGGCAAACTGGGGTTAATTGAAGCCTTGGGGAAAGGCACTTTAGTATTCAATAATATCCAAGATTTACCCTCAGAATTAAATGATGCTGTCATTCAACTACTCAAAACTAACACTTATACCCCGATCGAGCGTTCAGGAAATATCAATAACTCTACAAAAACCTGTCAAGCACGTTTAATTATCATCTCTGAAAAAGCGATTTCCTCCGTCAATAACTGTGTTAAACATCTGATAAAAGTGCCTCCCCTCCGAGTTAGAAAAGCGGATTTAGAAGATCAAGTGAACTATTATATTAGTTTAATTTGTCGTAGTCAAAGGGTGGATAAACCTAAAATTACCCCCGAAGCCTTGCGCCGTCTTCAAGGTTATGATTTCCCTAACAATTTGCGAGAATTGGAGAACCTCATTGAAAGGGCGATCGTACAACTTTCAGGCAGTAATGAGTTAACGGAAGAAATCATCTGGCAATCTCGCAGTAAAAAGCAACAATTTCGCTTTAATTTACTCAACGCCTATCCAAAATTTCGTAGTCTTCTTCGCAGTCCTTGGTATCCCGATCGAGTCAATTATGGCTTTACTTTAGGGATTTTTGCCTTAGTTATCGGAATTTTGTTTTTAGCCCCTCAAAATCGACAGGAAAACTTCGTGCTGAACATTTTTTGGGCGTGGTGGTGGCCTCTAATTTTGCTAACTTTCCCATTTGTAGGAAGACTGTGGTGCAGTTTTTGTCCATTTATGATTTATGGAGAGGTGACACAAAAACTGTCATTATGGCTATTTCCCCGACAACTGAAGTCATGGCCACGGCAAGAAGCCGACAAATGGGGAGGATGGTTTTTATTTGGGCTTTTCACCCTAATTTTATTATGGGAGGAGCTTTGGGATTTGCCGAATACCGCCTATCTTTCTGCATGGTTACTGTTAATTATCACTGGGGGAGCGATGATTTGTTCCGCTATATTTGAAAGACGCTTTTGGTGTCGCTATCTCTGCCCCATTGGGGGCATGAATGGTATGTTTGCCAAACTTTCCATCATAGAATTACGAGCGCAACAAGGCACTTGCTCCGCAGAATGTACTACTTATCAATGTTATAAAGGGGGAGTGCAAAAAGGAGAAGGTTTAGAAACCCTTGGTTGCCCTTTATATTCCCATCCTGCACAGTTACAGGATAATCGGGATTGTGTGTTATGTATGACGTGCTTAAAAGCCTGTCCCCATCGTTCTGTAACTCTTAATTTACGCCCTCCAGCTATTGAATTATGGACAACTCATCAACCTCGTAGCTATGAAGTTGCTTTATTATTTCTCCTGCTAAATGTGGTTTTTGTCCATAAGTTACCTGAAATTAACCTACTTTTGGGGTTAAACTTAGATATGAGTCAATTTTGGCTACATTCTTTAAGCTCGATCGTGCTGTTAATTTTACCTGTGATTATCCCTTTAATGGGCTATAGTATCATTCGTTTAATCGGTAAGGTGAAAAAAACATCATCTCGTTCTTTTATCGAATTAGCCTATGGTTATTTACCTCTGGTATTATGTGCTAATTTAGCCTACTATCTTCATTTAGGTTTAGGAGAAGCGGGAAGAATTTTACCCGTAGCGTGGGCAACTTTTGGCTTAGATGGTAGTAATTTACCAATTTTTGTGGCACATCCTGCGGTTATCACTTTTTTACAAGGAGTTACCCTTATTTTTGGCTTAATTAGTGCTATTATTCTCACTCAAAAAATTTCTCGTCAATCCATTAAAACTCTATTACCGCAACATTTTTCTTTGATGACATTAAGTGTTCTTTTTTGGCAAATCATTCTTTAAAAATGACAATAATTTGATATTGATTAAGGCTGGGCATCTCGACTACTCTCGATAATCATGGGGAATAGGCAATAGTGATTTGTTACGTTATATTATAAAGTTGATAAGTATATCTATTATTTTTGTTACATTATAAAATAAAGTTACATATAACAAATGTCAGCTAAAGATTTATATCATCAATCAGTCCGTATTGCTATGGAAAAAGATGGTTGGCAAATTACAAATGATCCTCTTTATTTAAAAATCAATGATGTAGAATTTTATATAGATTTAGGGGCAGAAAGGTTAATTGCGGCTGAAAAATCAGGACAAAAAATAGCGGTAGAAATTAAATCATTTTTAGGTGCTTCAGCAGTAAAAGAATTTCATTTAGCTTTGGGACAAATTCTTAATTATCGATTAGCATTAAAACTAGAAGAGCCTCAACGTATATTATATTTAGCTATATCTAAAGATATTTATGAAGATTTTTTTGCTCGACAATTTATTCAAAATTCCGTAGCGGAATATCAAATTAAACTATTAATTTTTGATTCAGTTAAACAGGAGATCGTTTTATGGAAAGAATAGATTATGCTCAATTAATTCAAGATATTCTCAGTAAACACTCAGTTAATGATATAGAAAATGATACTGAAATACAATTACTTTTTGATGAAAATCGTCACCATTATCAAGTATTAAATATTGGTTGGAAAGATCAAAAAAGAATTTATGGAGTTATTATTCATGTGGACTTAAAAGAAGACAAAATCTGGATTCAACGGGATGGCACAGAAATAGGTATTGCTAATGAGTTAGTTGAAGCTGGTGTGCCTAAACATGATATTGTTTTAGGATTTTATGCACCATATAAACGCCCATTTACGGAATTTGCTATTAATTAGAAAGAGTCAGTAATAACTCTGCTAAAACCTATCAAAATTATATTTTTTAGATAGGAGTTTAATCTATTAAATACTGATAATAAATATTTATGTTATATAAGTTCGTAGTAAGCCTTTTAAGGCTTATTAATAAACGGCTAAAGCCATTACTACAAACTTTTTATAAGTCTTAGTGGTTCATTTTTCTGATAAAATATTATCAATCAAATAGGATAACTATATGGTTAGTACGATCGAAAATATGTCTCAATTTTTACCTATTTTATTAGAATTAATTAATGAAGGGGTATTAATTACAAATATTGAAGGTAAATTAATCTATGTATCTTCTTCTTTGGCTAAAATGCTAAAATATTCTCAGGCAGAAATTGAAAGTAAAGAAAATATTAACCAAATTTTACCATTATTAAAAACTAATTTACTGGAGATAAAAAGAAAAAAAGTTCTTAAAAATATCATTTTTTTGAGGGAGAATCAACAAGGAGAAAATATCTATTTATCTATTAATATTCAATATGTTAATAATTTCAATGAGGAATATCTTGTTTATACCTTTCAAGATATTACTAAAGAGCAAAATTTAAGGAAGGAAGTTAAATTAATTAAAAAAATATACGCTGATTTAGCGGAAAATTTACCTTTAGGTGTATTCCGTTTAGATAATTTAGGTAATTTAATCTATGCTAATACAGAAACTCAAAGATTATTAGGTGAAAATGAACATATTAATAAGCCGATAATGAGTCTTTGGTTAGATAATATTTATGAAAATGATAAACAATTATTTTTAGATACATTATCTCAAACTTTAATAGATGGAGGAAATAGTCAATTTTGTTATCGTTATTGTCATCCTAATCGAAAAGAAGTTCTTTGGTTTGAAACTATTTGTATCAAAAAACAAATTTTTGAACAAGAAAGCTATATCATTGGCACAATTACAGATATTACTTATCAAAAAAATACGACCATTAAACTAAGAGAAAGTGAAGCTAAATATCGATCGATCTTTGAATCAGCTTTTATTGGTATTGCCCGAGTCAGCTTAACAGGAAAACTGTTAAAAGTCAATAATAAATTCTGTCAAATATTAGGTTATAGTCAAGAAGAATTAACTCAATTAACCTTCCAAGAAATTACTTATCCAGAAGATTTAGAAAAAGATTTAAAGTTACTCGAAGATTTTTTAAAAGGAAAAATTAATACCTATTCTTTAGAGAAAAGGTATATCAAAAAAAATGGAGAAAATACTTGGACTCGTCTTGATGTTTCCTTAGTTAAAGATAATGAAAATAAACCGAAATATTTTATTTCAACCATTCAAGATATAGACAAAGAAAAGAAAATAGAAAAAGAATTAAAAGTCAGTGAAATGCGTTTTCGTAATGCGTTTATTTATGCACCATTTCCGCAAATGATTCATGCAGAAGATGGGGAAGTTATACAAATTAATCAGGCATGGAGTGATATTAGTGGTTATTCTCACCAAGAGATTCCTACTATTACTCAATGGGCGCAAAAAGCCTATAAAGAAAAGATGCTCGAAATTAGTAATTATATAGAGGATTTATACCAGATTAAAGAATCTTTAGATGAGGGAGAATATACCATTCATACGGTAGAGGGAAAAGAAAGGGTATGGCATTTTCACACTATGCCTTTAGGTTTACTGCCTGATGGGAGAAAAATAGTGCTATCTATGGCGATGGATATTACGGAAAGGAAAGAGGCGGAAAACTCCTACATTCTCTTAAACCAAGAGTTAGAAATGAGAGTTTCTCAGCGCACAAAAGAGTTAAAATCTGTGAAAGATTTTCTCAGTCTGATTATCGATAATATACCTCAGAAAATTTTTTGGAAAGATCGTAATTCTGTTTATTTAGGGTGTAATCGTAGTTTTGCGAATGTAATAGGCTGTACTGATACTCGTGGTATTATTGGAAAAACTGATTTTGATTTACCCATTACTCCCCATCAAAGTGAATTATATCGGGAATGGGATCGTTGGGTGATGGAGTACGATCGAACTCGTTATCATGTCATTGAAAAAATTATCTGTGATGGAAAAGAAATTTATACAGATACTTGTAGAATGCCTTTACATAATTCTCAAGGGGAAGTTATGGGAGTTTTAGTGACTTATGATGATATTACTGAGAGGAAACAATTAGAGGAGAATTTAAAATTAACACAATTTACTTTAGATAAATTAGGGGATTCTGTTTTTTTGGTAGATAAATTCACTAATTTTTTTTATACCAATGAAGCAGCCACTTTGACTTTGGGTTATTCTTCCGCAGAATTTAAAACCATGCAAGTAAAAAATATTAATCCTTTATTTGAAAAAGATGACAATAAAAAATGGCTTGAGATTATGAATACATTAGCAGAAAAAAAACAGATGACAATCGAATCTTTTCATCGTCATAAAAATGGCACATTAATTCCTGTAGAAGTTAATATTTATCCCTTCAATTATGGGGAAAAATTTTATTATTGCGCCATTGCTAAAGATATTTCTGAAAGGAAAAAAAATCAACAAGCCTTAAAGGAAAGCGAAGCTCGTTATCGTTTGATGGCTAATAATGTTACGGATATGATTAGTCGTCATTCTCCTGATGGTATTTATTTATATGTCTCTCCATCGGTAAAAATATTATTAGGTTATCAACCTTCGGAATTAATTAATACATTACCTCAACATTGGATTTATCGGGATGATATTTTTTTGTTTAATCAATGTTATCAAACTATGGTCGATCGAAATCAAAGTATCACCTATAGTTATCGTATTCTCAATAAAAAAGGTAATTATATTTGGTTTGAAACTACCAGTAAACCAGTTATTGATAATTCCACAAAAAAAATTACCGAAATTATTTCCGCATCTAGGGATATTTCTAAAAGAAAAGAAGCCGAATTTAAGCTCAAAAAATCTTTAGAAGAAAAGGAAATTTTATTAAAAGAAATTCATCATCGAGTCAAAAATAATTTATATATAATTTCTAGTTTATTAAATCTACAGGCTACTTATTTTGAAGATGAAACCATTATCAAAGCATTTCAAAATAGTCAAAATCGCATTCAAAGTATGGCAATGATTCATGAAAAGTTATATCAATCAAATAATTTTGCTCAGTTAAATTTCGGGGATTATCTCACTCAATTAATTGAGACATTATTTAATAGTTGTAATCCCTATCCGCAAACAGTAAAATACTCTTTACATTTCGATCGAACTCCGATTAATATTAATGTTGAAAATGCCATACCCTGTGGCTTAATTGTCAATGAAATTTTAACAAATAGTTTTAAACACGCTTTTAATCAAAGTCATCAAGGAAAAATAATTGTGAGATTATATCAAGAGCAAAATAAAATAATTCATCTAGTTATTAGTGATAATGGTCAAGGTAGTAATCAGGGGCAAAAATGGCAGTATAATCGATCGTTAGGGGTACGTTTAATTAATATTTTAACCGAACAATTAGGCGCACAATTAACTATAGAAACAGAGATAAATAAAGGCTTTTCTTATCACTTAATCCTCCCTCCTATTGTACTTGAGCAAAATACTTTTTCAGCAATCCCGATATAATAGATTAATGATATTCTGTCATTGCGAGGCACAGAGCAATTTCTGAGACGAACTTTAATTCTGGTTAAAAATGGCTAATTGATTACGGAAAAAAACTCGATAAAGTTCACAACTAAAGGTAACTTGATCTTGATTTAATTTGACTAAACCAATACTCTCCAATTTATGGGTAATAATAGGTTCAAGATGAACACTTTTTTCACTCTTGGTTATTTTTTCTACTGCGTTTAATAACTCTGGAAAATTTTGCACTTTTATCCATTGGCTTCGCAAATGATTACCATAAATACCTGATAAAGTTGGAGCATTTTCTAATAGTTGATTTCCTTCTATATTTCCCGTTTTTAAGTTATACATTGCTAAACGAATTAGATAAGGATTTCCTCCGATTAATTTGATTAATTTTGTAATTAATTCCTGCTGATGTTTATTTAATTGATGGAGTTGAGATAATCTTTCTATTTGAGGTTGATTAAATTTGGGTAAAGGAAATGATAAACCGACATTAAAGGGAGATTGATTAATGTTTAAAGGGACATAAATGTCTGTGGCATAAATAACTATTAATCTTAATTTTTGCCAGATTTCCACGTCTTTTGCTTCTTCATACCAAAAACGTAATAAGGGTAAAAAATTGCTAGTGATTTGAGGATATTGAAATAAAAGATCAACTTGATCAAAGGTAATTAATAAGGGATTTTTTATTTGTGCTAAGATATGATTTTCTAAATAAATATTACAACTAACTTTACTGCCACAATCTTTATCCCAGTATTCATCTAAGTCTGGTTTTAAATTTAATTGATGGGCTACATTAGCACAAAACCAACGCAAAAATTGATTTATATTTTCTAGCAATGATTTATCAATTTGATCAAATTTAATGATAATGTTGTGATAATTTAATTGTTTTGTATAGGCAATAATTCTTTTTGCAAGGGAAGTTTTACCAAATAAAGAGGGAGCTTTTATGAGGATTAAAGAACCGGGTTTAACTATTTCTTGATAACATTGTTTTTCGATGGGATCACGTTCAATATAAAAGGGAGAATCTAAAGGTACTGCTCCTTCTGGAATTTCTAATTTTTGCTCTTGATTTTGTTGATTAATCTCTTGAAAATTCTGAATTTTAGCACCTTCTTTATATTGCCTAATAATCGATCGAAAATTATGTTTATTAACTTTTTTTTGGGTTCGATCGCTCAATATTTGCCATAATTGAGAGCCGATACATCTAATATAGTCATGATCATAACCAAATTCACTAGCGATTTGTTGATAAGTTTTGCCTAACCAAGATTGTTGAAAGACTAATTCTTGTAAATCGTTGAGTTGAATCGGGTGAATCAATCGAACAAAAATAGATAAGGCATCTTCTAAATTCATGGTAGTTGTTATACAAACATAACTAGATATTGAGAAATGGTTAATAGGTAATCAGTCAATACTGCTCGGTTAAGCCCCCCTGCCCCCAACTTTGGGGGAGTTAAACTTGGTAAAAGTCCCCAGTATTGGGGATTTAGGGGCGAACAAAATAACTTGAGCGACTAATCGAACAGTATTGGGTAATGAGTAAGAATGCCAAAATTGTTAATTGTTAATTGTTAACTGTTAATTGTTTTAATATTCCTCGTATTCGGGCATTTTTTGTTTTTGAGGAATATTCACTTTTTGAGGGCGATAATCGGAGTCGTCATCGTCATCCCACATATCATCGTCGATCGAATCATTTTTATAGCGACGTTTAGGAGTATTATCAGATTGATAACGGGGTGCTGATTCTCTTTCTACTCGACTTTCACCCCAATTGTCTTCCTCTATATCATCTTCATAAAGAGGCATGGATTGTGCTTTACGGCGAGGGGGTGTAGTAATAGGCTGTGCTTCTTGCCATTCATCATCATTCCAATTATCCTCAGCCACTACAGGACGATTTTGTAAAGGTTGAGCCACCGCACGAACGGGCGTACCTGTCGGTAACTGATTTTCGGGGGCGGTAGTTGGTGCATAATACATTTCTTCGTCTTCTTTTTCCCAAGGGGGGCGCCCAATACCCAGTCTTTCTAAGACTCCTACCGTAAGCTGAGTTATTCTTTCTTCTGCACCTTCAAAGACAATAATTCGATTTGGTCCACTACTGACGATTTCATCAACGGATAATTCGTAGGTACTAATTAACTGCTCTGGAATTTGAGGATAACCGATAACGGCAATGGTTAAAGAGTATATTTGTCCGTCCACGAGGTTAAATTGAAAATCCCTTACTTTTCCTAGGGGTTCGCCTGTTTCTGTTACAACTTCGGAGTTAATAAGAGGGCTATAAATATCGATGTCAACATCTTCGATAACGTCTTCATTTTCCACTAAGATAACGTCTCCTCCTTGGGAAACGCTATTGAGATACATATATTTAGGAATGCCTGACATGGCTAGGCGATTATCTCTTAATCCTAAAGCGATTACTTCTCTTCGATCGACATCGACTAATACTTCTCGCACAACCCCCAGACGTTTGCCACTACTTCGAGTGATAACTTGAGTATTTAAAAATTCGTTTCTTAAACGATTATCTGCATTTGTCATAATAATTTATATATAAAAATTAATTTAATCATCAAAGCATAATTACTAATTACTCATTCCTAATTACTAATTATTTTGAGGTAGTTTTATTCTAATCGATCGATCTCCAAAATCACAGATCGGATTTTAAGGTAATTCTACAGAGGAAGGTTTCGCAATATGAGGTAATCCCCAACCTAATTTTTCCCGCAGGATACGGAAAAATTCTGGGGGTTGTAAACGAATAAATTGGGCATCATAACTCGATCGAACAATGCGCACTTCATCATCGGGTAAAATATAACAACCAGCGTTACCATCCACTACCATCACCATTTGATTCTGAGTAGCAGGATAAATAGTAACAGGTTCTCGATCGGAAAATACCAAAGCACGAGAAGCAAGGGAATGGGGGCAAATAGGAGCTAATTGAAATACTGGCACATCAGGCGTTACCACAGGACCTCCAGCACTCAAGGAATAAGCCGTTGAGCCTGTGGGAGTGGAAATAATCACCCCATCGGCGGCAATATCCACGGGAGAATGTCGCCCGATGGCAATTTCAAAATGACACATACTGGTTAAGGGTTCACGATGAACTACAACTTCATTCAAACAGAGAGCTTCCCATAAAGAAGTATCTTCTCGAATGACACTAACCTTCATCATCGATCGAGCCTCTAGTTGATAATCTCCTTCTAACACCTGTTCTAAAGCCTGAGAAAGCTGATTAAGATAAATTTCGGTCAAAAAACCCAAATGACCAGTATTCACCGTTAAAAGAGGAATCTTATAGGGTGCAACCTGCCGAAAAGCCGATAGCACAGTGCCATCTCCCCCCAAAACGATGGCAAAACTCATATCTTGATCAAATCCTGCGGGGGCAATTTGTTCAATGGGACTATGACACACGGGACGACCCGGATGAGAGTATCCTAAAATTCCTGCGTATCCCGTTGCCAAACATACTTGATAACCTTGATCTGTTAATAGGTTTTGTAATTCTTGAGCGACTTGACAAGCCGTAGGTTTTATATCATTATAAATCACGCCAATTTTGGGCATCAATAATTCTTCCTCGTTCAATGGGGGGTGACTTTACCGCACAGTATCGATCGTATTTTACCAGAACTTGCCCGATCTTACTGAAGTTAACCATAAAAAACTGGTGAAGATAAAAGGAGGATTAGGGGAGGAGGGGATTGACAAAATTTTTATTAGTTTTAAAATTTACAATCTATTTTGCATCAGTACTTATAATGAAAGTAGGTTAATTTGATAACTTTTTCAATTAATCCAAACTTTTATTAATAATTAAAGATAATGACACCTTCACAACCGAACAAAAAAAGCGGATGTTTTCCCTTTTTATTGATAACCTTATTAGCCTTTGGCGGTGGTTATTATTTTGGGAAAAAACTATTATTAGGGGAAAAATTAACTTTACAAGCTAGTAATAAAATAGTTCCACAATCAGCGTTAGTTAATACTTTTATTTCTACGGATGAGAAAAAATGGTCACAATTAAGAGAATTTGGCACAACGGAATTTCAAGAATTAACTAATAATAATTGGCAAGAATTTATTAGCGAAAATGTCACTATAAACAGTCAAAATATTGATTATCAACAAGATATATCTCCTTGGTTAGCAGGTATCTCGATCGCACTTTTACCTTCGCCAGAAGCTGGAATAGACTATGATACTGTCGCAATTTTAGGGATTAAAAATAAATTGAAAGCTAAAAATTTTTTCGATGGAATAAAAACAACAAATAGTGGAAATATTAACGAAACTAAACATCAAAATATTACTATTTATCAACTAGATGATCAATCAGAAAAAATATTTTTTACCACCTTTCAAAATTATATAATCATTGCCGATAAACAAGAGGTTATTACTAAAATTATTGATACTCATAAAGGAGGACTTTCTTTAGCAGATAATTCATCGCAAAAATTTGACAAAAATAGTGAACTTATACAAGTTTATTTTCCTGATTATAGTAATTGGTTCTTAAATATTATTAAAAATAGTGTACCCGATATAGAAGTAGAAAAATCAGCTAAAAATCAACTAGAAAAAATAGACTCTATTTTGGCAAATGTAAGTGTTGAAAATCACGGTTTAAAAATGCGTAGTGTGATTAATTTAGTTGATCCTTTAACCACCACACAACAATCAAAACCAGTCAGTAATAATCTTTTGAGTCAAATTCCAGATAATACTATTTGCGTGATGACAGGAGGAGGAATTAATCAATTTTGGCAACAAGTAAATGAAGAAACACAAAATATTCCCGACTTAGATTTACTGATTAATCAAGCAAAAATGATGACTTCTCAATGGTTAAATTTAGATTTAGAGACAGATATTATTAGTTGGCTTGATGGAGAATTTGCACTGGCTTTATTACCGCCTAATAATAATAATTCTTTAAACACTTTAGCGGGATTATTTATCCTAGAAAGTAGTAATAAAACTCAAGGAGAAGCCACTTTAAAAAGTTTAGAAAATACCGCAAAGTTAGTACCATTTTTGAATATTCAAACCAGTGATATTAATGGCATTAATGTCACAAAATGGAATAGTCCTGAAGCGAATCTTGTCTCCTATGGATGGTTGAATGACAAAAAATTCTTGATGAGTTTAACAGGAAATTTTGAAGATATAAACAATATTAAACCTGCTAATTCTTTATTAGAAAATTCTACTTTCAAATTGGCTACGGCATCTTTACCTAATAATAATAATGGCTATTTTTATTGTAATTTACAGGAAGCCTTATCTGTTGCCGTAAATTATGATCCAAATTTCTGGGATAGTTCTTCTATGGAAGCTAAAGCCTTAGCTGATTCTATTAGTGCGATCGCGCTTACAAGTTCCATGATTAATCCTACCACTAGCCAAGTAGATTTTAATATTTCTTTGTTCAAAAAATAACTAAGAAGAAGAAGTTAATAATTCTTAATTCTTCATTCTTCATTCTTAATTCTTCATTCTTCATTCTTCATTCTTCATTCTTGATATAAGTATTCTATGTAACAGTATCTTGACAATTGATTAGTTATGCTAAGGTATCAAAGATTCATAACATTGGTATTCTTAAAGTGATTTATATTTCTATCATTGAAGGTAATCCCCATTTACGATCGCTCTTAGGGTGGCATTTACAGCAAGTCGGTTATATTACGCATCAATACGGTACAATTCAACAAGCTAAAAATAGTTTAGCGAATCAAGTGCCAACTCTAATCGTTTTAGATTCTGATTTGCCTGATGGAGATGGTATCGAGTTTTGTGAATGGTTATATCAGTCTCATCAAACGTTAGTTTTAATGTTATCGGCAAAAATTAATGAGAAAGATGTGGTAAGAGGATTAAAAGCTGGGGCGGATGATTACTTAAAAAAACCTTTTGGAATGCAGGAATTTTTAGCCAGAGTCGAATCTTTGTTAAGACGTTTTCGGGTAAATAATACCCCTTTAATGTTGGATTTTGGAGATTTAAAAATAGATTTAGTACAAAGACGAGTAGAATTTAGAGGGGAATTAATTGATCTCACTCCTCAAGAGTTTAGCTTATTATATGTACTAAGTCAGGCTCAAGGTTCTCCTTTAAGTCGTTCTGAATTACTGCGTAGAGCTTGGCCCGAAGCCATCGAAAATCAGAGAACGATCGATACCCATGTGTTATCCTTACGAAAGAAAATTGAACTTGATCCCCGTCAACCTAATTTAATTCAAACCGTGCGCAATGTAGGTTATCGCTTTAATACTGAATTGTTACAACATTCCCAAAATAATTGTAGTAATAATTTTACTGACAGAAATCGTTTTTCTCAAAATCTTTCTCGCAATGAACAATATCTATCTAATAATCGAGTAATCAAGGAAAAATTACTAGCTAAATAGGAGATAGGAGTTAGGAGACAGGAGATAGGAGATATACTGAATTGAAAGATTTTTAATTTGTTCGTAGGGGTTGAATAATATTCAACCCAATACTGTTCGGTTAGTCGCTCAAGCTATTTTGTCCGCCCCTAAATCCCCAATACTGGGGACTTTCAAGAAGTTTAACTCCCCCAAAGTTGGCAGGGCTGTTTCAAAGTAAGTTGGTAAAAATGTTGGGGTATTAGGGGATTAGGGGGATTTTTTGTTTTAAGATTTTAGGTAATAATAATAAATTTTGAAATAATCAATTTATAATAGTAAATTATCAAAACTCATTACTTATTACTCATTACTCATTACTCATTACTCTTCCTCTCCTAATCCAGTCAATTTTTTGCTAGATGCAATATTAGACGATCGCAGCCATTCTGACTTCGTTGGTGTTGAGAATATCTTGTAATTCGTCAGCGTCAACGGTTTCTTTTTCGACTAACATATTTGCTAATTTGTCTAAAACAGCACGATTTTCTACGAGGACTTGTTTCGCTCTTTGGTAAGCCTGATCTACTAATTTTTTCACTTCATCGTCAATGGCGGAAGCGGTAGAATCAGAAAAATCTCGATCGGACGCAATGTCACGCCCCATAAAGACGTTACCGTTTTGACGACCTAATGCTACAGGACCAAGTCGATCGCTCATACCGAAACGAGTAATCATTTGACGAGCAACTCGTGCTACTTGTTGTAAATCATTAGAAGCACCTGTGGTAACTTCTTCTTCACCGAAGATGATTTCTTCTGCAATACGTCCGCCTAAAGCAACCGCCATTTGATTTTGGAGGTAAGAGCGGGAGTATAAACCAGATTCCATACGATCTTCGCTAGGAGTGAACCATGTTAACCCTCCAGCGCGTCCACGAGGAATAATACTGATTTTTTGCACGGGATCATAGTCGGGCATTAATGCACCCACTAAAGCGTGGCCTGCTTCGTGATAAGCGACTAATTCCTTCCGTTTTTGGCTCATGACTCGATTTTTCTTCTCAGGACCTGCTAAAACTCGATCGATGGCATCGTTAATTTCATCCATAGAAATCTCCGTTAGGTTACGACGAGCGGCTAAAATAGCGGCTTCATTGAGAAGGTTAGATAAATCTGCACCAGTGAATCCGGGAGTACGACGGGCGATTTTGTCTAAATCCACATCGGACCCTAAAGTTTTACCTCTGGCGTGAACGTTGAGAATTTCTGCTCTTCCTGCAAAATCAGGTCGATCGACTACTACTTGACGATCGAAACGTCCGGGGCGTAATAACGCAGAATCAAGGACATCAGGGCGGTTAGTAGCGGCTACGATAATAATACCAGTGTTACCTTCAAAACCATCCATTTCTGTTAATAATTGGTTGAGGGTTTGTTCTCTTTCATCGTTGCCACCGCCTAAACCGGCTCCTCTCGATCGACCTACTGCATCAATCTCATCGATGAATACGATACAAGGAGCGTTTTGTTTTGCTTGTTCAAATAAATCACGCACACGAGAAGCACCGACTCCCACAAACATTTCTACAAATTCAGAACCAGAGATGCTGAAGAAAGGCACTCCTGCTTCCCCTGCAACGGCTTTGGCTAAGAGGGTTTTACCAGTTCCGGGAGGGCCTACTAATAAGACACCTTTAGGAATTTTTGCACCGATGGCGGTAAAGCGTTCACCATTTTTGAGGAAGTCCACTACTTCGGTTAATTCGAGTTTGGCTTGTTCGATTCCTGCTACATCGCTAAAAGTAACTTGGGTTTGGGGTTCCATTTGTACTCTGGCTTTAGACTTCCCGAAGTTCATGGCTTGAGAGCCAGGGCCGTTGGATGCACGGCGAAGTAAGAAAAACAACCCTACTAACAGTAAAATGGGGAAAAATAGACTACTTAAAGCTCTAAACCAAAAACTTTCGTCACTTTGGGGTAAAACGGCAATATCGACTTTATTATCTGATAAAATATCGATTAATTGAGGATCGTTTGGTAGATTTACTAAAAATCTTTGTCCGTCTCTGGCGGTGGCGATAGCTTGGGTTCGATCGGCACTCAGTTGTACTCTTTCAACTTTATCTGTTTGAACCTCATCAATAAATTGACTATATTTCCAACTTAATTGATTGGTTTGGGGTCGATCGAGAAATACAGTACCTAGTGCGACGACTACTACTGCTAAAATCGCATATAGTCCTACATTGCGCCATTTTTTGTTATTTTTGCTCACTGGTGGATAGCCTCCTATACATTTATGTTTATTTTATCAATTACTCTTATTATTGGGAGTTTTGAGCTTATTTTTAATATTCCTAAACTCTATGTTAACTTATGTTAAGAATTTTTAGGGTTTTTTCTCATAAAAACCTAAAGCAATGAGGAATGGAGAATGAAGAATGAAGAATGAAGAATTAGCAATAAAAATTTTTGTATCAGTATTTATTATAATTTGTTGTTATTACTAAAAAAACAGTATGAAAGAGAATATTATTAAAAATAAATCATTTAGTTTTGCCTTAAGAATCGTTAAACTTTATCAATATTTAGTCGATGAAAAAAAGAATATATTTTAAGTAAATAGCTATTACGCAGTGGTACTTCTATATATTCTGATTTTCAAGAAATTAAAAAAATATTGGTTTTTATCACTAAAACATCAAAAAATAACAATTCCTCATTCCTAATTCCTCATTCCTAATTAATTAAAGAATATCTCTGCCGATTAGTATTTTTCTCACTTCTAACATGGCTGAATAGGTGGGAATAATGTATAAAGTTTCGTTTGTGGGAGTTAATTCTAGGGCTTTATTAATGGCATTTTGTAGGGTTTCTTCGACTATTAAATTCATGGAAGATTCAAGGGTATCAAGACTATATTTTAGACGTAATGCCATGTCATAAACTCGATCGCCACTTACCACAATATTTCCTCCCATTTCTACTAATTTTTCTGTGTCCACATCCCATATCCAAGATACGTCTGTACCATCGGGAGTTCTATCGTTCAAAACCATTAAAATAGGGCTAGATAAATTAACTTGTCTAATATCATTTACGGCTCTAATTGTTTCATTCATACCCACGGGATTTTTAGATAGTAAAATGCGTATTTTTTTGTCCTTAATTGTTAATTCTTCGGCTCTACCAAAGGCGGCTTTAAAGTTGGTAATAGTGTCGTTAATAATTTCTCTTTCTATGTCGATCGATTCTGCGACTAATCCTGCGGCTAAGGTGTTATATTTATTGTAAACTCCGATCAAAATTTGTGACCATTCACTACTATTTATATCTAATTTACTCTTAGTAAAATCGCAACTTGGGCAGTCATAATCTCCTAAATGAGAAAGATAAACTCCTTTATAATCAAGGGATGTACCACATTTAGGGCAATAAATAGAGTCCACCGCATGGGGGATTTCTTCTAAGTATAATTCTGGTTCATTTAAGCCAAAATATAAGACTTTTTGAGATAAATTTTGGCCTAAATAACAGAGGGTTGGATCATCTCCATTTAAGATAATAATAGTATCTTTATTTAAGGGTTCGATCGAACTTTGCCAACGGTAACTAATGGTGTCAACTTCTCCATATCGATCGAGTTGATCTCTAAATAAGTTTAGGGCTAAAATATGGGTAGGATTACATTGTTTTAAGGCTAAAGGTAAAACGTTTTCATCCACTTCTAAAATAGCATAGTCGGCGGTTAATTTTCCCCATAAATTACTGTGCATAATTAAACAAGTAACTAAACCATTAATTAAGTTTGCACCCGTAGAATTATGGATAACTTTATAACCCTTATTAACTAATATATCTTTTAATAATAAAGAAGTGGTAGTTTTCCCATTTGTACCCACCACTAAGATTAAACCTTGACTTAATTGTGTTGATAAAAGATTTAATAATTGAGGGTGAAAACGACTAGCTATTTCTCCGGGTAACACACTCGCTGAACCTAGTTTAAATAGTTTAACAATTCCAGTAATTATTTTAGCAGTGGCAACGGCTAATCCTAAACGAAAATTATCAATAATATTCATTATTATTATGTCTTAATCTTAATTTTTATTATCTTAGAAGGTATTTTGATGATAATATCATTCTTTGAGATTGCTTTCTATTCCTCGCAATGACAAAACAATGAATAATTAACAGTAGGTTATTATTATCTTAATTACTCATTCCTAATTCCTAATTCCTAATTCCTAATTCCTAATTCTTAATTCTTCATTCCTAATTCTTCATTCTTCATTCCTCATTCCTCATTATTTTATGGGTTGAGATGTGACGAATAGTCTATCGGAGTCTCCAAATTTTTGTAAGTCAAAGTCGATAATTAGTCGTTTATCCTCTGGAAAATAAGTTAGTTTTCGATCGATCAATTGTTGTACAATGTCGGTTAACTCTTGTTTTATATTCACATCATCCCCGATAACTTCCTGAGAAAACAATAAGTCTGTGATGTCTTCCCTCTCCTCTTCTGGGTATAAGGAAGCATTCCAAGCCACCACGCCAATGGTGAATAATTTGGTTTTACTACTCAAGTCGTTGGTTAAGTATAGATAGGGTGACATAAATTTTTCTAGTACTTTTGACATTTTACTAGATTCGATCGATGATAAACTGACATTATGAGAAGATAATTGATTGTGTTTTTGTTCTAATCTTTTTAACTCTCGTAAAAATTTAGATTTTTTAGTCATTTATTCCTAGCTTTTTCCTGATGTTTAGAGTAATCTCATTTTATGAGACTTCTTTCTAAGTTAGCTAAAATTATGTTCGATTTCTATGAGACTTTTTCCAAAAAGATTTTTTTTCTTTGTAGTAAGGGTTTCACCCCTTCTTTTACCAATTTTTGTAAATGTTTATTAAATATTGATTACAGAAAATTTTAAACCTAATTACTATATCAATCAATATGGTAAGGATAAGTAATTTTTGAGCAACATTAATTTTTTATGAATATTATAGATTCCTTTTTTTTATCCATCAATTATGAAGTATTTTTTCCTCAAATTTTAACCTATATTAAAGAATATTTAGACTGCGAACAAGTTTTTATTTCTCAACTAAATTATCAAGGAGAGCAAGAAAATATTATTGATTTTCAAGGTAATATTTATAACTCTTTATCTAAAAATGATCAAGATAATTATGAAATTTATAAACCAGTGGTATCGTATCTAAATCAATTAAAAAATGGTTATTATACTCACCAAGATAAATTAACTTTTAATGATGATACAGCACCTTTAAAAAGAGCAGAGTTAGCATTTCCTTTAATTTTGAAAACTCCCGAATTTAAAAACTTAACTCCTATAAAAATTTGGGGTATTTTATTTATCTATGATTATAATTATTTAAGAGCTTGGACACCTGAAGAAATTAAAGATATACAAGATATTGTTAATCACTTAATTATTGGTATTGAAAGAAATATTCTTTATAAAAAATTAATAGCTTTACAAGAAGAATTAAATAATTGTCAAATTTTAGATGAAATCACAGGATTAGCTAAATATAACACTTTCATTGATTGCTTAGATTATGAATGGCGAAGATTAGCACGAGAAAAACAACCCTTATCTTTAGTTTTAATAGAGTTAAATCATCCAGAAAATTTAATTGATAATCTAAAAAAAGAGGTTTCTATTATCATCCAAAAACAATTAAAACGTCCTACGGATTTACCAGCTTTTTATCAACATAATCAGTTAATTATTTTATTACCAAATACTGATAATACTGGAGCATTATGGATTCATAAACAAATTATGAAACAGATTGATCAAGAATTTAAAAAAATGGATAATTGTGAGTATTATTTTAGTATAATTACTCAAATTCCGAAACTCGATGATAAATATTATGATTTACTCATGTTGTTAGAATTACCATTAATACAAAAGAAAAATAATGAGAGAATTTATAATAAAAATCTAGTTAATAATTAATAGTTTTTTCAATTATAACGAGTTAGAAAAATTACTATATTTAAGTTTAATAAATTTAACTCAAAGTTTCAACAACCCCATTCCCCATTTTTCATTGAACCTTCTTTTTGAGTAATTTGCTAAAATTGATACGGTTCGATCGAGCTATCAAGTCTTATTAATGAAGTGATAAAACAAAATAATAGTTTATCATTCTCTATTAAGTTATGTGTTCTCAATACTTTCAATTTTTTCTGTGGAGTGACATTCATGAATTTTAGCCATATCCAATTTTGTACCGATAAAAGTTCGATCGATCTAGTACAATTACAAGAATTATATTCTATAACTACTTTCTGGGCAAAAAATCGCAGTAGAGAAGACATTGCCATCGCCATAGAAAATAGTAACCCAGTAGTGACAGTATGGGATAATAAAAGACTTATCGGGTGCGCAAGGGCAACTTCAGACGGTGTTTTTCGTGCTACTATTTGGGATGTGGTAATTCATCCTGACTATCAAGGATTCGGATTAGGCAGTAAATTAGTAGAAACCTTAATTAGTCATCCTCAGTTAAATCGAGTCGAGAGAATTTATTTGACAACGACACATCAACAAAACTTTTATAAAAAAATCGGTTTTGAAGAAAATACTACCACCACCATGGTTTTATATAATCGTTATCCCACTAGCAATGATGTGGTTAAAAAATGTCAAGGGGTTAACAGACTGTACCAATAAAATTAGACAATATAGGATAAACTTAGACATTTTTTGTGATTTTTTAAACATTTGTTTAAGTTTATCGATCTAGGAACGTCATCTTTATTCCTTATGATATAATTATTTTATCTTTATTTCTTTCCATCATTAACGATCGTGAGTAAAATAACTTATCAAACTTTACTAAATACAGAAGTCACAGAATTTTGTGATTTAATAGGAGGTTTTTTTGGCAAAATTGAAAGAGATTTATACAAAGATTTAGAAAAAGGAAAAAAACTGAATTATTTAAAAAAAAGTTATCAAATAAAATACGGTATAAATGCCCGTCAATTTAACTCCATTCACATTATCTTAAAAGGTAAAATCGCTTCAAGAAAAGAGTGCTATAAAAGCCAAATAAAACAAACAGAATTAAAAATTAAAGGTTTAGAAAAAACTATTGAGACGGAGAAGAAAAAGTTAGCTAAATTACCTTTGTCTTGTGGTAGGAATCAAAAGTCAGTCAGAAGTAAATTAAGATTTACTATTCATCAAAAACAAAGAAAATTAGCGACTTTAAAAGATAGATTAGTTACTTTAAAAAAGAATAAACCATCTCTGGTGTTTGGTGGGAAAAAACTATGGTACGCTCAATTTAATTTAAAAGAAAATGGTTATTCTAGTCATGAAGAATGGTTAAAAGATTGGCAAAAAACTCGTAGTTCACAATTTACTTTAGTAGGAAGTAAAGATGAAACTAATGGCAATCAAAATTGTCAGTTATTACCCCAGGGGCTAAAAATTAGAGTACCTCCTTGCTATGAGTCAATTTTTGGGAAGTATTATTTAATTGAAAATGTCAAATTTAGCTATGGACAAAGTGATGTAAATTATGCTCTAAATAATCAACAAGCATTAACTTTTAGATTTGTCAAAAAAGGTGAAAAATGGTATTTATATTGTAGTTTTGATTTGCCAGAAACTCCGATTATTTCTTATCGTAAAAATGGAATGTTAGGAATAGATTTAAACCCGAATATAATTGGTTGGAGTTATGTTGATAATGAGGGAAATTTAAAAGCAAAGGGACAAATTAAAATAAATGTGAGAGATAAAAGCACTAATCAAACAACAGCAATTATCGGTGATGCAGTCAAGAAATTAGTAAAATTAGCTTATCAATATGAGTGTCCAATTAGTGTAGAAAATTTAGATTTTGAACGAAAAAAAGCAACCATGAAAGAAGAGGGAGTTAAATATTCTCGAATGTTATCAAACTTTGCTTATAGTTGTTTTTTAGATATGTTAAATAGTTGTGCTTTTAAACATGGAATTGAAGTAATAAAAGTTAATCCTGCCTTTTCAAGTTTAATCGGATTAACAAAATTTATGAGGCTTTATGGTTTGTCAAGCGATACGGCGGCAGCGTTGGTATTAGCAAGACGGGCATTAAGGAAAAAAGAGAGTATTCCAACCAATTACGCCCGATTAATTCAAGTTGATTCTAGTCGGCACGTTTGGAGTTTTTGGAATGCCCTGAATAAGAAGCTCAAAGGCGTAAAACGTCATAGTTTCTTTAGTGTCTCTAACAGAGAAGTAGAGGTCAAGCTATTAGATGAGTTACATAGTAATAGGTTTAATAGCAAGTCGAAAGACACTTTTACTGCAAGGTGAGATTCCTTGTCACGAATCGTTAACAAATTCTGCTCGGTTAACGCAAAAATGATGGATTTAGGGTCATTTTTTCATGATGTCCAAGTTTGTCCAAGTTTTTAGGAGCGGAAGAAATAACTGCCATCGTGTGAGGTTATCTTCTTCACTGGCGTTTAAGATTAACTTTCCTGCCATAGTTTCTAAAAGAGACTCCGCCAACATTATTTTCATGCCACTGGAAAGTTGTGGCAAACTATTTAACTGTTTTAATTCTTGAATAGGGGATTTGACTAAATCTATATCTTCACTGATAGCCAGATGCTGACAAGGAAAATTAATGGTGATAATGGCGGTTTGGTTTTCTTTATCTTGATGACAACTTAACTTTATTTCCCCCATTTCTCCATAATCAATTATTACCTCCAACAAAAATAGTAACGCATCCGTTAATCTTGCCCTGTCAACAGGAGTTATAATATCTTTTTCTATGTCGCCTAATATCAATTTTAGATTCCGATTAGTCGCTTGTAAAGTCATTACTTCTTGTATATCTGTTAGTAACTCTCCAATATTGACTTTTTGGATTTCTAAACTCAGTTTTCCCACTTCTAACTTAGAAACGCTAATTAATCGATCGAGAATACCCATTAATTTTTTAGCATAATTATAGGCTTCTTCAATAAATTCTCTTTCTTCCTCTTGACTTTCACATAAATCATTAATAATTAGTTGATGTAATCCCATTAAACTACTTAGGGGCGATCGAATTTCATGGGCAATCCTACCAAGAAAACCAGCCTTAAAACGACTATTTTGCAAAGATTCTTGATAAGCAATTTTAGTATTTTTTAATTCATTTACAAGATTGTTTATATCTGTCATAAAATATTATAGCAATTACTGTTTTTATAAAGTAGAAAGATTCTTAGTGAAAGGTAACACTTCCATTACCCTTAGTGCGAGTAATTAAAAGTTAAGAGTTTAAATCCTTTTTGATAATTAATGAAAAATTTTAGTTAAATACGTCTTAGCATTACTGTAAAAAAGGCTATATATTAAAAGATGATGAATAATCCTCCATTGACAATTATGCTGATCAATTTTACACTCTATATTCTTAATTCTTCTATTTCTCCATAAAATTTCTTAATAAAATCTGATAAATTATCTAGGATTACGATATGTCTTCACCCCCTCCCTCAACAAAACCTTATAAAAGTAGATTATTTAACTTTGTTAACCGAAATTATATCAAATTTAATAGTAAAGTTAACGTTAAAATTCGTGAATTGGGTTATGTGGTGCAAGGTGGTTTACAAAGTTTAATTTTACCTTTCTTTTGGTTGTGGGAAACCACCAAAAAAGTTAGTAAAAGTTTTGTTGCTTCTCCTCAATCAAAGATATCTTTACCGAAAGGAAAAACGACTAAAAATATTGACAATTCTATCGATAATGATGATTTAATTTTAGTAATTAATAATGCTATTAATGATAATCCTGAGTTACCTTCTTTACCTTCTAAAAATTTTCAAGGTTTAGCCAGTAGATTAAAAAATAAACGCTTAATTTTTGTCTTAGAAAAAAATAAAATTAAAGATATTATCCCTATTAAACAACAGTTAGAAATTAATTTACTTATTAATGATATGACTGAGAAATTCACCTCTCAAAAATTATTATCTGCTTCAACTAAAGGTAATTTTTTAACTAAGTTTTTTGCGGGATTAAATATTTTTGGTAAATCAAAAGTTGAGAGTAAAATATCTCAAGATGTTAACAATCTTCAATCTTCTGATTTAGTCATTAATTCTCCAGTTAATCATAACTCAATTATTGCGTTTATTGATAATTTATTAGTTAGTTTAGAAAGATTAACTTTTCCCAATTCTAGTTCTATTGAACCACAAAATCAAGATATAATCGAGCAAACCCAAGAAAAAATCTCTATTTTAAGATTAATTAGAGAAGCCTTAGACTATTTCTTTAAAACTAAAAATATTCCTTTATCACAAGATAATCAAACAGCAGAGAATAGTTTAATCACTAATAATATTAATGATAATCTACCTCCTGCACAAAAAACGATTCAAAATATTATTACTAAGTCTCAAGAAACAGCAGAAAACATTATCCCTCAGATTCAAGAAACCACAGAACAATTAATTAATCAAGGTTTAAATCAATTAAATATTGCTAAAAATCATCTAAATGATAAACTTAATAATCCTGATGATCCTTTTCAAATACAAGTGTTAATTTGGGCGGCTATTAACTATTTTTTTAGTCAACAAAAATCTTCGTTATCTGCTAATGCTAAAAAAAGTTTTTTACCCAGTTTTTCCGAAACTGAAATTATCTTAATTAATGATGAAATAGCTGATCCTTGGTTATCATGGGAAGATTTATATAGTAGTATTCCTAAACTTCCTGACACGATCGAACCTGATAATAACGAATCTAATTTTATTTTACCTCAAGATGACATTTCGATGGCGTCGATCGAACCCTCAGAAATCATCGAATCTTTAAGTGTCGAAAATCAGGAAATATCTATTAATATTTCTTCCGCAAAAAACACGGTTTTAGATATTCCAAAAATAGAAAATAAAGCTAATATTAACAATAAAAATAGTCATGATTTATCTAATCAAAAAGTTACTTTTGAAGAAGAAATCGAAGTAAAAGTTATCGAAATTAAATATGAAAAACACTTTTTAGAAATAATTTTAGAAAAGCTCGATCGATTAATATTATGGTTAGAAGAAATTTTGATTAAAATAGTTAATAAAGTTAAATTGATGACGAAAAAAATTGAATGAATAAACAATTCATTAAGTAGGGGCAAGGGGCAGGGCTGTTTCATTTTCAAATTTTTGGTTAAGAGGGAGTAATGAGTAATAAGTAAAGAGTAATGAGTTTTGATAATTTACTATCATAAATTGATTCTTTTAAGATTTTTTATTATTATTTAAAATCTATAAGTAAAAAAAAACCCCTAATCCCCTAATACCCTAACACCCCAACATTTTTACCAACTTACTTTGAAACAGCCCTGGGGGCAAGGGGGCTTAACCGAGCAGTATTGAAGTTAAAATAACGTTAAACAAATCTTAATGCTATTGTAAGTTATCCATTACCTTCTCTTAACTTTAAGAAGATACCCTTATGTTTAGGTCATGTCAATCATACTAAACTACCATGCTTTTAACTTATCCTTCTCATCGTAATTTTACCAGTCCAGAGGCAACCACCGAAAGAAGATTACATTTTTTTGAGAGAGGAGAAGATATTCCTCTGATTAGTCAGGGTGTTTGGCAGGTAAAAAAAGGAGTGGTACAATTACTCAAAATAAATCCCCAAGGTGAGGAAACTCTATTAGGGTGGATACATTCTGATAATTTTTTTGGTTTATGGTTTACCGCTTTAGATAATTTTCAGGCTAACTCTTTGTCCGATGTTCAGTTGCAATGGTACTCGATCGCAGAAATCGAAAAAAACAGTGTTTTAGCCCAAAAAATGCTTTCTCAGGTAGTCAAAAGAATTCAACAAAGTGAACAATTATTAGCTATCGCAGGAATCAGAAAAGTTGAAGATAGATTGATAAAATTGTTACAACTTTTAGGGCAAGAAATCGGAGAAAATAAAGACTTAGGTATTAGATTAAAAGTAAGATTAACCCATCAAAATCTCGCTAATTCGATCGGGACTACAAGAGTCACTATCACAAGATTACTAGGAGATTTACAAAAACAAGGATTTATCACCTTAGACAGTAGCCGACACATCGTCATCAGTAGCTTTTAACACATTACTCGTTACTCGTTACTTCAAAATCAAGTATATAATTACTACCCAAAATTTCGTTCACCCCTACGGGGGAATTAGAAGCAAAAGTGTTGAATTTTTGACGAAAAATGTCTCAAATTATGCACTTTTTTCTATTATTTTCCCTCATATTATAGTTGAATACCTAGTTTTAATCGCTATCCCGTTCTTTCGTTGGCAAACTCTCAGTATTTTTACGGTGTTAAACCGTGGAAAACTAAAAAAAGATATTAGTCATATTTACTGATTAATGATTATAATGAGTGTAGAATATTTTAAATTAAAAGAGGTCATCTATGATGAAATTATCTTCTATTTGTTCGATCGGTGCCGTGGGTGCCGTTTCCTTGATTACTCTGGGAATCTCAGCCCCTGCCCATGCGGCTGGTTTTGTCGGTGAGTTTAATCCTACGAATACTTTAGGGGCTCCTACTCCTGGTGCTGGTTTTTCTATCAATAATCAGGGTACCCCTGCAAACTATTTAACGGCTCCTAACGCCTACACAATTACCGATCCATTCGACAGTATCGGCTTTAATACTATCGGTGGCGCTAATCCTTTATCTCCCGGCATTCCAGCCTCTGCTGAGTGGTTGACAATTCCAATAGCGAGTGCATATTATATCATTAATTTTGACTGGGCAGCAACTGGCGTCACGGCTGATCGGTTTTTCTATTCAGTCAATGGGACTCCCACTCAATTGAATCTGGGTACTACTCAGACTGGTAATGTGTCTTTATTCATACCCGGTAACACAAGTTTTGGTTTTCGATTTGAGAATGTCACCGCTCAAACTTCATCTTTTGATGTTACTTCTTTTAGTGCGGTGGGAGTTCCTTGGGAAACCGATGCTTTACCCGTATTAGGTACTACTATTTTATTCGGTGCTGGGGTTTGGGCAAAACAAAAATTCAAAAAAGTTAAATTCCAAAAATGATTTGGTTGGGGTTTAACAGTTTAATTTTTATCTTTTTTTTATCGGGGTTGAATATTATTCAACCCTTAAACTTTGATTAAATTTCTGCTTCTCTCAATAGATTTCTCCAGAAATTAAATTTTTAATGGCTAAAACTATTGTAGAGATGTAAGATTTTACGTCTCTACAGAAAATCTAGTCGATGTCTGTAAATCATTTTGTCTTTTTCCAGTGTTTTTCTCAATTGTCTTTATCTATTAACAATGAATATTAAAAAAAATATAGAAAAAATACAAAACAAATTATATACTTTTTGTTACGATTATTTGGGCTTAAAATATTTCCGAAAAATCGCTTTAACGGATGTAATCAGTTTTACGGGCAGTCAACAGTTAACGGGATTATTGCCTCTCATTGGCTATGCCCTCGTCATTGCCACCATCGGCGATTTTTTATACATTCTCTATCCCCCACAATTACAAAATCCCTCATGGGAATTAGGGGCGATTGGTTTATTGATTGAAAATAGTTGGGGGCTTTTAATCGGTTTTGGTTTTATTTTTAGTCGTTATTTTACGGGTAATTCTGAATATAGCAATAAGGAATCATTTGTGAGAAAATACTAAAAACAATTAGTAAGAAAAATTGTGAAAGAATTAGACCAGTTTATCGAATCAAATCCAGATTCTAGAGAATTAAAAAGGGCATTAGCAGTCAGAATGACCCTTCAAGGTTATTCACATCGGGCAATCAAGAAAATTCTACAAAACCAAAACCGATTAAAAGCCCCCAACTATTTTCAATCAATAAACCAATCGCCCCTAATTCCCATGAGGGATTTTGTAATTGTGGGGGATAGAGAATGTATAAAAAATCGCCGATGGTGGCAATGACGAGGGCATAGCCAATGAGAGGCAATAATCCCGTTAACTGTTGACTGCCCGTAAAACTGATTACATCCGTTAAAGCGATTTTTCGGAAATATTTTAAGCCCAAATAATCGTAACAAAAAGTATATAATTTGTTTTGTATTTTTTCTATATTTTTTTTAATATTCATTGTTAATAGATAAAGACAATTGAGAAAAACACTGGAAAAAGACAAAATGATTTACAGACATC